>JAJZIM010000070.1 GCA_021810565.1 Bacillota bacterium
CACGGTGTCGTCCAGCCGCGCGTCGTCGAAGGGCTTGAGCAGGTAGTCCGTGGCCCGCACCTTGAAGGCGTTGACGGCATACTCCTCGTAGGCGGTCACGAAGACCACCTTGGGGTTCTTGCCGCCGACGCGCAGGGCCTGGGCCAACTCCACGCCGTCCATCCCCGGCATCTGGATGTCCAGGAACACCACGTCGTAGTCCATGGCGGAGCAAAGCTGCAGCGCCTCCCGGGCGTTGGCCGCCTCCCCCACCACCTCGATCTCGGGATAGCGCTCCAGGCGGAACCGCAGCTCGTTGCGGGACGGATACTCGTCGTCAACCAGCAACGCTTTCAGGCTCAACCGCCGCCACCTCCTCGGCCCGGGCCCGGCTGAGGGGGATGCGCGCCTGCAGCACCGTGCCCTTGCCGGGCGTGGTCCGCAGCCGCAGCCGATACTCTTCCCCGTACAGGCCGCACAGGCGCTCGTTCACGTTGGACAGTCCGAGGCCCATGCCCTGGCCGTAGCCGGCGCGAAAGACGTGGGCCAGCCGCTCCGGGGGAATGCCCACCCCGTTGTCCGCCACGATCAGGCGCAGCTCGTCGCGCCGGATGCGGGCCGAGACCATGACCCAGCCGCCGTCCTCCTTGGGCGCCAGGCCGTGCCCGATGGCGTTCTCCACCAGCGGCTGAATGGTCAAGACCGGGATGCGCAGGTTCAGCACCCGGGGATCCAGCTTCATCCGCACCTTCAGCTTGTCGCCGAAGCGGGCCTGCTCCAGGGTCAGGTAGGTGTTGACGTACTCCAGCTCCTCCTCCACGGTGACGAAAGGCTCCCGCGGCTTCAAGGAGCGGCGGAAGAACTCGGCCAGGTTCACCAGTAGGGCGCGGGAGTGCTCCGCGTCCGTGCGGCTGAACATGATGATGGTGTTCAGCACGTTGAAGAGGAAATGGGGCCGGATCTGCGCCTGTAGCGCCTCCAGCCGGGCCTGGGTCAGGAGCTGATTCTGGCGATCCAACTCCACCAGTTCCATCTGGATGCCCAGAAGCTGCGCCACCCCCCGCGCCAGGCGCAACACATAGGCGGGGATCACCTGACGCCGGTTCAGGTACAGCTTCACCGTACCCACCACGGTGCCCCGGAACTTCAGGGGGGCGATGACCACCTCCCGCACGGCGCACTCGCAGTGCTCCTGGGGACAGTCCAGCTCCTTGCGGTCGCGAACCACCGTGAACTCGCCCCGCTCGATGGCGCGCCGGGTGGAGTTGGTGATGATCCGCCCGCCCCGGTAGTGGCGGTAGCAGGAGTTGCCCACGTGTCCCAGGATGCGCTCCGTGTCGGTGATGGCCACGGCGTCCACGTCGGCGATCTTGTGGATCACCTCGGCCACCTTCTGGGCCGTCTCCTCGTTGAGTCCCTGGCGGATGTAGGCCAGGGTCTCGCTCCCTATGTGCAGGGTCTCCAGGTGCGCGTCGCTCTCCTGCCGCTCCTTGCGGCCCAGGCGCCGCCAGGAGCGCGCCGCGAGATACCCCAGGACGGCCACCTGCGGCACTGCCAAAAAGATCGTCTCCGGCGCGCGGGCCAGTCCGACCGCCGCCAGCACCGCCTCCAACACCGCCAAAGCCAAAACCCCCGACAAAAGTCCCGGGACCAGCACTCGGGCACCCTCCCTCCGCCCTGCGGCTTTGTGAATATTATAACGCTACCTAAAAAAGAAAGCCAGCCTTTTGCTTTCGCGCCGGCGGCGTTGACTGGCGCGCCCCGCGGTGCTACGCTGGGCGCATGAGCGATGCGGCCTGGCAGGACCTGCTGGAAACGATGGCCGCGTGCCGCCGGTGCCCGGGCATGACCAGCGTGCCCGGGGTGGCCCGCGGTGCGCCGGACAGCCGGGTGATGGTGGTGGGGCAGGCGCCGGCCAAGACCACCGGCTCGGTCTACCTCCCCTTCGGCAACCCCGGCGGCGGCAAGAACCTCTTCCTCTGGCTTGCGGACATCGGGTGGGACGAGGCGTCCTTCCGGCGGGCGGCCTATTTCACCGCCGTGGTCAAGTGCTACCCCGGCCCCAACCCCCGCGGCAAGGGGGATCGGCCCCCCACCCCGTGGGAGGTGGCCAACTGCCGCCCCTTCCTGGCCCGGGAACAAGCGCTATTGTCCCCGCGGATCCTGGTTCCCGTTGGCGGCTTGGCCGTGCGGGAGCTCCTGGGACCCCGCCCCTTGACCGAGGTGGTCGGCCGCGTCTTCTCCCAAGGAGCAGCCACCCTGATCCCGCTGCCCCATCCCTCGGGGGCAAGCTTATGGAACAACGACCCCGCCCACCGCGAGCTGCGGCGCCGGGCGGTGAGCGCCCTGGGGGAAACCCTGGGCGGGCTTGGCCTTCATCCCCGCTCCGCGTAGCCCAGGCCGTGGTCGCGGCAGTAGTGGCACTTGCGCATGGTGGTGGTGCGCCCCGGGCCGTCCTTGTGGCACAGGAAGATGGCCGCCCGGGACAGGTCGGTTCCCGGGGGCAGGGCCTCCCGCGCCCCCGGCCTCCGAGCTAAGTGGCGGCAGCGCCGCCGGTCATGCGTAGGCTCGGGCAAAAACAAGCATCCTTTCCGCAAAAGAGGTGGTGCCCCGTGTCCAAGCGATACCTGCTGCGCTGGGAGATGGACCTGGACCCGCGCCGGCGTCCCTACCCCCTGCATCGCTGCCGCCTCCACTTCTATCCGGAGGGGGCCCAGGCTCCCGAGCGGTCGGTGGACGTGCTGGCCTACCAGCCCGACCTGCTCTACCTGCGCCGCAAGCGCGCCCCGGAGTACGGCGAGGACGCCCTGCTGGGCTGGGCCCTCTCCGAGGTCCGCCGCTTCCTGCTGGCGGGCAAGACCATCGTGCCTAAGTTCTGGCCCCTGGTGACGGACCCCTCCCCCCTGCTCCCGGCGGAGGAGGTCCGCACCGCCCGGGAACGGGGCTACTGGACGGTGGAGCTGCCGGATCGGTAGACGCGGCTCATTTGGCGAAGCCCTTGCCCCGGGCCTGCAGTCCGGCGGCGACCAGCACCGCCGCCACGAAGATGTACTCGTACAGGGCCGGCAGGCCCAGCAGCACGATGAGGTCGTCGATCAACCCGATGACCAGGGCCCCGATGGCCGCCCCCAGGATGGTGCCGCGCCCCCCCGCGAAGGGGATGCCCCCCAGGATCACCCCCGCGATGGCCTCCAGGGAGAAGCCCTGGCCCGTACCGGGGTAGATGGAGTTCTGCCACGCGGTGATCATGACCCCCGCCAGGGCGGCCAGGAAACCCGAGCCGACGAAGACCGCGATCTTCAGGGCGGCGGTGTTCAAGCCCACCA
The DNA here is from genome assembly GCA_021810565.1 of Bacillota bacterium. Taxonomy (GTDB): domain Bacteria; phylum Bacillota; class Sulfobacillia; order JAJZIM01; family JAJZIM01; genus JAJZIM01. The sequence continues at coordinate 3,306 of JAJZIM010000070.1, forward strand.
CCCGTGCCGCCGCCTCGTTGGAGCCCACGCTTCTGACCCACAGCCCGAAGGGGGTGTAGGACAAAAGCAGCTGTCCCAGCAGCACCACCAGGAAGCTTAACAGGATGAGGTCGGACACGCCGCCGAGATGGCCGGCGATCCCCATGAAACCGAAAGGTCGCGGCGGCTGCACGGAGTAGGGGTTGATGTAGTTGCCGCCGTTGAACAGCAGCGCCACCCCCGTGAACCCCCAATAAACCCCCAGGGTGACGATGAAAGAGGGGATGCGCCCCTTGGTCACCAACAGGCCCACCCCGGCCCCTATGGCCATCCCGAAGAGCAGCGCGACCGCGACCGCCGCCGCCGCCGGCATGCGGCCAAAGACACTCAAAAAGGCCACCAGCATGCCCGCGCTGGCCAGAACGCTCTGTACCCCCAGGTCGATCATGCCGGTCATGATCACGAAAGCCTCACCCACGGCGATCACGATCAGGAAGCTGGAGCTTATGAGCAACGCGTTGAGGTTGGGCCAGGACAGGAAGGAAGGCGCCACGGCCCGGGCGATGGCCAGCGCCAGGATCAGGAACGCCACCGAGCGGCGGACGCTGCCGGGAGCGCCGAACACCTCCGGCCAGCGGCGCCAGACGGCGCCCTCCCGCCGCGGGGCAGCCACCTGCGAATCCTTCGCCAAGGACAAGCCACTCCTTTAGTCGTTTCCGAACATGATCGGGATCAGGTCGCCCACCCGGATGCCCTCATTGCGCAGCACCCGCTTGATCCTGCCGTGGGCGAAGACCACGATGCGGTCCGAGACGCGGACGATGTCCTCCAGCCGATGGCTCACCAGGAGCACGGTCTTGCCGTGCTGTTTGAGATCCAGGATGGTGCGCAGGACCTCCTCCACCTTGTTCAGGGAGATGGCCGCCGTAGGCTCGTCCAGGATGATCAGCTCCCGCTGGAACAGGATGGCCCGCGAGATGGCCACCACCTGCTGCTCCCCTCCCGAGAGATCGCTGAACAGGTCGTTGGGCTGCACCTTGGCGCCCAGCTTGACCAGGGCCTCGCCGGTGGCCTCCTGCATCGCCCGCACATCCATGAAGATCCCGCAACGGCGCCGCTCCTCCCCCAGAAACGCGTTCTCCCACACCCGCAGGTCGGGAGCCAGGGAGAGGTTCTGATACACCATCTCGATCCGCAGGCGCCGCCGGGAGACCTTGGGCGAGGTCACCTGCACCCGCTGCCCTTTGAAGATGATCTCCCCCGCGTCGGCCCGGTGGTTGCCGGTGAGCAACTGCAAGAAGACGGATTTGCCCGCGCCGTTGTCGCCCACGATGCCGATGATCTCCTGCGGATAGATGTCCAGGCTCACCCCGTCCACCGCCCGCACGCGTCCAAAGGCCTTGGACAGGCTCCGCACCGACAGCAGGGGCTCCTGCTTCCCGGATGCGTCCGCCTCGGCCGCCGCCTGCACCGACATATCCGCCGCTCCCTCCTCGCCGCTCGGATCCGTGGCCGATTCATGCGGAGGCCCGGCCGCCTGCCGGGCCTCCGTATCGGCGCGGGCGTGGATCAGGTGGTGGGCACCGCCTTCCCTTGGCCGTAGGGAAGCGGCGGCACCGTCTGGGGCGTCCCCCAACCGGCGATCTTGGACACGTTGGCCTTGGTCACCACGGTCATGGGGATGGTGATGTCGCCGTGCGGGAACTTGGCCGAGGGCGGCTGCACCCCGTGCAGGTAGTTGCTCATGGCCTCCACGGCCCACACCGCCTCCACATAGGGCGAGTGGGTCACCGTGTCCAGCTGCTGGCCGGTCTTGACATCCGCCAAGCTCTGGGGCTGGGCGTCCGCTCCCACCACGAAGATCTGCTTTCCGGGGGTCAGCCCCCGGTCCTTGGCCGCCAGAATGGCGCCCAGGGCCATGGCGTCGTTGCCGCAGATCACCAGTTGGATGTTCGAGTCCTTGGCCAACTCCTCCGACATCATGGTCTCGGCAGTGGAGGTGGCGAAGTTGGCCGACTGGTTGAAGACCACCTGGGCCTGGCCGTCCTTGACGTATGGCGCCAGGGCCTGCTGCGCCCCGTTGAGCCGGTCGATGGCGGTGCTGGAGCCCAGGGTTCCCTGCAGGATGGCCACGTGCCACGGTTTGGGCACATGGTGCGCAGCCAGGTAGCTCAGCGCATAGGTCGTCTCATCCTGGCCCAACACCACGTCCTTGTCCCCGATGAAGGCCACCCGGGCGGCGGGGCTGGTGACGTCCCGGTCGATGGTGATCACCGGGACATGCTTGCTCATGGCCTCCTGGGCCACGCTGGTCAAGGTTCCGGAGATGGGAGTCAGGATGATGCCCTTGGCTCCGGCGGCGATGGCCTCCTTGACGTCGGTGATCTCGGTGGCCGAGGAGTTGTTGGCGCTGACCACCTTGATGTCCAACTGCGGATAATCCTTGGCCGCCTGCTTGATGCCCGCGGCCATCGGCGCGAAATAGGGCATGGTGGTGAAGCCGGGGAAGATGAAGTAGATCAACTGCTTGGGCGCTGGAGCCGCGGCCTTGCGCGTCGGTCCGCACGCCGCCAAGAGCGACAGCGCGGCCAGCCCCGTCACGCACGCCATGATCACCCGGTGCTTTCTCATCCGAAGCCCTCCTGTCCTTGGATTGTCAGTTCCTCCTTGCCGCAGTTTCCTCCGGATAGGCGGCACCCCCCCTCAGAAAGGCACGCCCGCCACCAGCAGCACGTTGGCGTAGGGCGTGCATTCTCCGGTGCGCACGACGGCTCGGACCCCGGCGCAGCGCAGCTTGAACTCGTCGTGCGGCAGGCACGAAACGGCGCTGACCCCGACATCCCGCAGGGCGGCGCGCAGCGCCTCCGCCAGTTCCGGGCGCTGCTCCTCGGTCTGGGTGGCCAGCACGGCGCTTTCCACCACCAATTCCCCCAGGACCGTCTCCACCACCGCCATGAAGGGCGGCATGCCCTCCCGCACCGCCAGATCGATGCGGCGCACCCCGGACGGCACCGGCAGACCGGCGTCGGCGATCACCAGGAAGTCGCCGTGTCCCATCCCGCCCACCACCGCCAGCAACTCCGCGTGCAGCAGGCCTGTGCGCCGCATCCGGTCCACCCCCGCCAGCTTAATTATACACCGTGTCAACTAGTCGAATATTCTTGATGCTCCACCGGCTTTCCTGCCCGTTCACTGCCTCCCGCCGGAATATTTTCATGCCTATATGCGCCAATGGAGCAGCTTTCCTTGCCATACTCCAAACATTTGCCGCAACATGCGCTTTCCCCCACCCTATTGCGCCGCGCCCGAGCGCACCCGCACGTTGTCCGGCCCCAGGATATGGCGCAACTCCTCCAGCACCGCCGGCTCCGGCCGCACCCAAAAACGCCGATCCAGGCGCAGGGTCTTGTCCCGGTCCGTCAGATGCAGGTAGACCGGTGCGCCGCCCCGGTGCTCCTCCAACACCTGCTCCACCCGCTCCCGCTGGCGCCGATAAAGGCTCTCCTTTGCCCGCAGGTAGACGGTCGTCTCCGGCGGCGGCGCCTCCTCCAAGGGCAGGATCTCCTCCGCCACCACCTTGGTCGTCTCCTCCTCCTCCTGGCGGCTCACCCTGCCCCGCACCAGGATTAAGGCGTCTTCGGCCAGGAGGGACCCGGCCCGGCGCAGCACCCCGGGGAAAACCAGCACCTCGGTTCGGCCCGTGCGGTCGTCCAGGGTCAGGAAGGCCATGCTGTCCCCCCGGCGGGTCAGGGTGCGCTTCAACTCCGCCACCATGCCGCCCACCACCACGCCGGTCTCGTCGGGCAGCTCGTCCAAACTGCCCAGTTGATGCGAGGCTTTGGCGCGCAACGCCTCCTCCCGCCCGCTCAGGGGATGCCCGCTGATGTACATCCCCAGGGCCTCCTTCTCCAAGGCCAAGAGCTGCGCCGCAGGAAACTCCGGCTGGTCCGGCAGCCACTCTTCCGGGCCACCGGCCGGTTGCAACTCGAAGAAGGACAGTTGTCCCGCCTCCCGTCGCCTGCGGCCGTGCTGCGCCTCCTCCATGGCCCGGTCCAGCACGGCCGACAGCTGCGAGCGTCGGCCCAGGGAATCCATGGCTCCTCCCTTGATCAGGCTCTCCAGAGCCCGGCGGTTCAACAGTCGCGGGTTGACCCGCTCACACAGGTCCCACAGGGAGCGGAAGGGACCGACCTTCCCCCGGGACTGCAGGATCTCCTCCACCGCACCGCCTCCCAGGTTCTTCACCGCCGTCAGCCCGAAGCGCACCGCCCCCCGTACCGGGGTGAAGGTGGCCCGACTCTCGTTGATGTCGGGCGGCAGCACGGGGATGCCCATCCGGCGGCACTCTCCGATATATTTGGCCAGCTTGTCCGTGTTGTCCATGAGGCTGGTCAAAAGGGCCGCCATATACTCCACCGGATGGTTGGCCTTGCAGTAGGCGGTGCGATAGGCGACCAGGGCGTAGGCCGCCCCGTGGGATTTGTTGAAGCCGTAGCCGGCGAACTTAAGGATCAGGTCGTAGATGTGGGCGGCAAAATCCTCCGGATGGCCGTTGCGGCGGCAGCCCTCGATGAAAGCCGCTCGCTCCCGTTCCAATATATCCCGTTTCTTCTTGCCCATGGCGCGCCGCAAGAGATCCGCCTTGCCCAGGGAGAAGCCGGCCAACTGCGCCGCAGCCTGCATGATCTGCTCCTGGTAGACCAAGATGCCGTAGGTCTCCCGCAGGATGGGCTCCAGATCTGGATGGGGATACCGGGCCCCCTCCCGACGGTGCTGCAGGAACAGCGGGATGTTCTCCATGGGGCCCGGCCGGTACAGGGAAACCGCCGCGATGATGTCCTCCAGGCAGGTGGGCTTCATCTCCGTCAGCAGTTGGCGCATGCCGGAGGACTCCAGCTGGAACACCCCCAAGGTCTCCCCGCGGCTCAAGAGCTCGTAGGTGGCGGCGTCGTCCAGGGGCAGGCGGGAGAAATCCGGCGGCTGGCCCCCCGCCTCCTGCAGGAATCGGCGCGTGTCCTCCAGCACCGTAAGGTTGCGCAGCCCCAGGAAATCCATCTTCAACAGGCCCAGCTCCTCCAGCACCTCCATGGGGTACTGGGTGATCACGGCCTCCTCGGTGCCCCGCTGCAGCGGCACGAATTCCGTCAGGGGGCCGGGGGCGATGACCACCCCCGCCGCGTGGACCGAGGCGTGGCGCGGCATGCCCTCCACCGACCTGGCCAGGTCCAACAGCCGCCGGATGGTCGGATCGTGCTGATACAGGTCGGCCAACTCCGGAACGGCCTCCAGGGCCCGCTCCAGGTTCACTCCCGGCCCCGTGGGCACCAGCTTGGCCACCCGGTCCACCTCGGCGTAAGGCAGGCGCAGGGCCCGTCCGACGTCCCGGATGGCCGCGCGCGCCGCCATGGTGCCGAAGGTGATGATCTGGGACACCCGATCGGCCCCGTATTTCTCCACCACGTAGTCGATGACCTCGCCGCGCCGTTCGTAGCAGAAGTCAATGTCCATGTCCGGCATGGTCACCCGCTCCGGATTGAGGAAACGCTCGAAGAGCAGACCCCACCGCAGGGGATCCACCTCGGTGATCCCCAGGAGGTAGGCCACCAGGCTCCCCGCCGCCGAACCGCGCCCGGGACCCACCGGGATGCCCCGGCCGCGGGCAAAGGACACGAAGTCCCACACGATCAGGAAATAGTCGGCGAAGCCCATCTGATCGATGACGGACAGCTCGTAGCGCAGCCGCTCGGACACCTCGGCCGGGGGGGAGGGATAGCGCTCGGACAGCGCCGCGGCGCAACGCTCCCGGAGAAAGCCCATCGGATCGCCTGCCGCGTCGGGAAAGGCCGGCAGGTGCAGCCGCCCGAAGGTGAACTCCACCTGGCAGCGCTCGGCGATGCGTCCGGCGTTCTCCAGCGCCTCGGGCACCGTCCGGAACAGCTCCGCCATCTGGGCGGGCGACTTCAGGTAGAACTCGGGAGCGGGAAACCGCAGTCGCTCTGTCTCGTCCACCGTCTTGCCCGTCTGGATGCAAAGCAGGAGATCCTGGGCCGGCGCGTCCTCGCGGCGCAGGTAGTGGACATCGTTGGTGGCCGCCAGGGGTATGCCCGTGGACCGGGCCAACTCCTCCAAGGCGGCCCGCACCGGTGCCTCATCGCTCAGGCCGTGGTCCTGAAGCTCCAGGAAGAAGTTCTCCGCCCCGAAGGTGTCCCGGTACCACTCGGCCGCCTGCCGGGCCTGTTCGGCCATCCCTCGGGCCAGGAGCAAGGGGATCTCTCCCGCCCAGCAGGCCGACAGGGCGACGAGACCCCGATGATGGCGCTCGAGGAGCTCCCGGTCCACCCGCGGCTTGTAGTAGAAGCCGTCGAGGTGCGCCCTGGACACCAATTCCACCAGGTTGCGGTAGCCCTCCTGGTCCTGGCACAGCAGCAGCAGGTGGAAGAGGGCGTCACCCCGGCGCCGCTCCAGGTGTGAACCGGCGGTCACATACATCTCGCAGCCGATGACCGGATGGACTCCGACCCGGCGGCAGGCTTTGTAGAAGGGGATCGCGCCGTAGAGGTTGCCGTGGTCGGTCAGGGCCACGGCGCCCATGCCCAACTCCCGTACCCGCTCGGGCAACTCCCGCACCCGGGCGGCCCCGTCCAGAAGGCTGAACTCGCTGTGCACGTGCAGGTGGGCGAAACCCGGCAAGAATATCCCCCCGTCTATACCCAGCCGCCCGGGAATAGGCTCCCGATGGGCGGTGATCCCATTTGCGTTTCGCCGAGGAGTTGGCGCTCACCTTCTGCCTGGCCCTGGGCATGACCCTGGGCGGCACCTTGGTCGGATCCCTGGCCGGTCTGCTGCACGCCGGCTTCCCTCCCGGCACCATCGCCAGCCTGGCACAGCGGATCAAGCTATGGGCCGTCCTGGCCGCGCTGGGCGGCGCCCTGCAGACCTTCCGCAACCTGGAGACCGGACTCTTGGGCGGGCGCCCCGAGGCCTTCCTGCGGCAGGCCGCCTTGTTCATCGCCGCCATGGTGGGCTCCCAATTGGGCTACCTGCTCCTGGCGAGCCTGGACGGTCCGCCTTGAACCGGGAACTGCGCCGGGTGGTGGCCGCCGTGGTGTTGGGCGCCATCCTGGGAGCGACCGGCACCTTCGCCGCCGCCGGGCGCCAGTTGCACAGTCAGCGCTTGGCCAACGTGGCCCTCCAAGCGCAATTGGACCGGCTGCGCTCGGAGCACGCCGATCTGCGCGCCCGCTTGGAGCAGCTGTCCCGCCGCCGGGGGGCCGCCCGCCTGGTGCAGGAGGTCACCGTGTCGGTCCGCTATCCCGACCCGGTTTACCGTCTGGAGATCGAGCGCCAGGCGCACGCCCTCCTGGCCAAACTGCCCGGTACCCCCGTGGACCGGCTGGACTACTCCCTGCTGTATCACCTGCTCCAAGACCGCATCCTCAAGGTCCAGGACCGGCGCGTCCAACTGGCGGTGCGGGTAATCCTGGGCGGTCAGGATCTCTCCGTTCTCCTCTCCGCCACTGACCTCGGCCCCTGAGCGTATTTCGGCTCCCGGGCCGCATCTTCCTGCTCCCGCCGCCCAGCGGCCTTGTTGACACGATTTTGGTTTTCGTGCTACAATGCCGGCGGGAGGTGGGCCGCATGGCCGTGCGACAGCGGATCCTGGCCCTGGGGGCGGTGCTCCTGGCGGGCAACGTGGCGGTCTGGCTGGTCCTGGGCACCCTGGCCCGCGGCTACCCCTTCCTGCTGTCGCTGGGCATCCTGGCTTACGTGTTCGGCCTGCGCCACGCCGCCGACGCCGACCATATCGCCGCCATCGACAACACCACCCGCAAACTGATGCAGGACGGGCAGCGTCCCTTGGGAGTCGGCTTCTTCTTCTCCCTGGGCCACTCCACCATCGTCTTCCTGCTGGCCACCGCCCTGGTGCTGGCCACGCGGGCGGTTGCCGGCCACATCCCCTTCCTGGAGCATGTGGGCGGCATCGTGGGCACCCTGATCTCGGCCATCTTCCTGTACGCCATCGCCCTCCTAAACCTGGTGATCCTGCGCGGCATCTACGACGTCTTTCGCCGGCTGCACCAGGCCCGCACGGCGGATCAGTCCCAGCAGGCGGAGCTTGACCGGCTGCTGGAGCAGCGGGGTCTGATGAACCGGCTGCTGGGCCGTTTCTATCGCAGCATCCGCCGCAGCTACCAGATGTATCCGGTGGGGGTGCTGTTCGGACTGGGCTTCGACACCGCCAGCGAGGTGGCCCTCTTGGGCATATCCGCCTTCGCCGCCAGCCACCACATGCCCGCCGTCTACGCCCTGGTGCTGCCCGCCTTGTTCACCGCCGGCATGGCCCTGGTGGACACCGCCGACGGCGTCATGATGCAGTATGCCTACGGTTGGGCCTTCCTGAAGCCCATCCGCAAGGTCTACTACAACCTCACCATCACCGCCGTATCCGTGGTGGTGGCCTTGGTCATCGGCACCATCGAGTCGCTGCAGGTCCTGGCCATGGAGTTCTCCCTGCGGGGCGGCTTCTGGACCGCCATCGACCATCTGCGCTTCTCCGACCTGGGCTACGTGATCATCGGCATCCTGCTGACCGGTTGGCTGTTGGCCGTCGCCGTGTACCGGATGCGCGGCTACGAGCGCGGCTTCCGAACCGAGGACGCCTGAGCCGCCGGAACAGGCGGTCTTCCGTCGCCGGGTGTGCTGGCCCCGCAGCCCGGCTTTTTTGTATTGCACCATGCAAATTTCGCGATGTATCAGCCGATATGCAGGCTTTTTGGGGCAGGCGTAGAATAATGCCGGAGCGACATGACCACGGGAGGGAGCAAGAAGATGCAATTATTCCTCGGTCCGAAAATTTCAGGCAGGTTCCGCGGACTGGTGCCCCTGGGCTTCGCGGCGGCCGCCCTGGTCCTCACCGCCTGCGGCGCTCCCCAGGCTGCACCGTCCACTAGCGCCACCGCGCCGGCGGTGACGGTGAAACACCTGGCGGTGGGGGGTCAGCAGATTCCCTTTGCACTGCCCGGCAAGTTCAGCGCCACCCAGATGGCGGTGGTAAACTCCTATGTCTCCTTCAGCAACGCCATCCTGGAGTCCTTCCGCGTCCACAGCACCGCCCCGGTCAAAGCGCATCTGGCTCCGGGCTCCATGATGGCGTCCATGCTGGCCAAGAAGCTGGGGTCAGGCATGGGCACACCGCCGCTTTACACCAAGGTGGACGTGATCTCGGTGAGCATCAAGGGCGACCGGGCCACCATGGCCGCGGACATGAGCTACGCCAAGATGCCGTCCATCGTGTACCGGGCCGTCTTCGTGCACTCCGGCGGCCATTGGCTCTTCCTGCACGACAACAAGGTGGGTGGTCCCAAGCGCGCCTGCGGCGTGTGATCCGGGTCCAAGACGGCAGCGCTCGCCGGAACCGTCCCGGAGGGCAGAGTCCATCCGGAAATTCCCCACAGGGGCCTGGCCCACGCGGCAAGATCCGTCCGAAGTCGGCTAACCGCCACCAGTGAATAACGGCGCACCGCCAGCAACATCCACCCGAAAGACCGAACCCCTCCAGGCATTTCCTGGAGGGGTTCCTTCAAATCCGCTCGGCTCTAGGCTTCCTTGGTGGTGGAGCCGGGGGGGATCGAACCCCCGACCTCATGAATGCCATTTCCGTCCAGATGGTTTTTGCGGCGGCCTTCGTTGCGAGAAATCCGCATGGCTCTAAGGCTCCTTGCTCCTGGTAGTGTCTCCCAATGACCCACGATGACGGGGTTACTTACAGCGAAACTACAGCGATAGTCTGACAATTTTGGCCGCATGGTTGTTGGGGTGCCCGCCAGGAGCGGCGCTTCTACCTGCTAGCCAATGAACATCTTCACCAGTCCGCCGACGACGGCAACCGCCAGGATCCCACCAAAGAGCCAGAAGATCCGATCGATCTTCCCCTCAAGACGCTCGATCTTCCCTCCAAGCTCAGTCCTGAGATCCTTCAAGCCGCCATCGATCTTCCCCTCAATCTCAGTCCTGAGATCCTTCAGGTCGTCTTTGAGCTCCTGGATGTCTTTCTGAAGGTCTCCCTCAACATACCTGAGGTAGCGCTCTTCCCAATTGATGACCTCGCTCACCGTCATCACCTTCTTGCCTGCCATTCTACTATTTTTCAAGCCGCACGGCAAGCTGCGGTTCCGTGCCGGGTGCACGACAAATTTGTGAAGAGGGCTTGACATCGGCCCCAGGAGGCGGTAGTCTGAATGTGGATACGAATTCAGAAAGGAGGGGCCTCATGACTGGGGATTTTGACCGGCTGCATGCCCAAAGAGCCCAACTGTATCAGGAACTGGCTAAGACAGGAGATTTCCGTCGCGGTTCCATTCATGCCAACTACCGACGTTGCGGCAAGCCTTCGTGTGCTTGCTCTCAACCAGGACACCCTGGACATGGACCACAGCACCTCCTTACTGTGTCACAAAACGGAAAGAGCGTCGCCAAGAACCTCCGCCCAGGATCTGAGCTGGAACTCGTCGAAAAGCAGGTGGCCAACTACCATCGCTTCCGAGAACTTACCCAACAAATCGTTGAAGTAAACGAAAAGATCTGCGACACCAAGCTGAAGATGTCCCAGGCTGAAGCAGAAGCTTCAGCCAAAAAGGGGGCCTCAAAACAGACCTCCTCGCGGAAGTTAAAGCGGAACTCGCCGCATTCCTAGGCCATTCCGTTCTCGACGATTTCGATTTCGCAACCGTGGAAACAGCCGCGAAACTCACGGCCTTCTCCCTCGCGGCCCGTGTCCTGGAAGACCAACTCAACGCCGCTCACTCCCATCCGGCTTCTTCTGTTCCCTGCCTCTGCTGCGGCGCCACCGCCCGCTTCGTCGATATGCGTCCCAAGACCATCACCTCCGTGCTGGGCGAACTGACCTTGCGTCGCGGCTACTACTATTGCGCGGCTTGTGGTCGCGGTTTCTGCCCCCAGGACCAGGCCCTTGGCTTGGACAGTAGTGGTCTGTCTCCCGGCGTGGCCCGCATGGCCGTCTTGGTAGGCGCCACCACCAGCTTTCAGGAAGGTGCCATGCTGCTCAGGGAATTGGCCGGGCTACCCGTGGATGCCAAGCAGGTGGAGCGCACCGCCAAGCGGGTGGGAACCGCCGTGGCCGAAGACGAAGTGAAACATTGGGAGCAGGCCGTCCCCGCCAGCGACGTGATGTATGCCGGCGTCGATGGTACCGGCATACCCATGCGTCCCGAGGAACTCGCCGATCATCCGGGTAAGTCCCCTGACGGTACGGCCAAGACCCGAGAAGTGAAAGAGTGCGTGGTGTGGACGGCTGACTCTCGGGATAAGGAAGGCAATCCCACGCGGGACAAGGGCTCCGTGAGCTACTCTGCGGCCATCGAAAGCTCGGCTTGGAATGACTCCCGGCCCGAAGAGACGCCGCCTTTTGCTCAACGGGCGCAACGGGAGCTCACCCGTCGCAACTTCTTCCAGGCCAAGTTTCAAGTGATCATCGGTGACGGAGCCCGCTGGATCTGGAACCTGGTCGCCATGATCGCGCCTCTTGCCATCCAGATCGTGGACCTGTTCCACGCCAAGGAACATCTGAGCGAGGCGGCGGCCATCTTCTTCGGCGCAGGCACTGACCTGGCGCGCCAGTGGGCGGCTGACCGGCACGAGGAACTGGAGGCAGGTAACATCGATGCCGTGCTGGCCGCCCTGGAAGGCTTCCGGGATATCCCGGGAGAGAAAGGCGCCCAAGCCACCAGGGAGTACGAGTACTTCTTCAACAACCGTTCCCGGATGGACTATGCCAAGTTTAGAGCCATGGGGTTTTGCGTCGGCTCGGGGGTGGTGGAAGCCGGCTGCAGGAAAACGACGGTCGGTGGAGCATCGAGCTGCAGGCTGTGACCTCCTTGGCGGTGGCCATCTTCCGCTTCGCCGAAGGCCGGGGCTACTTCGAACCGCTGCGGCAGCTCTTTCAGCCCGCCGTGAAGACGGTGGCGCACACGCCGCAGGACAAACTCCTGACCCTGATCCTCTCCCTGATGGTGGGCTGCCCCTACACCTCCGGCATCAATCGGGATCTGCGCCCTTACCCGGCCCTGGCCCAGTTGTTGGGCCGGCCCTCTCTCCCGGACCAGAGCCAGGTGAGTCGCCTCCTGCGCGGTATGACCCCGTGGGACCTGGAAGACCTGCTCCTGGTTTTCGAGGAGACCCTGCGCAGGCAAAGCCGCAGTTGCAGTTCCTCCCGACCTTTCACCCTGGACGTAGACACCTCCGGCCTGGTGGCCGACGGGCGCACCTATGAGAACACAGCCAAAGGGTACTTTCCGGGAGCCCGTGGTAAGCGCGGCTACCAGCTCGACACCGCCTACGTGCCTGATTACGCCGAGACCTTGGCCGTCTTTCTGGATCGTGGCAACGTCCCCCCGGGCAAGCGTTTTCTGGACGTGATGTGCGCCGTGGCGGAAGTGCTGGACGGATGGGAACGCATTGGCTTGGTGCGGGGGGACTGCGCCCAGGGCACGGTGGAGCACATGCGGTTTTTGCTGGAGCACCGTCTGGCCTTCCTCCTGCGCGAGAAGGCCTGGAAAGCAGCCCGGCGGATAGGGCCCCTGGTCCCCGAGCGGCTGTGGGATCCGGTGGATCCGATGCTTGCGGCCACGGAAGGCCCGGGGATGCACCTCTCTTTGGACGACGGCAGCCGGGTTGGCGTCCGCAGGGTGCTGTCCCGTTGTCTTGGGAAGCAGGGGTGGGCGTACCGGAGCCTTTGCACCACGTTGTCCAAGCAGGGAGCACGGCGGCTTTACCCCGGCGAGGTGGTGGAACTGTACAACCAAAGGGCTGGCAGTATCGAGATCGACATGAACTCTCCCCCCGCCTAAGCCGTGCGGCTTGAGGCGGGGGTTTCCGGGGTCGCCCCCGGAGTTTCCTGGCTCATCGACCTGTGCGCAGACGGGGTTTTTCCCCGCCCGCGTCTTACGTCGGTCTCCCCAGGCGTGAC
>JAJZIM010000071.1 GCA_021810565.1 Bacillota bacterium
GGAGGCCAGCCCGTGGCCGTTTTGACCAGGCGTACTTGGCGGTTCTCAGGCCTAGGGGTCGTCGAGACTCCGGGGGTCTGAGGCGGGAGGACGAGGACTCCAACCGTCAAGAAATCAAACGAGGAACATGAAAGTTCCGAACCGATACCTAGAAATGTCCAGGTTTCGGAGAGCGGAAAGGGATTGTCCACGTTGCCACAATCTTTGCGCTATCACCATCCACTCGATGGTCCATCAACAGATGCGCGGCAGATCCTCCCCCACCAAGAGCTCCAATCGCCGGCGCCCGCCCCAGGGGGTGGTCAGGACCACCCGACCGGGCTCTCCCTCGAGCACCTCCCCGATCTGGGCGGCCTCCCGGCCCAAGGGATGCCGGCGCATGGCCGCCAGCACCGCCGCGGCGTCCTGGGGGGCCACCCAGGCCACGAGCTTGCCCTCGTTGGCCAGATGGAGGGGGTCCAGGCCCAGGATGGAACAGGCGGCGCGCACCGCCGGTCGCACGGGGATGGCCGCTTCCGTCACCTCGGAGGCCATCCCGGCTGCCGCGGCCACCTCTTTTAGGGCCGCCACCAGGCCTCCCCGGGTGGGATCCCGCAGGCAGTGCACCTCCCCCGCCGCCAGGATCTCCTCCACCAGGCCGGCCAGCGGCGCGCAGTCGCTGACCACCTCCCCCTCGAACTCCATGCCCTCCCGGCGGCTCAGCACGGCCATGCCGTGGTCCCCCACCGGACCGCTGACCAGGATGCGGTCCCCCGACCGCAACCGGGCCGGGCCCAGGTCCCGGCCCGGGGGCACCTCCCCCACTCCCGCCGAGATCAGGTAGAGGCCGTCGGCCTTGCCGCGCTCCACCACCTTGGTGTCCCCCGCCACCACCGCCACCCCCGCCGCCTTGGCCGCCCGGGCGGCGGAAGCCAGCACCCGTCGCAGGACGGCCAGCTCCAGGCCCTCCTCCAGCACCCAGGCCAGGGAGAGGTAGCGCGGGCGCGCCCCGGCCATGGCCAGGTCGTTGACCGTGCCGTAGACCGCCAGCTTGCCGATGTCCCCGCCCGGGAAGAACAGCGGGCGCACCACGAAGGCGTCCGTGGTCAGCGCCGGACGACCCGGGAAGGCCGGCACTCGCGCCGCGTCCTCCAGCCGCCCCAGCACCGGGTCGTCGAAATAGCGCAGCACCTCCTCCTCCACCAGCCGGCGGGACAGTTCGCCGCCGCTGCCGTGGGCCAGGAGGATCCGCTCCACCTCCCTCATCCCGCCCGCCTCCCGTACCGGTGGTAGGCGGCGCAGGAACCCTCGCTGGAGACCATGCAGGGTCCCACCGGGCTGACGGGGGTGCATCGCCGGTCGAAAAGGGGGCACTCCGGCGGCAGCACCGCCCCCCGCAGCACCTCGCCGCAGCGGCAACCCCGCGGCTCCGCGTCGGGAAACTCCGGCAGCGCGAACTGCCGCGCCGCGTCGTGGGCGGCGAATTCCTCCCGCAGGGCCAGCCCGCTGCCGGGGATTTCCCCCAGACCCCGCCAGCGGGCATCCACCGGCCGGAAGACCCGATCCATCACCGCGCGGGCCGCCGGGTTGCCCTCCCGCCGCACGGCCCGGGGATAGGCGTTCTCCACCTTCGCCTCGCCCCGCTCCACCAGGCGGAGCAACAGCTCCAGGGCCAGGAGCAGGTCCGTCGGCTCGAAGCCGGCCACCACCGCCGGCACCCCGTGGCGCTCCGCCAAAAAGGCGTAGGGGGTCGTGCCCAGCACCGTGGACACGTGCCCCGGCAGGATGAAGCCGTCCACCCGCACCTCCCCCGTCGCGAGGAGCGCCTCCAAGGCCGGGGGCACCAGCTTGTGGGCGCAGTAGACCAGAAAATTGTCCACTCCGGTGGCCCGGGCCTCCAGCACGGCCGCCGCCACCCCCGGGGCGGTGGTCTCGAAGCCCACCCCCCAAAAGACCACCCTAAGCTTGGGATGCCGCCGGGCCAGCTCCAAGGCGTCGCGGGGCGAGTACACCACCCGCACCCCGGCGCCCTCCGCCCGAGCCTCGGCCAGGCTCTCCCGCCGGCCCGGCACCCGCAGCATGTCGCCGAAGACCGCCAGCAAAACCCCCGGCGCCCGTGCCAGGTGCATGGCCCGCTCCACCTCCCCCGCCGCCGTGACGCACACCGGGCAGCCCGGTCCGGACAAAAGGCGCACCCCCGGCGGCAAAAGAGTGCGGATCCCGGCCCGGAAGATGGCCACGGTGTGGGTGCCGCACACCTCCATCAGCTGCATCCGCCGGTCGTGGCGGGACACCGCCGCGGCCAAACGCCGGCCAAGCGCCTGGGTATCATCCATCGGCCTTTTCCTCCCTTAGGATCCGCAGGGCCACCGCCGCCTGGCCCAGGCTGATGCTCCCGTCCCCCGGCGGCACCTGCCGGGGATAAAACACGCGCAGGCCCTCCCGCTCCAAAAACTCGGCGACATAGCGCAAGAGCAGCCGGTTCTGGAACACCCCGCCCGCCAGCACCACCTCCCCCAGCCCCGCCAGGCTCGCCGCCCGGGCGCCCGTCCGGGCCAAAAGCCCCGCCAGACCCCGGTGGAAGCGCCCGCCGATGCGACCGCGGAACACGCCGCGCTCGAGATCCTCCACCACCCCCGCCACCAGGGGCAGCGGGTCGGCCACCAGCAACTCCCCCTCCTCCCCGGTCGGCGCATCGTAGCCCGCCGCCGTCTCCTCGGACGCCTCCTCCAGCTCGGCCGCCGCCTGGCCCTCGTAGCTCACCGGGTCGGGTCCGCCCAGGATCGCCGCCACGGCGTCGCAAAGCCGCCCGCAGGAGGAGGTGAGGGGCGAGCGCACGCCGCGGCGCAGCATCTCGAGGATGGTCTCCCGCTCCCCGGGCGCGAGTTGCTCGAGGAAGGCCAGGGGCGGCAGCCGCTCCCCGTACAGCGCCGTCAGGAAGCTCAGGGCCATGCGCCGCGGGTGGCGCACCGCTGCGTCTCCCCCGGGCAGCGGCACCGTCCGCAGACGCCCGACCCGGCGAAAGCCGCCGTAGCCGGCCAAAAGAAACTCCCCGCCCCAGACCGTGCCGTCGGTGCCGTAGCCGGAACCGTCGCAGGCGATCCCCAACACCGGTCCCGCCAGGCGGTGCTCCACCATGGCCGCCACGATATGGGCGTGGTGGTGCTGCACGGCAACCCGGCGCGCGCCCGGCAACCGCCGCGCGAAGCGGGTGGAGGGGTAGTCGGGGTGGAGGTCGTGGGCCACCACGCGGGGCCGCACCTCCAGGAGATCCTCCCACCGCGCCAGCAGCTGCCGGTAGCGCTCGAAGGAGGACTCCTCCTCCAGGTCCCCCAAATGCTGGCTCAAGAACGCCTCCCGTCCCCGGGTGAGGCAGAAGGTGCTCTTGCGCTGAGCCCCCACCGCCAGCACCTCCCCCCCCTCGGGCAGATCCAAGGGCAGCGGGACGAAGCCGCGGGAGCGGCGCAGCAGCACGATCCCCTCCCCTGCGGGATCCGGCATGGCCACCGAGTCGTCGCAAGGCTGGCATATCTCCCGGTCATGGTCCAGCACCCCCTCGGCCAAGGCGGCCAGCTCCGCTTCGGGGGCGTTCCGGTAGGCTATGGGTTGGCCGCTGCGGTTGCCGCTGGTCATGACCAAGGGCCGGTCCACCGCCCGCAGCAAAAGGTGGTGCAGCGGCGTGTAGGCCAGGAGGACGCCCAGCCGGCTGCGTCCGGGCGCCACCGCTTCCGCCACGGGGCCCTCCGGTCGGCGCGGCAGGAGCACGATGGGCGCGGCGGGCCCCTCCAGCGCGATCCTGGCCGCCTCGTCCACCTCCACCAGGCGCCGGGCCGAGGCCAAGTCCGCCGCCATCACCGCCAGGGGTTTGTCCGGCCGTCCCTTGCGCTCCCGCAGCCGACGCACCGCCACCGGGTCCGCGGCGTCGCAAGCCAGGTGGAAGCCGCCCAGACCCTTCAGGGCCAGGATGCCCCCCGTGGTCAAGAGCGCCGTCGCCCGAGCGATGGCCGCCGCGGCGCTCAACGGCTCCCCGTTGAAACAAAGGCGCGGCCCGCACGCGGGACAGGCCACCGGCTCGGCGTGGTGGCGCCGATCCAGGGGATCGGCATACTCCCGGGCGCAATCTGGGCACAGGGGGAAGGCGGCCATGCTGGTGCGCTCCCGGTCGTAGGGAAGGCTGCGCAGGATGGTGAATCGCGGCCCGCAATCCACGCAGTTGATGAAGGGGTAGCCGTGGCGCCGATCCCCCGGATCCTCCAGCTCCCGGCGGCACGCGGAGCACAGGGCCAAATCGGCGGGCGGGACGGCCGCGATCCCTCGCAGGCTGCTCTCCCGGATCCGGAAGGCCCCCGTCTCCCCGGGCGCCACCGCTTCCCAGCGCACCTGGGCCACCTGGGCCCGGGGAGGGAAGGCCCCGGGCAGCAGCCGCCGGAAGGCCTCCACCGCCTCGTCCGGCCCCTGCACCTCCAACTCGACCCCCTCGCCGCCGTTTTGCACCCAGCCGCCCACGCCCACGCGCAACGCCAGCCGGTACACGGCCGGGCGGAAGCCTACCCCCTGCACCATGCCCCGGATGGCGGCGCGCCAGCGCCGCTCAATCGGCATCGGGCTCCTCGGCCTCCACCAGTTGCCGCATGAGTTCCAGGGTCTCCCGGGCGCCCGCCTCGTCCACCAGTTGGATGGCGTAGCCGGCGTGCAGGAGCACGTAGTCCCCCACCGCGGCCTCCGGCACCAGCAGCAGGCTGACTTCCTTGCGCACCCCGCCGGCGTCCACCTCGGCCAAGTCGCCCACCCGGCGCACTATCCGCACCGGCACCGCCAGGCACACCTCACTCCACCCCCTTCGCCGCCAACCAGCCGCGCCAATCGTCGAGACCCTCCCCGCTGCGGGCGCTTACCACGAAGCTCACCAGCGCGGGGTTGATTGCCCGGGCCGAGGCCGCCAGGCGATGGGGATCCACGCCCACGTGGGGCGCCAGATCCGCCTTGGTCACCACCACCGCCTGGGCCCGCAGGAAGGTGGGCGCATATTTCTCCGGCTTGTCCTCGCCCTCCGCCACGCTCAGAACCACCGCCTTGGCCGCCTCCCCCAGGTCGAAGGCCGCGGGGCACACCAGATTGCCCACGTTCTCGATGAAGAGCAGCTCCAGCTCGACCAGGGGAAGCCGCTCCAAGGCCCCCAGCACCATGGCCGCGTCCAGGTGGCAGCCGCTGCCGGTGTTCAGCTGCACCGCCGGCACGCCCAAGGCGGCCAGCCGCCGGGCATCCCGGTCCGTGGCCAGATCCCCCTCGATGATCCCCATCCGCACCCCCGGCAGGACGCCCACCGTGGCTTCCAGCAGGGTGGTCTTGCCCGATCCGGGCGAGCCGATGAGGTTGACGGCGAAGATGCCCGCCGCCCCCAGGCGTTCCCGCACCGCCCGGGCCGCCGCGTCGTTGGCCGCCAGGATGGGCTCCCGGGTCAGAATGCGCTTCACTCCCCCTCCACCTCCCGGATCAACAGCTCCTGGCCGGCCTCCAGCACCGCGGCCGGGCTGGCGCAACGCGGGCAGGCGCACGGCAGCCAGGAGGGGTGGAAGCGCTCGCCGCATGCGGCGCACCTGGCCCGGGCCGGGGAACGCACCAGCACGATCTCGGCCCCCTGGGCCGGGGTGCCCGGAGCCAGACAGCGCAAGGCCAACTCCAAAGCTTCGGGCACCACGCCGGACAGCTCCCCCACCTCCAGGACGATGCGCACCACCCGCACCGCCCCCTGGGTCGTGGCCGCCTCCTCGATACGCTCGAGAACCGCCTGGGCCAGGGAGGCCTCATGCATCGGCGCCGCCCCGGCGCGCCACCGGGTGTCCCATGGCCGCAAGTTCCGCGGCCAGGCGCTCCACCAACTCCGGCAGCACCCCCGCCAGGACGGGACTCAGTTCCACACCGAAGGGCGACACGTCGGCCGGCTGCACGCCCAGGATCACCACTTCGGGACGATGCCCCAGCAGTTGGGCCGCCTGCAGCACCTCCAGGATCCCCACGTCGTGCAGGGACAGCCGGTCACCGCCGCCGACCTCCCCGTCCAGATCGGCGGGACGAAAGCGAAACATGGTCCCCGCCGGCGCTTCGGTGAGCAGGGCATCCACCACCACCACTCGCTCGGCCCGGGCCACCACCTCGAACAGCGCGTAGCCGGCGCAACCGCCGTCCACCACCTCCACCTCGGCGGGCAGGCGGTACTCCTGAGTCAGACGGCGCACGGCGTGGATCCCCACCCCCTCGTCCCGGAGCAGCAGGTTGCCCACTCCCAGGACCACCGTGCGCCCGAGGCTCATCCGGCGGTATCCGGGGTGCGGGGCACCCCTCTCTTGGCCGCCGGGCGCATCTTTTGCCCTTCGGTAGCCGCGGCCCGGCGGATGATCAAGAAGCCGTAGCGCAGCCAGCCGAAGCCCCGCCGCTGGATCCAGGACCACCACACTCCCAGGTACAGGTTGATGACCAGGGTGATCACGAAGACCCACATGATCAGGAAATGCAGCAGGCGCGTCACCGCCAAGCCGCCCAGGAGCTGGTTGATCCAGCCGAACAGGGTGTCGCTGTTGAAGATGCCCCACCCGAAGGGGCCGTGGAACAGGGCAAAGCCCAAACCGGCCTGCAGGAAGATCAACACTGGCCAGAAGAAGCCGTACAGGATGGTCTGCAGCGGGGTGTAGTCGCCGTAGTCGGCCGGTCGGGGGCGCAGGAACAGGAGGTAGCCCAGCTCGTCCCGCAAGAGGCGCCAGGTGCGCCGTCCCGGCCACAGCCGGGGAGCGTCGGCCTTGCTGCCCGCCACGGCCTGCTCGATGCGCAGGATGGTGGACTCGATGAGCAGCGCTCCCCCGATGTAGTGGGCCCAGAGGATCCAGGCCATGGTCAGCCCGCCGCCGAAGAAGGGGTCGTAGATGTAGTAGCCGGTGAGGCACATGAACAGGAGGTCGCCGAGGATGAACCACTGCAGGGCGGCCACGAAGGGCGTGAAGGGTTTGCGCACGGCCACCACCTCCTAGCGCAGTTGGAACTCGAGGATCCGGTTCGTCTTCGGTTCAATCACGTGAACCGCGCAGGCCAGTCAGGGGTCGAAGGTGTGCAGCACCCGCAGCACTTCCAACGGCTGCTCGGGGTTGGCCACCGGCGTGCCGATGAGCACCTCCTCCACCGGGCCGCGCACCCCCTTCTCGTCCCGCGGCGCGAAGTTCCAGTTGGAGGCCGGCACGAACTGGTAGAGGCTGAGCTTGCCGTCCTCGATGTGGTTCCAATGGGCCAGGGCGCCCCGCGGCGCCTCCCAGGCGCCCACGCCGGCGGCGCTTTGGGGGATCTTGGGCGGGGTGTACCACTCGGCCTTGCCGCTGGCCACCCGGTCCGTGAGTTCGGTGAAGAACTCCTCGGTGACCTGGGCCACCAGGACCGCCTCCAGGATGCGGGCGGCGATGCGACCCAGGTTGGACAGCAGGATCTGCGGCTGGCCGGGGTGCCCCAGGGCCTTCAGGGCGCCGTCCACCAGCTTCTTGGCCCGCGGATCGCCGTAGGAATAGGCGATGAGCATGCGGGCCAGGGGGCCCACCTCCATGGGCTTGCCGTCGATGCGGGCGGCCTTGATCCAGCTGTAGTGGTGGTCCAGCTCGTAGCGGGTGAAGTCGGGCACCGTCAATCCGTCGGCCGGGTTGCGCCCGTTGCCGCAGGGCGGGGTGTACCAGCTGTGGTTGACCCACTCCCCCACCTGGCGCGGGTCCACCTTCTGGGCCGGGGTCAACTGACCGTCGTAGAGGGCGCCCCGGGGCAGCACCCGCTTGTACGGGTCGTGGCTCTTGTCCTCCAGCACGCCCCAGGCCAGGAAATTGGCCCAGCCCCGTCCGTAGCCGGCCAGGTCGAGGTAATAGGGGGCGATGGCCAACAGGTCCGGGTACATGGTCCCCTCCACGAAATCCTTGACCTCCCGGAAGAGGGACTCGGCGTTGGCGATATCCTCGATGGTGGGCACCACGGTGACCCCCCCCGGCGGGGTGGTCATGTGGTAGGGGAACTTCCCGCCGAAGACGGCCAGGAACTGGGCCGCCTTGGCCTGAATCTCGAGGGCCTGCAGGTAGTGGGCCGCCAGCTCCAGGTTGAGCTCCGGCGGCAGCTTCATCAGGGGGCTGCCCCAGTAGCCGCGCTTCAAGAAGCCCAGCTGTCCGCTGGCCACGAAGGCCTTGAGCTTGTCCTGCACCGCCTTCAGGCTGGGGGTGGTGGCCTTCGCCTTCAGGGCCGAGGTCACGTCCACGTAGTCGAAGGCGTTCAGGGTGTAGAACCACAGCACGTGGGAATGCAGGATCTGGGCGGACTCCATCAGGTTGCGCACCAGCCAGGCGTCCCAGGGCGCCGTCACCCCGAAGGCGTCCTCCAGGCCCATGCAGGAGGTGTTGCCGTGAGAGGTGGGGCACACGCCGCACACCCGGTGCGCCATGTGCCAAGCGCTCATGGGATCCCGGCCCTGGAGGAAGATCTCGAAACCCCGGAAGAGGGTGCAAAGCGACCAGGCGTCCGTGACCTTACCTCCCGCCACCTCCACCACCACCCGCAGGTGGCCCTCGATGCGCGTCACCGGGTCGATGACCAGCTTCACTGCCCCTCACCGCCTTCCCGGTCTTTTCCCTGGCCTTCTTGCTCCTGGCTGCGGCGGCGCCGCTTGACCGCCGTTACCCCCGCATGGATGGCCGCGCCCGCCACCGTGGCCGCGAACAGGGTGGAGCCGATGCGGTCGGCCCCCACCTCCACCCCCAGGAAGCCGGGCACCGGCACGTTCTCCAGCCGGCTGTAGAAGGGCATCATGCGGTCCCAGAAGTCCGGCTCGGTGCAGCCGATGCAGGGCGCCCCCGCCCCGATGCACCAACTCTGGCGGTCGTTCCACAGCACCAGGGGACAGTTGCTGTAGGTGGCCGGCCCCTTGCAGCCCATCTTGTACAGGCACAGGTGCCGCGCCTCCGCCGCGGTGCCGAACTGCTCCACGAACTCCCCCGCGTCGAAATGGGCGCGCCGGGGGCACAGGTTGTGGTTCAGCTGGCCGTAGATGAACTTCGGGCGGCCGTGGGCGTCCAGGGTCGGCAGCCGCTTAAACAGCAGGTTGTGCACCACGGTGGTCACGATCCAGACCGGGTTCACCGGACAGCCGGGCAGGTTCACGGTCTTCACCCCGATGGCCGCCTGCACCCCCTTGGCCCCCGTGGGGTTGGGCGCCGCCGCCTGGACCCCGCCGTAGGAGGAGCAGGTGCCGGCGCAGACCACCGCCGCCGCTCTTTTGCACACCTGATTGGCGGTCTCCAGGGCCGTGGGACCCAGCCGCAAGGCCGCGGCCTCCCCGGTGCCCACGGTGCCGCCGGTCATGGCCTGGGGTATCCGCGTGGGGATGGCCCCCTCCACCACGCAGATGTAACCGCCCTTTTTCACCTGGTCCTGCAGGTCCGCCGTGGCCGGGAAGCCCGCGGGAGCCATGATCGCCTCCCAGTAGTCGGCGCTCAGGATGTTCAAAAGCAGTTGCGCCGGCCCGGGATTCACCGCCTTGACCGTGGACTCGGTGCACCCGAGGCACTCCTGGAAGTCCAGCCACACCAGGGACGGCCGCCGGGCGGCCGCCGCCAAGGCCTCGGCAATGGGGCCGTGCATCAACGGGGAGAGGCCCAGCGCCGCGGCGCTGGCGCCGCAAAGCTTCAGGAAATCCCGCCGGGATATCCCCCGCTCCTCGAAGAACGCGATGATCTTCGAGGACACCTGGTCCGCCACGAAAGATCCCCCCTCTTCATCGGCAGCTCCGTCGGGCCCCGTCCCGCCTCCCTTCCGGGCGTTTTCCCCTACCGCTATTTCCCTTGTCCCAAAACTTCGACAACCTTCGCCGCCATCCCTGCCGGCCGACGGCGAAAACTCCTCATATTTTTAACTTCAACATGTTTCCTTACGAGCCCTCCCGCGGGCCCTCCGGCAACAGCGCCGGCAGCTGCGCCCCGAAGGCCAGCGCCACCACCGCCAGGGTAGCGAACACCGGCGCCAGGGCCGCGCCCGGGTGCCCCGCGGTGACCTCCCAGGCCGCCGCCGCGCCCGGCACCAGGGCCGCGGTGTACAAAGCCCGCGCCAAAGGGCCCCGCGGCGCGTCCGCGGCGAACTCCCCCGGGGCCAGCCCGGCCAGGGGCACCAGGCCCACCAGCCCCGCCAGGGCGAAGGACAGGGGGGCCAGCACCGGCGGGTTGCCCAGCCAGGACCGGAAATCCAGCGTCTGTCCCCAGGCGGCGGCATGGATGGCCAGGTGAAAGCCCGTCCCCGCCACCCCCAAGAGCACCGCCCCCGCCGAGGCGCCCACATAAAGCCAGTAGGTGCCGCGGCGGGGCCAGCCCGCCGCCAGCACCGTGGCCAACAGCGCCCAGGGGGTGAATACCAGCGGCACCAGGCCCCAACCTCCCCGGTCCGCCAAGGTCAGGCCCCGGTGATACAGGTACACCTCCAAGAAAAGCGCCGCGAGCAGCGCCGGCTCCGTCAGCAGCAAGAGCCGCCTGACCAGTGGTCCCATGTCAACCTTTGCCGAAGGACGGCGTGGGCACCGTCACGATGCCGTTCATCAGCCCATATTTCGTCTCGTCGTCGTAGAGCAGGAACTTCCCGCCCTGGACCACATGGCAGGAGTCGCAACTTCCCCCCATGTCCCGGAAGGCGGGCGAGTCCAGGTGGATGGCGTGGATGTAGTTGGCGAAGGCCAGGGGTCCCTGGGCGTGGCAGGACAGGCAGTCCTCCACCCGCAGCGGGATCTTGCGCCCCATCTTGAAGGTGGGATGCCCGGGATAGCCGCTCAAGAGGCCGTGCTTGGGCAGCCGGCGCAGGACCTGGGTCAGGTGGTTCCCGTGGCAGGAGCGGCAGCCCCGCTCCCCTGCGTGGACCACCTGCAGGTTGAAGGTGGTGGGCGGAACACCCAGGGTGAGGGCCGCCCGATCCGTCTGCTGGGTGTGCCAGAGGAAGAACACGCCGGCGAACAGGGCCGCCACCAGGATCAGTCCCCCCGCCAGGTAGACCACCTGCTGCGCCTTCATGCCCTGGCCCCCAATCCCGCCGCCACGTCCGCCCCGGCGATGCCGGTCTGCAGGAGGGCCGCCCCCAGAAGCAGGGTCAGCCCCGCGCCCCCCGTCGCCGGGACCACGCTCAGGGCCAGCCCCCCGAACAGGGCCGCGAAGGCCAGACGCACCGGCCACAGTAGGATCCCCGGCGCGGCTAGGCCGGCGCTCATGCACCCCGGATCATCCCGGAGGCGGTAGCCGGCCAGCGCTCCCACCAATCCGGCGAGGCTGAAGGACAGGGGCACCGTCGGCGCCGGGTCCGCCGCCCAGGTGTCGGCCCGGAAGAGGCGCCCCGGGTGGGACCAGCCCACGCCGTGCGCCTGCAGGTGGAAGACGAAGCCGGCCCCGCCCAGGAGCACCATGACCATCATGGCCGCCTCCAGTGCCAACTCGGCGCCCCGCCCGGGAGACAATTGCGCCCACGCCAGGGCGGCCAGGGCCAGGGGGGTGAGCACCACGGGCAGCAGGGCGAAGCTCAGCCCCCCCGCCCGGAAGGAGGGCTGGTGGCCTAGGAACACCTCCAGGAACAGGATGGTGAAGAACAGGGTGGTCAAGAGCAAGAGCTGCCGCCGGGGCCGACCGGTGAGCCGCAGCCCGGGATCCAAAAGCCGGCGCATCTAACGCACCTCCAAGAACAAGCTGCCCGGTACCTGCTGACGGACCCCGCCGGCACTGGACGCGCGCACCCGCAGGACGTAGTAGCCGGCCTGGGGCGGCTGCCACACCACCCGCCAATACACCCAGACGTAGGGCGAGGCCTGGGCCGCAAAGGGCACCGGCTGGTAGGTGGCCCCGTTGTCGGTGCTGAGCTCCACGGCGGCCACCCGGTCCGGCCCGGCGAAGGCGTAGCCCGTGAGCCCTACCCGGGGCCGCGACACGACGCCTCCCGCCGGCGGGGTGGGCTCCAGGAAGCCGGCGTTCACGGGAGCCGGATGCGCCGCGGCCGCTCCGGTCACGAAGGAGATGCGGGTGACCCACTTGGGGGTGTGGTTCCCCCCCGCCCCGGGGATCAACAGCCTGGTGTAGGGCCCGCCCCGTTCGCGGCTCAGCGGCACCCCGTCGGCCCTGGCCACCAGCAGCGTCTCCGGCCGGTCCACCTCCGCCAGGGGCAGCACGAAGGGGGCGTGGCCGTCCGCGGTCTCCACCCGCACCGCGGTGGCGGTTGGCTCCACCCCGGCCAGGCGGACCAACTGGCTGAAGGCCACTCCCTCCCAGGCCAGGTTGCCGATGAGCTCGCCCCCGGCGGTGTTGACGTAGCACTCCAGGGTGAACACCTGCCGGCTCTGGGGCAGCCGGGCCAGGTCCGCGTAGGTGAGGCGCAGGGGGTGGCGCACCAAGCCGTCCACCACCAGCTCCCCCCGACCGGGGGCCAGGGGCTCGGGCGGCAGGCCCAAGGCGTAGTACACGAACATGTGATCCAGGGGCGTGACGTGCGCCTCGGCGGGGAGGGCGGCGGCCAGCACCGCGCCGCCCGTCGCCGTGGGGGAGGGCAGGGCCGGCGGAACGGCCGCACAGCGGCAAAGGGAGGCCGCCCCGTCCGGTACCACCTCCCGCAGCAGCTCCCGCCAAACCCCCCCGGGCAAGGCCGCCCCCCCGGCCATGACCGCCGCCACCGCGGTACCGTACAGCAGCAGTTGGCGCCGGGTGATCCGCCGCCCCGGCTCGGGCGGGCCTCCTGGTTCCCGTTCCATCCCCATCCCTCCCCTTCCCAAGCGGCAGGTCCGGGATCGAGCGCGCCGTCCCTCACCCAACCTCGCACACCGGGTCGTAGCCACGCCGGCGGGCTAACCCCTCCAGCCCCAGGCGGCCAGGGCGTAAAGCTCCGGATCGGGAACCCGCGCTATATCCGCCGTCTTGAGGTATAAATGGCACTTGCTGCATAAATCCAGCCGCCAGCCGGGATCGTCCTCGGCCAGCAAGCGCTCGAGCCTGGCCTCCTCCGTGTTGCCGCAGGCCGGGCATCCCAGCCGGCGATAGGTCCAGCGGGTGGCGCAAAGGGCGTAGCGCAGGTAGCGCCGCCGGTAATGGTCCCGGACGTGGGCGGCCCGCACCGTGCCGTCCAGAACCATGCTGCGCCGGGTGTGCCGCACCAGGATCCCTTCGCCGACCTCCCCCGTCCTCGCCGCCGCCAACGGGATCACTCCTCTCGCAAAGAGTTCGCAATATATTCCTTTTCGACACCTATGGACCTGCTCCTGCCGAGCAGCAGGCCCTTTTGCGAAAATTAGCATTATGTGACCAAGGCTCGGTGTACCCCGTGGGGCGGGGGCCGCCGCCTCCCGATCCACCGGCGCAGCGCCCATCGGTCCCCGACTCTGGAGAGGAATACCTCGACCCGCTGTCGAAGAGATCCGGTGCAGCCGCCGGACGCAACACCTCCGAAAGGGGCATCAGCTTGCGACACTTCCCATCGCCGGGACTTGCTCCCTCGTCCGCCGAACCGCCGTGGCCGCGACCTCGCCGGGAGAAGCCGCGGCGCGGGAGGCCGGGTTCGGATCGGGTGGGCCGATGATCGAGGATCTCTTCAACATACCTTTCATCGCGCAGCTCGCGTTGCGCGAGAAACAGATTCAGCAGAACTACCGCCCGGTGATCGCCGTCCACAAATGGTTCGCCCGCCGCCCCGGCACTCTTTTCCGGGGACTGTTCCTGGCAGAGTTCGGTGAAAGTCCCGTCGCGGAAACCTTCTTCCGGAAGCATGACTTCCCCGGGCGAGCGATCGCTGACCCCTTCATGGGCGGCGGCTCGCCGCTGTTGGAAGCCAACCGCGTGGGCTGCGACGTCATCGGTTTCGACATCAACCCGATGTCCGCATGGATCGTTCGGGAGGAGATCCGCCAGCTGGACCAGACGGCCTACCGCGCCGCGGCGGCCGGGTTGTTGGAGCAGCTCTCCCGACAGATCGGAGACCTCTATCGCACCGATTGCCCGGTCTTCGACGACCGGGATGTGCCCGTGAAGTACTTTCTTTGGGTCAAGGTTCTGAACTGCGTCTCGTGCGGCCGCGACTTCGACCTGTTCCCCGGCTACCTACTGGCCGAAAACCGCCGCCACCCGCGCAACGTGCTGGTCTGTCCCGGCTGCGGTGAGCTGAACGAGGTAGCGGATCTGCGCCGCTTGGGAAGCTGCCGCGCCTGTGACGAGCCACTGCTCCTTTCCGGCCCCGCCGGCCGCAACCAGTGCCGGTGTCCGCATTGCGGGCACCTGAACCGCTATCCACGGCCGGAGGCCGGCGCCGCGCGCCACCGGCTCTTCGCCATCGAATACCACAATCCCCCTCGAAAGAACCAGCATGAGGGGCGCTTCTTCAAGCGGCCGGACGCCGCCGATCTGGAGCGGTTCGAACGCGCCCGCCGGCGCTGGCTGGCGCTTGAGCCCCGGTTCACCCCCACCCAGGTGATCCCCCCCGGCGACGAGACCGACCGCCTGAAGCGATGGGGATATACCCGCTATCGAGAACTGTTCCATGAGCGGCAGCTGTTGGGCTTGGAACTGAGCGCGAGACACATAGCCGCCCTGCCCGACGAGCGGGTCCGTCACGCTCTCGCGACCAATCTGTCCGATCTCGTGCGCTATCAGAACCTGCTTTGCAGATATGACACCATGGCCCTCAAGTCGCTGGACGTGTTCTCCATCCACGGCTTCCCGGTGGGCCTCATCCAGTGCGAGTCCAATCTCCTCGGCATCGCCAACGGCAACGGTGCGTGCGTGGGCTCGGGCGGGTGGCGAAACATCATCGAGAAATACGCCAAGGCCAAGGAATATTGCGAAGCGCCCTTCGAAGTCCACAGCGATGGATCCCGAAGGGTCGTGGTGCCGGTAGCCGGAGAGTGGATCGGAGAACAGCGCGAGGGCGCTTCGGCCCGGCGCGTGGAACTGCGCTGCGTCGACTCCTCCACGGCGGCGCTGCCCCCCGGGAGCCTGGATGCCGTCTTCACCGATCCCCCATATTTCGGCAACGTGCAGTACGGGGAACTCATGGACTTCTGCTACGTCTGGCTGCGGAACCTAGTGGGTTCCCAAGCCGAAGGTTTCGGGCGCGATTCCACCCGTGCCGCGGATGAACTGACCGTAAACTCCCACCAGGGCCGTGATCTGGAGCATTTCACCTCCGGTCTGTCCGCCGTGTTCCACCGCATGGCCGACGCGCTCAAGGAAGGGGCGCCTCTGGTCTTCACCTACCACCACAACCGCTTCGAAGCCTACCAGGCCGTGGGCGTAGCCATCCTGGACTCCGGTCTATGGTGCACGGCCGCGTTGCCGTGCCCCGCCGAGATGGGCGGCTCCATTCACATCCACGGCACCGGCTCCTCCATCGTCGACACGGTCTTCGTGTGCCGCCGGCCCGCGGGCGATCGCCCCCCGACCGACGAGCACCGATTGTTCGTCGCGCTGCTACGTGATGTGGAGCAACTGCGCGCGGCGGGGATGCAGCCTCAGACATCGGGACATGGGGGCTCAGCTTCGGCAGGGTCCTTGTGTGCTAATTCGAAGCGTATGGAATAATTAGTTCCATTTAAGGTTCTACCACCCATAGCATTGAGCTCCGCCAGTAATTTTGCTGCTGCCGCATTGTAACTGGGAGGGCCCAGGGAGGGAAAACCGACCTGCAAGGTGCCATCCAACGTCTGGATGACGCCGGAGCTTTCGATAAGGGCCTGCAGCACGCGGCGCACCTCCCGCTGGTCCGGGAAATGGTTGCTCAACTTGTCCACCAGGTACTCCCTGCAGTTGATGGCTGCGATCTTCAGGGTGTCCAGGATGAACTTGCGGTCGAACCGGCATACATCGGCATGGTCTGCCCCCAGGGCTTGGCTCAAGGGCACTTGCTGCGGTAACTCGGCCAGTTTACGCCGTAGCCGCTCCAGCGCCTGGGTCTTTTGTCGGCGCCGCTCTTCCAACTTCGCATAGCCCTTGAGCCGGCCGTACTGGTAAAATTGCTTGGGTGCGGCTCTTCTGGAGTGACGTCCGTCAGGATATGGTGGGTCTTAAGGATGAGCATTGCTAAGCTTGGCGGGCATAGTTGTTGATAATCCCGTCAGGAGTAAGCTGAAGGCGTCTTACGGTC
>JAJZIM010000013.1 GCA_021810565.1 Bacillota bacterium
GTGATCACCGGGGTTTGGCTCGGTTGAACGTCCACGGAGCCGGCCCCGTCGCTCTCGTAGAACCGCCCCAGGATGGTGCTGGTGGTGACGGGCTGGATGGGCGTGACCCAGCCCACGGTGGCGGTGTCGGAGGCAAGCCGCACCCCCCCGGCCGAGGCCGTGGCCCACACGGTGTCCGTGCCGTCTTGGGTGCCGGTGTAGGAGAAGGCCGCCACCCCCGCCGCGTCCGTAACGGCGCTGCCGCTTTGCGCGTTGGGGCCGCTCACGGTGAAGGTGACCGACAGATCCGGGATGGGGTCACCGTTCTGGTCCGTGGCCGTCGCCCGCAGGGTCTGGGCAGTGCCGGTGACGTCGGGCCCCGCCGCGGTGGGTGCAAGGGTCAACTGGGCACCTTGGTAGGCCGCGGTGACCACCGTGGTGTAGCTGCTGGACACCGGCCCGTACGCGTTGGCGTTGGCGTCCTGCCAGACGACCTGCGCGGTGTCCGTGAGGTTGCCGGCAGGCAGGCCGGCCGGGATGTCATAAACGGCCTGCGCGGTGGTGGACGCCCCGGGCAAAAGCTGCGTCGGCACGCCGGACACCGTGCCCGCGGGGCGGTTCGCCACCAGGTCCGTGACGGCCAGGTCCCAGGCGGCGGCGCTGCCGCCGTTGGCCAGCTGCAGGCGGTAGGCAGCGGCGCTCCCGGCAGCGCTGGTGGCCGGGCCGGACTTGGTCACGGTCACTATGGGCAGCTGCTGGGTGGCACTGGCCGAGGCCACGGGGCTCACGACGCCGCCCCCATCCGCCGTGGCCTGGGCCGTGGCGGTCAGAAGGGACCCGTCGGCGGCGTGCAGCCGCGCCAGATACGCGGCGTCGGATTCGCCTGCTCCCTTGGGGGCCAGGGGCGGTACCTTCCAGGCCGTGGTGACCGCCGCGGCGGCTCCCGGCGCGAGATCCGCCAGGGCCGGCGTGGTGGCGGCATCGAACCGCGCCGCGGATCCGTCGGGCAGGGTCAGGTTCACTTCCACGTCGGTGGCGTCCGGCGAAGGCGCCCTCGTCCGTTGTCGTTTCCACCCCATGCCCATGGGCCAGGAGCCGCCTCCCCGCAGCAGCGCGGTGAAGTCGGCGGCGTAGGTGAAGGGCTGGGCGGCGGCGGGATTGCGGGGCAGCACCTCCAAGTGCACCACGTTGCGCACCGCGGCAACCTGGGCCGGGTCCAGGATAAACCGGGTCTGGGCCGGGGTGAGGTCCGCCGTCGCCTGGTAATCCCAAACGGCCTTGGCCAGGGGGGCTATCCGGGTCCCCAGGATCGGATCGCCCCGCGGGGGATAGGCCACCCCGGGGACCGGGACGGGCGTGGCGGAAAGGTTGAGCCCCGTGGTCAGGGGCGCCGGACCCACCGGGGTGTATCCGGGCAGGGAGGCGGCCGTGCCGGCCAGGGGAATCCACTGGCCGCCCCCGCCGTCGCCCTGCTCGTGGTAGGAAGGCTCCCCACCGGCGTTGGCGGGGAGATACTCCACCACGTCGTAATAGGCGTAGACCGTGGCGGCCACGTCGGCGTCGGCGCGGGCCTGGATGTTCCCGGAAAGTTGCAAGGCGGAGCCGACGTTGGTCGTGGTCGCCGTGTAGTCCAGGGTGTCGCCGGGTATGGCGGCGCTCTTGTACACGGCCAGGCTGACGTCCAGGCGGGGGGTGAGGTACACCGCCGTCACGGTCTTGGTCAGATGGACCGAGGCGTTGCCGGCGCACCGGCCTTCCCCCGGACCCATGCATCCCGGGGGGGCGACGTTGTCCATGGCGGTGGCGTATGGGGCCTGGGGAGAAAAGGTCACCGCCACCGTCGGCCAGGGCGACCCGGATGCGGCGGTTCCTACCTCCGCCAGTTCACCTTGGCCTAAGGTCAGGCTGACCAACACCGCCAAGAAAGCCCTGGCCAGTACCGTCCATCGCCTCACTGATCGCCCCACGTCCTCCATCCCTCGACATTAATTTTTAATGATGGGTAGTACGTTCCACCCGGCTGCTCTAAAATCCTGCCAACCTTAAATAAAATTCTTCGACAAGATTCGACAAGCCGCCGCAAAAAGAAAAGCCAACCCTGGAGTGGAGTTGGTATAAAATTTCCCGGTAAGGAAGGAGCAGTTCCCCTTGATCCCGAGGGCCTTCCGCGAGACGGCCGCCAGCCTCGGCTAACCGGAAGCGCCCAAGGCCTCCAGCCTGCACGCCACCGCCTCGGGATCGCCCGCGGACCCCTGGGGCCGCGGCGCCGCTCCCGCGCCGAGACAGGCTCCGATCTGCGCCGCCAGCCGCGGCGCGGACAGCTGCTCCCGGAAGATCACCCGGGCCCAGCCCTGGGCCGCCGCCTTGAGGGCGTTGGCCTCCTCCTCCCAGTGGCGGCCCACCGGGCAGAGCACCGCCCAGGCCCGCGAGCGCGTGCGCAGCTCCGCCAGGGTGGCGAGGCCCGCCATGCCCACCACCACCGCGGCCCGAGCCAGGTCCGCCACCAGGTTCGGCCGAAAGCCCGCCACCTCGACTCCCTCCCCGGCGGTAGGGAGCGAGGCCGGATCCAAGGAGGGTCCCGCCACCACCAGGAGCCTGGCCTGCGGAAACGCCCGGCGCACCGCGGGGAAGGCCTCCAGGGCGGCGCGCAGCAGGAAGCCCCCCGCCGCGCTGCCCCCCGCCGTGGCGATGACCAGTCCCGGCTCGGGATGCGGTGCGGGACCGGGGCGCACCGGCGTTCCGGCGCAAAGCACCCGGTGGCGGCGCACCCATCCGACCAGGTCCCGCGGCACCGCCGCCGCATCGTCCAGCAGCACCCCCAGGTCGGCCAGGGCCAGCGGGCGGCGCAGGTAGGCGTCCAGCCAAGGCCGCAGCAGCCGGAAAAGCCGGTAGTGCGGCGTGCGCCGCCGCGCCGGGCGCAGGGTGACGAAGTCCGTGAGATAGGCGGTGCGCGTTCCCTGCCGCCGCGCCTCCCCCAAGACGCTCGGCAGCTCGTCGGACACCACCAGGCGCGGGCGCAACCGGCGCAGCAGCTCCCGGCTCAAGGTGCGATTGGCCCGCTCCTGGCGGCGCCACTCCCGCGCGAAAGCCCCGAGGTCCAGCCAACCGTCGGCGACGGGCAAGGACATCTCGGCCAGCTCGCCGGCCAGGACCAACCCTTCCCGGCGGAGCAGCTGCGGCACCGCGCCTCCCGCGGCGAAGACGATCTCCCAGCCGGTGCGCCGGGCCAAGCGCTGGGCGATCAGCACGTCCCGATAGACGTGCCCCGCCCCCACGCTGCTCACGGCCCACAGCACCCTCGTTCCCAAGATCGCCACCTCGCGCTCCAGCTTAGCACGCCTTCGTCCAGGAAAAAAGATGCCGACACTCGCGTGCCGGCCAGAGAAGTGAGGTATGGGGCGGAAAGCCGATTCGGATATGATGCGCATATCCGAATGTCCTAACGTCCTTGATTATACCGGAACGCCGGAGCGCGGCAACTACCCGATGGGATTATCTCGCCCGGCGCCCCCGGGCGTTGACGCCCCCCGCCCTTTCTGCGATACTGTCTTTGCCAGGAGGTGGAGGGACTGCATCTGCTGCTGAGCTTTCTCGCCCAGCACGGCTACTGGAGCGTCGGGCTGGGCATGGCCGCCGAGAGCGCCGCGATTCCCCTTCCCAGCGAGGTGATCCTGCCATTCGGCGGGTTTCTGGCGGCCACCGGCCGGCTCTCTTTCTGGTGGGTGGTGGCCGCCGCCGTGGTGGGCCAGGTGGCCGGCTCCGTCGCCCTGTACCTCTTGGGCAGCCTGGGCGGCCGGCCGCTCGTCTTGCGCTACGGGCAATACCTGCTGATCACCCCCGGGAAGCTGGCCCGGGTGGACCGCTTCTTCCAACGCTACGGCGGCATCAGTGTGCTCCTGGCCCGCATGCTGCCCGTGCTGCGCACCTACGTATCCCTGCCGGCTGGCGTGGCCCGTATGGACTTCGAGGAGTTTCTTGCTTTCACCGTCGCCGGCTCCGTCCCCTGGACCGCGGGGCTGGTGTACGCTGGCTTCCTCCTGGGTCGCCGCTGGACGGCGATCCTGCCGTGGTTCCACCGCGGCCAGAACTACATCCTGGCCGCCCTGATCATCGCCCTCGCGGTGTATGTGCTGCAGTTGCGACGCCGCTTGCCGGCCTCGGAAGACGAGCCGTGAAGACACCGCGGGACCGGCCAAGCCGGTCCCGCATGGTACCTCGCCCCGTATCGCTCAGGTCGCCGGCTGGGGGATGGGCGCTCCCCGGCGCTCCGGGGGCTCGACGCAGGATTTGGCCTTGCCCTCCAATGCCTCCGAGAACTCTCTGGCACAGGTCACGCACATGGCCTCCGAGTAACCGGAGTTGAGGCGCACCCTAAGCATGGCATCCTTGCCGCAGGCACAACGCAGCCGATCCTGATGCCACAGGCATTCTACTCGCATCGTCATCCCTCCTACCGGAAGTCGTCCTCCGTGTGCAATATATTTCGAAAAGCCCTGTTATTTTACTGGGCATCGTCTGCGTCCACCTGGGGCCATCTGGCGCCGTAGCGGAACGTCTCACGGCTTGGTCGGGCCGGATGGGCTGGTTTCGTCCCTCAATGGACCAGGTTCTCCCCGGGCAGCGTTTCCTCCGCCACCCCGGCGGTCTCCATCACCGCCTCCGCGGCGTAGATGGGCGCTCCCATCCGTAGAGCCAGCGCTATAGCGTCGCTGGGCCGGGAGTCGATGCTGACCATCCCGCTTCCCAACTCCAATTCTATCATCCCATAAAAAGTATCTTCGTGCAAGTCCACGATGGCCACCTTGGAGACCCGAGCCCCCAGCTCCAGCAGGATGTTCTTCATCAGGTCGTAGGTGAGCGGCCGGGGAAACTCCACCCCCTGCAACGCGGTGGCGATGGCATGCCCCTCCCACACGCCCACCACGATGGGCAAGAGCCGGGTGCCGCGCTCCTCCTTCAGCAGAACCATGGCATGGCCCTGCTCCGAGTCCACCACGATCTGCGCCGCCTTCACTTCCACCATGCCCTCACCTCCCCGGCAAAGCTTCCGGATGCGGTCCTGTTGGAATTCTACGTCCGCGGATTTTATCCTCCTGCCCGAGGCGAATCGCGCCTCCCAAATCCTGTAATTCGGATCCCGCGAGAGGAGTGTCCAACCGTGCAAAAGCCACCCGGCCCGTCCAAGCTCCCCTTTCCCACCCTAGCCCGCTGGATCTTTCGGCTCAACGACCTGATCCATGCCCTGGTGGCCATCTTCCTCCTCCTCGCCGCCATACTTATGCTGGGCTACACTGCGGCGAGCCTGCAGCGGATCTCGGCCTCCTCCCTGATCGACGTGATCAACAACGTGCTGTTCGTGATCATCATCCTCGAGCTGTTGTGGACCATGCTGTCCTACCTGCAGCGCAAACACTTCCCCATCGGCTCCTTCGTCTTCATCGGGATCATCTCCAGCATCCGCCGCATCCTGTTGGTGGAGGCCCAGGTCTCCATGAGCTCCCCGGCCCAGGTCGCCTTGGGGCTGCGCTCGGAGCTTCTGGAACTCGGGACCTACAGCGGCGTGATCCTGGTCCTGGTGGTCAGCTACTTCCTGTTGAGCAAGACGCCGCCCACGGAAGGCTGAGCTCTCCCCCAGATAATCCCCGGACGGCCCGAAAGATTTGTCGAGGGTCGTCCGGATTTTCATTTTCTTGTCAACATCGGCGTCCGAGAAGAAATGAACGCTTATATCCCTATACGTCGACCAGCTGAAAATTTCTCGGTTTTTCCTGCGGATTGCAGCAGGGAAATCGGGGGGGCTGTCGAAAAGACAAGCATTATAGGGGGTGTTATGTGTTGCACCGAATGGCCCGCTTCTTGCCGCTTTTCCTTTTGTTGCTTCTCGCTTGGCCCCCGCCCATTCGGGCGGCCGCGCCAGCTTTTTCCGATGTTCCTGCCTCCTTCTGGGCGTCTAAGGCCATCTATGCCCTGGCGAGGCAGGGTGTCGTGCAGGGTTTCCCCGGCGGTACCTTTCAGCCCAACAGCTCGGTAACCCGCGCCCAGTTCGCCGCCATGGTGGACGCGGCCTTGGGCCTCTCCCCCTACGACCCCGCCCAACCTACCTTCTCCGACGTCCCCCCCAGCTACTGGGGCTACGTGCCCATCGAGACCGCCGCCCGGGCGGGGATCGTGCATGGCGTCGGTGGGGGGCGCTTCGATCCCGGCGCCCTGATCAGCCGCCAAGACATGACCATCATGCTGGTCAACGCCATGCACCTGGCCAGCGTGGCCCAGGATCTGGCCACGAGCCCGCTGCCGTTTCGCGATGCCTCCGCCGTGGCCCCCTGGGCCGCCGGGGCGGTGGCGACCGCATCCAGCCTGCACTTGGTGAACGGCCTGCCGGGCGGTGACTTCCAGCCCTTGGGCGATGCCACCCGGGCCCAGGCGGCTCAGGTGGTGTACAACCTGTTGCAGCTTCCCTCTTCCTCCGTGACCGCCCTGGCGGCCTCCGTCGCTCGCAGCATCGTCATCGAAACCCCCACGCCCGCCTTGGCCGTGGGGCAAACGGAGCAGGTGACGGCCACGGTCTACGACGGCCAGGGCCAGCCGCTGCCGGTGCAACCCGCCTGGTCCGCCACCGGCGGCTCCATCTCATCCCGCGGCGTCTTCACCGGCACGCAGCCGGGTCCCGCCGTGCTGGTGGCCAGCATCTCCGGCCCCAACCGCCAGGTGCGCGCCCAAGCCGTGGTGCGGGTGGTGGGACCGCCCGCCGCCCTGGCCTTCCCGACGTCGCAACTGCCTCCCGCCACGGCGGGTACCCAGGTGACGGTGGCCGTGGACGTGTACGATCAGGGGGGCGACCTGGTGACCGGCGACGCCGGTCGCAGCATCAACCTGGAGGTAACCGATCCCCAGGGCAACAGCACCCTCTTGACCGCCACGGACCAAGGCGGGGTGGCCGCCTTCTCGCTGCGGGAGACCAAAGCCGGCATCTACACCCTGGACGCCTCCACCCCGGGCCTCCAGGCTCCCGCCGCCGCCATCCAGCTCACGGTCCAGCCCGGTCCTCCCGCCAAACTGCAGCTTGGCGCCAGCTCCACCAGCCTCAGCGCCGCCGGCCAGACCGCCCAGGTATCGGCTACCTTGACCGACGCCTACGGGAATCCCCTGAGCACCTCCTTCCCGGTGGCGGTGTCCGCCTCCGCCACCACCTACGGCACCCTCACCCTGCCGTCCACGGACCAGGGTCCCGGCAACGTGGCCACCTTCACCGCCGGCTCGCAGCCCGGCAGCACCACTCTGACGGTCACCGACTCCCAGGGAAACATCCCCGCCGCCACCGTCACCGTCGAGAACCAGGCCCAAGCCACGCCCCAGGCCCCCAGCCCCGCCGCCTTGGCCTTTAGCCAAACCTCCTTCGGCAGCACGGCGGCCGGCGGGACCCTGAACATCACCGTGCAGGTGGTGAGTGGCTCCGGCACCGTGATGACCTCTGACAGCGGGCGCCAGATCTCCCTCACCGTGACCACCCCGGACTACCACGACCACACCTTCACCACCACGGACCAAAATGGCATGGCCACCTTCACCGTGGGCGGACAGTTGGCCGGAAGCTACCGAGTGCGGGTCGCCTCCTCCGGCCTCACCTCCCCGACCCCGGCCAGTTTCCAGGTGGTGCCCGGCCCTCCGGTGGGACTGCAGCTGTTCTCCGAGCCCAGCGTCCTGGTGGTGCCGGGCCAGGAGACGCAGCTGGCGGCGGCGGTGGTGGACGCCTACGGCAACCCCACCTCCCTCAGCACCCCCGTCCAGCTCGCCGCCGGCACCAAGGCCTACGGCACCTTCACCCAAAGCGCCCAGAGCATCCAAGGCGGCACCACCGTCCTGGGCACCTTTAAGGCCAACGGCCAAAGCGGCAGCACCACCTTCACCCTCACCGCCCCCGGCACCCCCTACGGTCCGGTCTCCCTGACCATCCAGACCTACTCCTCCTCCGCCCAGTTGGTGTCCGGCAAGGGCATGTGGCTGATGTATCAAGACTGGCAGAACATCACGGACTCGCAGATCCTGGCCACCGCCCAGGCCGACCACATCACCCACCTCTACCTGGAGGTGGCCACCTCCGCCGACGGCTTCTACGGTCAGGCGGCCCTCAGCGATCTTCTGCCCAAGGCCCACGCCGATCACATCGCCCTCATCGCCTGGATCTACGCCACCCTGGACAACCCCGCGGCCGATGCCCAACTGGCCACCCAGGTCGCAAATTACACCGCTCCCAGCGGCGACAAGGTCGACGGCCTGGCCATCGACATGGAGCAAACCCTTAGCCCCTCCGCCATCACCGCCTTCGCCCAGCAGGTGCGCGGCAGTGTGGGGAACAACTACCTCTTGGCGGCGGTGGTGTACCCGCCCCAGTCCGATCCCGGTCAGACCTACGCTTCAATGTATGCCGCCTGCGCCCAGAGCTTCAGCGTCATCGCCCCCATGGACTACTGGCACAACACCCCCACCAGCTTCACCGCCCAGCAGGCCGCCGACTACGTCACCCAGTCTCTGACCATGTTGCGACAGCTTTCGGGGAACCCTAACGTACCGATAAGCGTCATCGGCCAGGCCTACGACATGTTCGCCTCCGGGGGCACCGGGGAGTACAATCCCACCGGTGCCGAGGAGCAGGCGGCCATGCAGGCGGCCCGCTCCGGCGGCGCCATCGGCTACTCCATGTACCGCTGGGGCACCGCCAACCAGGCCGAGTGGCAGGTTTTCCAGGACTTCAACTGGTGAGGGGGATTTGAGGATGCCTCGCTCCGTCTGGTTCGCGATCCTGGCCGTGGCGATCCTCGGGGGAGGCGCCGCCGTCCTGCTTTGGCCGCGGCCGGTGGCCGCGCCGCCGCATGCCAAGACCCCTGCCAGCACAACCTCCCCCTCGTCGCCCGCCGCGCCGTCCTTCCAGAAGCACGGCCACTCCCGGCTGCCGCAAAACGGCAAGATCCGCGATCCCTTCGACCTGGTGCGCGCCTACTTCACCGCCGTCGCCGCCGGGGACTATCGCCAGGCCTACGCCTACTTCAGTCCCAACCTGCAGAAGAGCGAGAGCTATGCCAGCTTCAAGGCCAACTTCGCGGGGGTCACCGCCGTCAGCTACCACGCCGCCTCCGTCGAGCGCAACGTGGTCGGCGGGGGGAACTTCACCTTCATCTTCCAGGTACCCTACACCGTGACCCGCGCTTCCGGCTCCGCCGCCTACACCGCCCGCCTGCGCTGCGTCGACCTGTCCGGCGGCGTGGGCACGCCCCAGTGGCGCATCGAGTCCCTCACGCTAACGCCCACCGGCACGTCCTAGCGGGAGCCCATCCGAACGTTCCGGGCCGGTATTCCAGCCCCCCCAGCCCCTATTATCCCTTGAGAAAGCCGGGAGGTACTTTTGCGCATCCTGATCTCCGGCGGAGCCGGGTTCATCGGCTCCCACGTGGCCGACGCGTGCCTGGAGGCAGGACACCGCGTAGCCGTGGTCGACTCCCTGCGAACCGGTCGGCGGGAGAACATTCCCGCGGCCGCTGCTTTCCATTCCCTCGACTTGTTCTCCCCCGAGTTGGCGGAAGTGTTCCGCACCTTTCGGCCCGAGGTCGTCTGCCACCATGCAGCCCAAGTCCAGGTAGGCTATTCCCTGGAGCATCCCGAGGAGGACGCCACCCAGAACCTCTTGAGCTCGGTGCGCCTCTTGGAGCATTGCCGCGCCGCGGGAGTGCGCAAAGTCCTCTACGCCTCGACCGTCGGCGTGTACGGTGAGCCGCAGACCCTGCCGGTGGCCGAGGACCACCCCGTGGATCCGCTCTCCCCCTACGCCGCCAGCAAGCACGCCGTGGAGCACTACCTGCGCCTGTACCGGGTCAACTGGGGCCTGGACTACACGGTGCTGCGCTACGCCAACGTGTACGGGCCGCGGCAGGATCCCCACGGGGAGGCGGGGGTGGTGGCCATTTTCACCCGCAGGCTCCTTGCCGGCGAGAGCGCCGTGATCCACGGCGCGGGAGAGCAGACCCGCGACTTCGTCCATGTGGAGGACGTGGCCAGGGCCAACCTCCTGTCCCTGGAGCGAGGCTCGGCGGCGGTGCTGAACGTGGGCACCGGAGTGGAGACTTCCGTAACCCGGCTCTACGCCTTGCTGGCCGAGCTGACCGGCAGCGCGGCCGCGGCGCTTCACGGGCCGGCCAAGGCCGGGGAGATCTTCCGAATCCGCCTGGACTGCCGCCACGCCGAAAAGTCCCTGGGCTGGCGCGCCACCGTCCCCCTGGCGGAGGGGCTGCGGCGCACCGTCGAATTCTTCCGCCGGCAGGCCGACGGCCCGGGATAGCTCCCGGGCCGCATTCCCCCCCGGTGTTCTACAGATGCGCCTGCAGGTTGTTGCGGCTAAGTTCGCTCAAGAGCCGCTTGATCTCTTGCGCCTTGTCCTTGGAGGAGACCATGACCACGTCCTCCGTGTCCACGATGATCAGGTCTTCCACCCCCAGGGCGGCCACCAGCCGGCCCGAGCTCTCCAGGATGCAGTTCCTGGTGTCCATGGCCACCCCCCGGCCGGAGATCAGGTTGCCGTTCTCGTCGTGCTCGTGCAGCCGCTCCACCGCCGTCCAGGTGCCCACGTCGTCCCAGCCGAAATCTCCCGGCACCACCAGCACCTGGGCCGCATGCTCCAACAGACCGTAGTCGATGGACACCCGCGGCAGGGCACAGAAGATCTCCCGCACCACCGCGTCCTGCCGCGGCGTGTCCAGGGCGGCGTCGATGGCCTCCAGGCCCCGGTACAGCTCCGGCAGGTGCCGCTCCAGCATCGCCAGCAACAGCTCGGTGCGCCACAGAAACATGCCGCTGTTCCACAGGAAGCGTCCGGTGGCCAGATACTCCGCCGCCGTGGCTCGATCCGGCTTCTCCCGGAAGGAACCCACGGCGAACACGCTCAGGCCCTCGAGCTCCTCCACCGGTTCCCCCCGCTCGATGTAGCCGTAGCCGGTCTCGGGTCCGGTGGGCTCGATGCCGATGGTCACCAGGTGGTCGCCCCGGGCCGCCCACTGGGCGGCCAACCGCAGCACCCTCAGAAAGCCGGCCACGTCGGTGATGTGGTGGTCGGCGGGCAGCACGACCGTCACCGCCTCCGGCAGACACCGGCGGATGATCAGGGAGGCGTAACCGACGCAGGCGGCCGTGTCCCGCCCCTCGGGCTCCAGGATCAGGTTCTCCGGTTTCAGCCAAGGCAGTTGCTCCTCGACCAACTCGCGATATTCCTCGCTGGTGGAGATGAACACCCGCTCCCGCGGCACCATGGACGAGATGCGGTGCACCGTCTCCTGCAGCATGGTCCGCTTGCCTACGATAGGCAGAAATTGCTTCGGTCGGCTGCGGCGGCTTTTGGGCCAAAAACGCTCCCCCTTGCCGCCGGCCATGATCAGCGCTACCAGATCCAAGCACACCCCTCCCCGGCAGTCGTCGACTGCTGCTCCAAATGCTATACCCTATGCCGCAACTGGGGCGACGGACCCCCGGACCTCCGAGGGATCAGCTGCAGTTGCCGTCCACCACCACCAGCGGCAGGCGCAGCTTGCGCCAGGTGAAACTGGCCGCCAGGTAGAGCAGGAGCAGCACCACCGCGTCCCCCGCCAGGGGGCTTCTCTGCGCCAGCCCGAAGAGGAAAACCAGCACCGTCACGGCATAGCCCCAGGGCAGCATGCGGCCCTGCCAGATGTTGAAGCAGAAGTCTTCCTTCTTCGCGATCCCCGAGGCGCCGACGGCCGCCACTCCCGCCCCCAGGGGCACCAGCACCGCCGCGTCCCCGGCCAGCGCCGCCAGTTGCAGCA
Organism: Bacillota bacterium; assembly: GCA_021810565.1. Classification (GTDB taxonomy): domain Bacteria; phylum Bacillota; class Sulfobacillia; order JAJZIM01; family JAJZIM01; genus JAJZIM01. Next base: position 11,805 of record JAJZIM010000013.1, read on the forward strand.
GCACCCCCACCACCGCGGCGCCTAGGATCACCTGCTTGACCCGCTGATCCCAAACCATGAGCATGTAGGCCGCACCCAAAAGCCCCAGGTCCCACAAAGCCACCCCGCCCAGGCGCCAGACCGGCGCCCCCCCCAGCTGCCCCACGGCAACCAGCAGGATTCCCACGGGCATCAATAGCAGGAACACCCGGTAGATCCGGTCGTGCGCCGCAGTATAGGCGCCCACCTGCACTCCCGGCGGCGGCGTGAAATGCTTCTCGTAGGCCACGCACCATCACCTCGATCTCGGGGATTCGCCGTCGGAGGCTTCGTTTCCTGCCGGGTCGATTTCTCCGCGCGCCGCACAGCCCTCCAGGGCCGCCACCACCGCGGGATGGAACTGACCGAGCGCTCCGGCGCGGATGCGCGAGAGGGCCTCGGCCAGATCGACGGCCCGGTGGTAGGTGCGCTCGCTGGTCAGGGCGTCCAGGGCGTCCGCCACGTTGATCACCGCCGCCCCCACGGGGATCTCCTCCCCCGCCAAGCCGTCCGGATAGCCCTGACCGTCCCAGCGCTCGTGGTGGTGGCGCACCAGGGGCAGTTCCTCCCGCAGGAAGGACAATCGCTGCAGCAGGCGGCAGCCCATCTCGGGATGCAGCCGGATCTGCGCCTCCTCCTCCGGCGTCAGCGGCGCCTCCTTGCGCAGGATCACGTCGCTGATCCCGATCTTTCCTACGTCGTGCAGGAGGGCCGCCAGCCGGATCCAGCCCAGCTCGCGGCCGTGGATGCCCATGGCCCGGGCGATGTGCCGGGCGTAGCGGCTGACCCGGCGGGCGTGCCCCTGGGTGTAGGGATCGCGCGCCTCCGCCGCCGCCACCAGGGCCTCCAGCGAGGCCATGTAGGTGCGCTCCAGCTCCGAGCGCAAGAGCCGGCGCGTCTGGCGGCGCGGCCCGCTCTCCTGGGCGCTGCGCACCTGGCCGCCGCCCCGCTCCTTGGCGAAGTCCAGCGCCTGGCCCGCCGCGCGCAAGAGCTCCTGGCGGTCGCGCCCATCCTGCGGACAAAAAGCCAGCCCGGCGCTGGCCGTCAGGAGGATGTCCCCGCCGCGCAGGGGGGCCTCCCCCATTTGGCGCACCATGCCCTCCAGCACCGAGCGCCCCTCCTCCGGCGTGGCGCCGGGCAGCACCACGGTTAAGGTGTCCCCCCCGTAGCGGGCCGCCCAGGCCCCGGGCGGCAGGGCCTGCCGGACGACCCCGGCCGCCTCCCGCAGCACCTCGTCGCCCGCCTGCGGCCCCCAGGCCTCGTTCACGGCCGCGAAGCGGTCCAGGTCGAACATGGCCACCGCCAGGGCCTCCCCCCGGCCCAGCTCCCGCTCCAGGCGCTCCTGCAGTTCGCGGTGGTTCCACAGGCCGGTCAGGGGATCCCTACGGGCCTCCTCCAGGGCCTGGACGTGGCGGCGGGCATTCTCCATCTGCAAGGACGCCTGTACCGCGAAGGCCTGCAGCACCTGCAGGGCATGCTCGGTCAGGCACTCCCCCGTGGAGCACATGAGCAGCAGCGCCCCCAGGTTCCCCCGGCTGCCGTTCAGGGGCACCGCCACGCCGGCTCGTTCGGGGAAGTCCGGCATCGCCGCTGCGGCCAGGGGCTGCCCGGCCTGGATCAGCTCCTCCCAGCTCCACGGCAGCGCCAACTTGGCTGGCAGCTGTTCCGACCCGCTTTGGGCCTCCACCTCCCCGCCCCGCGCCAGCACCACCGCCACCTTGGCTCCCAGGAGGGCGCGGATCTCGTCGCAGATCAGGGGTCCCAGGCGCTGCGGCAACAGTTCCCCCGCCAGCCGCCTACCGCTCTCCTGCAACCGGCGGGCCTCCGACAGGTCCGCGCGCACCTGCTCCAGAAGCCGGGCGTTGTCCAGCGCGGCCCCCGCCTGCCGGGCGAACACCTCCAGCAGTTCGCGGGGCGCCTCGGTGTCGCCCGGAAACTCCAGCGCTCCCAGGGGGCCCTCCCGCCCCGGCAGTCCCACCCGGCCGGACACGACCCCCTCCGGAGCCTCCTCCGGCACGACCCGGCAGGGCCCGCCCGCCACCGCCGCGGCCGCGCGGGCGATCCGGTCCGCCACCTCCCCCTGGGTCCCGACGCCCCCCTCGGATAGGGATGCGGTGGCCCGGCCCAGCGCGTGCAGGTGCGCCACCTCGGCGTCCAGCTGGACCACCTTTTCCCGCAGGGCGCCCGCCATGTCCGCCAGATCCCGGCTGAGCTCGCCCAGCTCGTCCCGCCGGCGCAGGGGACGGATCTCCCCGCCGGAGAGCACCGTCCTGGCCTGGGCGGCCAGGGCCGCCAGAGGGCCCCCCACCCGGCGCGCCAACAGCCAGGCCAACCCGCCGGCTAAGAGCAGGAGCAGGAGACCCTCCTCCAGGGAGGAGCGCAACGCCGCCTGCCGCGCCGCGGCCAGCTGCGGCAGCGGCAGGGCCACCCCGACGGCCCCCAGCACCTTGCCGCCGAGGCCCCGCAGAGGAGCGGTGTAGGTCAGGACGGCCACCCGATCCACCTGGACCTGGAAGAAGCCGCTGCGACCCTGCTGCTCCACCGCCCGGTATTGCCCCGCCGCCAGCCGGGTGCCCACCCCGAAGCCCGGGTGGACCCCGGGCCCGCCCGTCAGCACTCGGCGCCGCCCCAGGATCAGGCCCGCCGGTAGCCCGGTGTAGGCGGTGGCCGCCGCCAGGAAGTGCGGCCCCAGGATCCGGCCGGCGGCCAGGAAGCCCCCGGCCTTCAGCGGCACCACCGCCAGAACGGCCAAGCCCCGGGACGTGCGGGTCAAGCCTCGGGCGGGAGCCCGCAGGCCATGGAGGAACGACGACGAAGGCAACCGCAGCGGGGTGCCGCTTTGCGCCGCCACGCCACCCTGCGGCCCCAGCACGGCCAGGTAGCTCAGCCCCGAGTGGCGGCGTGCCTCGGGCAAGTAGACGTCCAGGTACACCCGTCCGGCCGCCGCCCCCGAACGCAGGAAGGGCTTGCGGGCCAGATCGGTCGCGGCGGCGGCCACCGCCGCCTCCCGATCCGCCAGCCGCTCCCGCAGCAGGCCCCCGGCCGCCGTCAGGCGCTGGCGGGCCATGGCCTGGATGGAGGCGTCGGCGGTGCGCAAGCCGAAGAGAGCGCTGGCCCCCACCGTGACCAGGGCCACGGCGAACACCAGCCCGGCCAAGCGATACTGCAATCCTCCCAGGCGCCGTCTGCGCATCCGCCCACCTCACGGCCGACCGTTTTCGTTCCGTCAAACTATTCTGCGCCCCCGGCCGTATTCCCTTCCCGCAAAGAGCACCCGCCATCCCGCAGGGCGGGCGATGTCCGTGAGGGAAAACCGATGCCGCCGGCAGCACCGTCGGTGAGCCGGCCCTTTGGGCGCCGTCGGGCTTGACCTGGCCGACGGTGCGTGGTAAGCTCGCCATATAATAAGATTGCTATAAGGTGATGAGCTATGGAGACGTTAGTCGGGCTGTCCGCCGTGTGCCGCGCCCTGGGGGACCCCACCCGGCTGGAGATGCTGGGGCTGCTGCGCCGCCGGGACATCTGCGTGTGCGAGTTCGTGGCCCTCTTCGGGCTCAGCCAGCCGGCGGTGAGCCAGCACCTGCATCGGCTGAAGGAGGCCGGGCTGGTGCGGGACCGCAGGCAGGGCATGTGGGTGTTCTACCACCTGGTTGAGGACCTGCCGCCGCCGGCGGCGGCGGCCCTGACGGCCCTGCCCCGGCCGCTGCCCCGGGAGGAGCGGCTCGCGGCGCTGGCCCGGGACGAGTGCGCCGCCCCGGCGCGCACTTCCGGGAGAAGGGAGCGACGCCCGGGCAATTCGCTGGCCTGATGCCCCCACGGTCCCGGCCGAGCAATTGCGGGAGGCGATGGCGATGCAGGTGTGGATCTTCGACCCCGAGCTGTGCTGCTCCAGCGGCGTGTGCGGACCCGCCCCCGACCCGTCCCTGCTGACGGTGCTGGCCGCCGTGGAGCGGCTGCGCTCCGAGGGAGCCGCGGTGGCGCGGTTTCAACTCAGCCGCCAGCCCGACGCCTTCCTGGCCCACCCCGAGGTGCAGCGGCTGATCCGGGAGCGGGGAGTGGCCGCCCTGCCCATCGTGGTGGTGAACGGCCGGGTGGTGGCCACGGGCGCCTACCCCACCTACGATCAGATCCGCTCCGCCGGGGCGGGCGCCTGAGGTGGCCGGCCCCCGGCACCTGCTCTTCTCAGGCAAGGGCGGCGTGGGCAAGACCACCCTGGCTTCGGCCGCCGCCTTGCGCCTGGCCCGGCAGGGGAAACGCACCCTCTTGGTGACCACCGACCCGGCCTCCAACCTGGCCGACGTCTTTCAGCAGGACATCGGGCCATCCCCGGTCACCATCAAGGGAGTGCCCCGCCTGGCGGCCCTGGAGATCGACGCCGTCGCCGCCGCCCGCGCCTATCGGGAGCGGGCCCTGGCGCCGCTGCGGGAGCTTTTTCCACCACAGATCCTGCGCGGCGTGGAGGAGCAGATGAGCGGCCCGTGCACCGAGGAGATCGCCGGCTTCGACCGGTTCATAGACTGCCTGGACCGCGCGGATTACGAGCGGGTGGTGTTCGACACGGCCCCCACGGGGCACACCCTGCGCCTCTTGGAGCTGCCGTCGGCCTGGACCGAACACTTGGACGCCAGCGCCACCGGGGGCGGCCAGACCTGCCTGGGCCCGGTCCAGGCCCTGGCCGCCTCCCGGGAGCAATACCGGCGGGCCATGGCCATCCTGCGTTCCCCCGCCGAGTGCGCCCTGGTGCTGGTGGCTCAGGGCGAACGCACGGCGGTGGAGGAGACGCTACGCTCTTGGTCGGAACTCACGCGGTTGGAGATCGTGCCCCAGGCCCTGGTGGTCAACGGCCTCATCCCGCCGGCGGCCGCCGACAACCCCTTCTTCCGTGCGCGGTGCGCCATGCAGGAGCGCCAATTGGCGGAGCTGGCCCGGCAGGTGACCGCGCCGGTGTGGCGGGTGCCTTTGTGCGACTTCGAGATCCAGGGCCTCGACTCCTTGGAAAAGGTGGGTGAGTTGCTTGCCGGACTTCCCTTCGTCGCCGCCTGAGGCAGCGCCCCCCGCAGGGATCCTGCCCCTACCGGGCCGCCGGCGGCGCATCCTGTTGGCGGGCAAGGGCGGCGTGGGTAAGACCACCCTGGCCGCCGCCCTGGCGGTCTGGGCGGCCGATGCCGGCTGGGACACCCTCCTGGTGACCACCGACCCGGCGGCCCACCTGGGCGCGGTGCTGGAGGTGCCGGTGGATGATGCGCCGCATCCGGTGGCCGGGGTGGGCGGTCTGGCGGCCGTGCGCGTGGACGCCGCCGCGGCGACTGCGGCCTACCGCAGAGGAGTGCTCGCGGATGCCGCCCGGCACTTTCCTCCGGCCGCCTTGGAGCGCCTGGCCGAGGAGCTGGAATCCCCCTGCACCCAGGAGGTGGCCGTGTTCCACCGCTTCCTGGACCACCTGCTGCAACCGGCCGGCCGGGTGGTGGTCTTCGACACCGCGCCCACCGGGCACACCCTGCGCCTGTTGGAGCTGCCCCGGGAATACGCCGCCCAGTTGGCGGCCCAGGCGCACCCGCCCGCCCTGCCTGCAGGGCAGGAGGCCGCAGCGGCCGGCCGCATCCGCCGGTCCCTGGAGGTGCTGCGCGACCCTGATCGCACCTCCCTGGCCTTCGTGCTGTACCCGGAGGCCACCCCCGTCGCGGAGGCCCAGCGCGCCGCCGTGCAACTGGCCGGCTCCGGCATCGCCACGGCCCTGGTGGTGGCGAATCAGGTGCTGCCCGCGGCCATGTGCACCGGTCCCTTCTTCGCCCGGCGCCGGCGGCTGCAGGAGGAGCATCTGCGCCGCTTGCCGGCCCTCTTCCCGCTCGTCCCCCTGCGCCGGGTCGCGCTGCGCGCCGCGGACGTGCGCGGACTCACCGATTTGCGGGAGGTGGCCCGGGAGCTTTTCGGTTCCGCCGCGTCGTAAAGGAGGGCTCTCCCGCCTCATGTCTACCGCCTTGGCCGTGATCCTCTTCCTGGTGGTGCTGGTGCTGGTGATCTGGCAGCCCCGGGGCTTGTCCATCGGCTGGTCCGCCGCCTCCGGGGCCATCCTGGCCCTGGCCCTGGGGGTGGTCACCCTCCGAGACGTGGTGGAGGTGCTCCGGATCGTCTGGGATCCCACCCTCACCTTCGTGGCCCTGATCCTCATCTCCCTGGTGATGGACGAGTTGGGGTTCTTCGAGTGGGCCGCCCTGCACATGGCCCGCTTCTCCAAAGGCAAGGGACGGCGCCTTTTCCTCTACAGCGTCCTGCTGGGGGCGGCGGTGGCCGCCTTCTTCGCCAACGACGGTGCCGCCTTGATCCTCACGCCCATCGTCTACGGAGAGGTCAAGGCCTTGGGCCTGAACCCGCGCGCGGTGCTGGCCTTCGTGATGGCCGGCGGCTTCATCGCCGACACCACCTCATTGCCGCTCATGATCTCCAACCTGGTGAACATCCTCTCGGCCGACTACTTCCACCTGGGTTTCGTGGAGTATGCCCGACACATGGCGGCCGTGGACCTGGTGGCCGCCGGCGCCAGCCTTTTGGCCCTGTTCCTCTTCTTTCGCCGGGATCTGCCGGGGCGGGTGGAGCTGGCCCGGCTGCGCCCGCCCGCCGCGGCCGTGCGGGACATCCGTCTTTTCCGCCGGGTGTGGTGGGCCTTGGCGGTGCTGCTCCTCGGCTATTTCCTGAGCCAGTTCCTGCAGGTGCCCGTCTCGGTGGTGGCCGGCAGCGTGGCCGCGGCGCTGCTTTGGGCGGCGCGACGCAGCTCCGCCGTCCACGTGGGGCGCATCCTGCGCCAAGCCCCGTGGAAGATAGTGGTGTTCTCCGTGGGCATGTACGTGGTGGTCTTCGGGCTGCGCAACGCGGGCCTCACCAATCTCTTGAGCCACGCCGTCCGGGCGGTGGCCCAGGCCGGACCGGGACCCGCCATCCTGTTCACCGGCTTTTTGGCCGCCTTCCTCTCCTCGGTGATGAACAACATGCCCACGGTGATGATCGACGCCCTGGCCATCCACGGCACGGCCCTGCCCGTGGCCACCCAGCACTACCTGGCCTACGCCAACGTCATCGGCTGCGATCTGGGGCCCAAGATCACCCCCATCGGCTCCTTGGCCACGCTGCTGTGGCTGCACGTCCTGGAGCGGCGGCAGGTGCGGATCACCTGGGGCTACTACTTCCGGATCGGCTTCACCCTGACCGTTCCGGTGCTGTTGGTGACCCTCCTGGGGCTTTGGGGCTGGTGGAGCCTCGTCGGCTGAAAGATCCCTCCGACCGCCCCAATCAGCGCCGGCCCCGCCCCTGACCCGCCCGCTCCCGGTCCGCCTGGTAGACGAAGGCCAGCACCTGCGCCACCACGGCGTAAAGTTCAGGGGGGATCACCTCGTTCAGGTCCAACCGACTGAGCAACTCGGCCAGCTCCGGATCCTCGTGCAGCGGCACCCCCGCGTCCCGGGCGGCGGCGATGATCCGCTCGGCAATCCGCCCCTGGCCGCTGGCCACCACCCGGGGAGCCTCGTCCCGCCGGGGACGGTAGGACAGAGCCACCGCGCGCCGCACCCGGCGGGCCCGCCTGCCGCTCATACCTCCAGATCCAACGGCCGGGGCGGCGCCGGCACCCGAAAGGTCTCGGGCTCCACCCTCCCGGCGGCGAAACGCAACTCGCGTACCTGGAGAGAGACGGCCTGGAGGTTTTGCCGCAAGGCCTCGCCCCGCTGCGCCAGGAAGTCGCGCACCCGCTCGTCCGCGGCGCGCACCGTGCAGCTGACCGCGCCGCGGCTGATGGCCAGGTGGATGGCCAACAGCCCCAGGTGTTTCGTCTCCAGCACGAAGGCGATGGAGACCTCCCGCAGATCAAGTGCCCGCCGCCGGCCGCGCCGACGGATGGTGATCTCCACATTCCCCGGGCCGCTCCCCCACCACACCGGCAGCACCCAGGCCAGCACCTGGCCTTGGGCCAGCAGCCGGCTGGCGGCCAAGGCGGTGAAGGCCGGGATGACTCCCGCCGCGGCCGCCGCCGGTCCCCCGGCGTGGGACGTTGAGGCCACCGGGCCGTACAGTTGGTCCATCACCGAGCGCAGTTGGGCCACGGCCGCCGGCGGCGGCTGGCCGGGATGAAAGGCGTAGGTGGCCGCCGGCAGCTCGGGAAAGGCCCGGGCCAGGGCAGCTTGCAGCGCGGGCACGGGTTGGGGGGCCTCCAGGACGCCCGCCAGCACCGCCACGCCGCCGCGGGTGGCCGGCAACCCCTGGGACAGGAGCAGCACCGCCGCGGCCCGCGCACTCACCGGGGCCCCCGGGGGCAGCGCGTCCGCCACTGAGCGCATGGCGGCCGGGGTCAGGTTCAAGCCGGCGGCACGCAGGCGCACCGCCAGATCCTGCAGGGCGGGCTCCGGCGTCAGGCCCGCCTGCCGCACCACGGCTGCGGCCGCCGCCGGCTGGGCCGCGGACTCGATGGCTACTTCCCAGACCCGTCCCCCTCCACCTCCGGCACGGCTCATGGTCAGCACCATGCTCGGGGGGAAGGGCAAGGCCTGCCCCACAGCGATGCGCTGCCCCGCCGCCTCCAGGATCGTCTCGCCCGGCGTGGCGCTCACCACCCGGGCCGCCACCGGCTGCCCCAGGGACAGCTGGGTGCGCACCGGCTCCGGCAACCCCGCCGCGCTCAGCCGCACCCAGATCGGCGTCGGCTCCGTGCCCGCCCCGGCCGCCGCCGGGGGCGTGGGCAGCACCGACAGCACCACCCGCCCCGGGCCGATCTCCCGCACCGCCAGGCGCAACAGCTCGCCCGGCTGCAGGGGCAGGGTGCTCCATGCCTGCACCCGCTGCCCCGCCAGCTCTAGGGTGACCTGCCGCCCCAAGGCCGCCAGGACCTTGGCCTCGAAGACCCTTCCCTGCTGCAGGATCACGCCTATGGCGGCTCGTCCCGCCGCCAAGGAGGACAGCTGCAGGCTCATTCGGTGGATCACCTCCACGCAGAGGAGTTCGCCGTTCCCGGATAGAAGAGAGGGGGAAGAGGTGATGGGCCGATGTCGGTAACCCTGAAGGGAAGCCGGGAGGGGATCCGGGTGCTCCTGGATCCCCAGGCGGACCTTCCCCCGCTATTGGAGCGCCTGGACCAGGTCCTCTCCGAGCACCGCCGCTTCCTGGCCGGTGCACAGCTGATCGTGGACACCGCAGGTCGACCGCTGAGCGTCCCGCTGGCTGCGGCGGTGCTGGAGGCGGCCGCTCGCCACGGCGTGACGGTCAAGGCCCTTTTGTCCCACCCGCTGCGCGAGGCGGCGGGCCAAGGCGGCGGTGGTCACCGCATCGTCTACGGAACGGTGCGCAACGGTCAGGAGTGCCGTTGCGAGGGCGATCTGGTGGTGATGGGCGACGTGAACGCCGGAGCCAAGGTGGTGGCCACGGGAGACGTGCTGGTCCTGGGGGCACTGCGGGGCACGGTCCACGCCGGGTTCCCCGGCGATCACCGGCGTCTGGTCTACGCCCAGGATTTCGCGCCGCCCCAGGTGCGCATAGGCAAACTCATGGCCGCCAACCCATCCCCCGGCCCGGGGGATGGCCCTGAGCTGGCCCGCGTCGAGGACGACGCCATCGTGGTGGAACCCTGGCGGCCCGCCGCCGGACGCAGCGCCGGCCGGCCGCGCCGTTTTGGGTCCCCCTCCCCTTAGGCCTCCGGCTCCTTTTCCGCCGGGACCTGCTCGGAGCCCGCCAGGGGAGCCCTCAGCTTTCCCAAGGACACCAGCCCGCCCAGGGCGCCGAGGCCCATGCTCTCCACCGCGGTGCTGGGAACCACGATCATGGCTCCCTTCTCCTTGAGTCCCTCGTAGAGCATGTTCATGGCCCGAAGGTGCAGCGCGGCCGGATGTCCCTCGTAGGTCTCGGCGGCCTGCACGAAGCGGGCGGCGATCTCCGCCTCCGCCGTTCCCAGAATGATCCGGGCGCGCCGCTCCCGCTCCGCCTGCGCCTCCATGGACATGGCGTCCTGCAATCCGCCGGGGATCTTGACGTCCCGGATCTCCACCGCCTGCACCGTGATCCCCCACGGCTCCGTGCGCTTGTCGATGGTTTTCTGCAGCTCGGCGTTGATCCGCTCGCGCTCCGCGAGCAGCTCCGCCAGCATGGACCGGCCGATGATGTCCCGCAGGGCGGTCTGCGCCGCCCAGAACACCGCCTCCCGGTAGTTGGCCACGTGCAGGGCCGCCCGCTCGGGCTCGGAGACCAGCCAGTAGAAGACGGCGTCCACGTCCACCGGCACGGTGTCGTGGGTCAGGGTCTGCTCGGTGTAGAAGGAGGTGGTCCGCACCCTAAGGTCCAGGTAGGCGTACACCCCCTCCACCACCGGCCAGATCACGAACATGCCCGGCCCGGTCATGCGCACGAAGCGACCCAGCCGCAGCACCACCGCCCGTTCCCATTGGTTGGCCATGCGCAGGGAGGAGGGCAGGATCAGGGCCAAGATGACCAGGATCACGGCTCCCGCCAGGGACGCGCGGACCAGCCCCGCCCAGAGGGCCGCCGCCAACAGGACCAGAAAGAGCAGTCCCGCCAAGGGGTTGGGGCTGCGCATCCCGCCTCCCCCCGGGCTGCTTGGTTGACCCGCCGCCTGCATACTCATCCGCTCCACTCCTTCCCGCATCCAGCTTCGCGCTCCGACCCCAGCCGAAGGAGGTGTCCCCGTTGGTTCAGGAGCACAGGGTGGGCGTCGTGGGCGCCACCGGCTTCATCGGCCGCAACCTCTTGGCGGCCCTCGCCGCCGCCGGCATCCCCACCCGCGCCATCGTCCGTCGCCCCGGAACGGTCCGCGCCCTGCCCTCCGAGGTGGAGGTGGTCCCGGGGGATCTCACCGCTCCCGGATTGCTGCCCCAGGCCCTGGCGGGCTGCACTGCGGTGGTGAACCTGGTGGGAATCATCCGGGGCAACGTCCAGGACTTCGAAACGGTGCATCGGGAGGGTACCCGGAACCTGGCGGACGCCGCCCGCGCCGCCGGGGTCGGACGGCTGGTGTACGTCAGCGCCCAGGGCGCGGACCCCGCCTCCGCCAATCCCTACTTCCGCACCAAGGCCGAGGCCGAGGCGGCGGTGGTGGCCAGCGGCCTGCCCCATCTGATCCTGCGGCCGTGCCTGGTGCTGGGGCCGGGCGACGGGTTCAGCACCCAGCTGGCCGCCCTGCTGCGGCGGGCGCCGGTGGTGCCCGTCATCGGTACCGGCCGCTACCCGCTACGCCCGGTGGCGGTGGACGACGTGGTGGCCGCCTTGGTGCAGGGCGCCCTGGGCCGGGTGGAGGGCTGCTACGTGCTGGCCGGACCCGAGGAGGTCTCCTACGAGACCCTGCTGCGCCGAGCCATGCAGGCGATGGGCATACGCAAATCCTTGGTGCACCTGCCCTTGGGCGTGGCCCAGCCCACGGTGCGGGCCATGGAGCTCTGCTCCGACCACCCCCCCTTGACCAGCCTGCAGCTCTCCATGCTGCTCGAGGGCAACATCGGTGACCCCGACCCCGCGGTGGCGGCCTTCGGCCTGCGGCTGACCCCCTTGGACACCGCCCTGCGCCGCGCCATGGGTAAAAAGGAGACCCCTACTTAGGGGTCTCGCTGTTCCGGCCGGCCTCGTTCGCCGGAGGCTCGTCCACCTGGTGCGGGAGCACCTCGCCTTGGATGCTGCTCATGGCCCGCCTGAACTCCTGGATGCCCTTGCCGATCCCTGAGCCGATCTCCGGCAGCTTGCGGGGACCGAACACCAAGAGGGCGATGGCCAACAGGACGATCAGGTGAAAAGGCGTGAAAAGATCACCGAACAACCGCTTCGCCTCCTCCCACGGAAACCCGCCATGAATACGGAAAACGGACGGGAGCCTGTCAGCCTTGAGTATACCCCCGGGGAACCGTTTTGGCAACCACGACTGCGTCGTCTGAAAAGGCGCGCGCCCGCGGGCTTGCCAGGCGGCGCGGCGCAGGCCCCCGACCAAACCACGGTATTGTCAAGCCGGAGCGCAAGCGGTAGAATCGGAGCGCAAACACGCGCGGGAGTGAGGGAGGTGCGGTGCGGAGGATGGCTGACCGGACGGCTGCTCGGCGCCGCTATCTGCTGCCGGTCTGGTTCTTGCTGCTGGTGGCGCTGGCCGACGCCGCGATCTTCAACCTGTGCTATGTGGCGGCCTTCTACCTGCGGTTCCTGGGACCACCCCCCGGCTACAATTTCGTCGCCTACCTGCTGGTGGCCCCGTGGATCACCATGGGCCTTTGGTTTTTGTTCCAGACCTACGGCCTATATTCTCCCCAGCACCGCGCCCGCCAGGAGGTGCTGCCGGCGGTGCTGTCGGCGCTCCTCCTGGACGGCCTGCTCGCCGTGGCCCTCTCCTTCGCCCTGGGGGGCTTCAGCTTTCCCCGTAGCGTTTTCCTGATCGTCGGTCTCTTGCAGTTGCCCGCCCTGGGCGCCTGGCACCGCCTGGTGTGGCAATGGAGCCAGGGGATGCTGGGGCAGCGGCGCATCGTGGTGGTGGGCTCCGCCGCCGAGGGCGCCGAACTGGCCGCCAAATTGAGCGAGCACTCCGCCGCCCTGGTGCCCGTGGCCACCGCCGATGCCCCCCCGGCTCCCGATGCGCCGGAGGATGCGTGGAGCGGGTGGTTGGCCGCCCATCCGGGCGACGCCTACCTCTTGGCCCCCTCCCTCCCGGGCGAAACCAAGGTGGCCCTGGCCACCCGGTGCAGCCTGCGAGAGGTGCCGGTCCTCCTGGTCCCGGATCTCTACGACATTCTGCTCTTCGGTGCCCACCTGAACCAGGTGGACGATCTGCCGGTGTTGGAGGTGAGGACCGGCCTGCCCGACGGCGCCCGTTTCCTGAAGCGGTCCATCGACCTGGTCTTCGCGGCGGTGGGGCTCGTGGTGACCGCGCCGCTCCTCGCGCTGGTGGCCTTGGGGGTGAAGCTCTCCTCCCCCGGACCGGTGCTCTACCGCCAGGAGCGGGTGGGAGAGCAGGGGCGCCGTTTCGTCCTGTACAAATTCCGCACCATGCGCGCCGACGCGGAGCAGCTCAGCGGCCCCACCCTGGCCGTGTCGGGCGACCCGCGGATCACCCCCCTGGGGCGGGTGCTGCGCCTCTCCCACCTGGACGAGCTCCCGCAGCTGTACAACATCCTGGTGGGAGAGATGAGCCTGGTGGGTCCCCGACCGGAGCGTCCCTTCTTCGTGGAGCAGTTCGCCCGCTCCGTGCCCAACTATGCCGAGCGCCTCAAGTTGCGGGCCGGCCTGACGGGGCTGGCCCAGGTGTCGGGCAAATACACCACCGATCCCAAGGACAAACTGCGCTACGACCTGCTATATGCCAGGGCCTACTCGCCGCTGCAGGACCTGCGCATCCTCCTGCACACCGTGCGCAGTCTCTTCCAGCGGGGGCGCGCCCTGTAGCTCCCGCCGCTAGCCCCGGCCCCTGCCGGTGCCTGAACGCCGGGAAGGCGCGCCCTCCGCCGCCAGCCGTTCGGTCACCTCCAAGAGGAAGCGGCGGAACTCACGATGCAGATCGGGGCGCTCCAGAGCCGCCAGGACCGTCGCCTTCAGGTATCCCAGCCGGTCTCCCACGTCGTGGCGCAGGCCGTGGAACTCGTAGGCATACATCCCCGTGGCCTGGTTCTGCAGCGCCAAGGCGTCGGTGAGCTGGATCTCCCCGCCGCGTCCCGGTCCCAGGTTCTCCAGGTAGCCGAAGATGTCCGGGGTGAGCACGTACCGTCCGGCGATGGCCAGGTTGGAGGGCGCCTCCTCCGGCGCGGGTTTCTCCACCAGGTCTTCCACCCGGTGCAGCCGCTCCCCCTCCCGGCTCCCCTGGATGATGCCGTAGCGGGATACCTCCCGGCGCTCCACGCGCATGGCCGCCAGCACCGAGGTGCCCGTCTGGGCATGGCAGTCGACGAGCTGGCCGATGCAGGGTTGCCTCGCGTCGTAGAACTCATCGCCGAGCAGCACGGCGAAGGGCTCATCTCCCACGTGCTGCCGGGCGCTGAGCAGCGCGTGCCCCAAGCCCCGCGGCTCCTTCTGGCGGATGAAATGCAGGTCCGCCAGTTCCGAGACGTGGCGCACCTCCCGCAACAGTTCCGGTTTGCCGGCCCGCTCCAAGAACAGCTCCAGCTCCACCGAGCGGTCGAAATGATCCTCTATGGCCCGCTTGCCGCGACCGGTGATGAGCAGGATGTCCTCGATCCCGGCCTGCACCGCTTCCTCGATCACCAGCTGCACCACCGGCACGTCGATGATGGGCAGCATCTCCTTGGGCTGGGCCTTGGTCGCCGGCAAAAACCGGGTACCCAGGCCCGCCACCGGTATCACCGCTTTACGAATCGGCATCACGACTCCCCCTCTCTCCTCGGGCCTGCCGGGACGCGGCGGCAACCATACCCCAGCCCGCCAGGTTCGCCAGCTCCCCCCAGGCGGCCTCCCCCGCCGCCCGCATGGCGCGGTTGCCCAAGGAACTCCACCAGCCCTGCCGGGGCCGCAAGACCAGCACGCGCCGCGGCGCGCGGGCCAACTCGGCCGCCAGATCCAGCGCCCGATCCAGATCCCCGATCTCGTCGACCATGCCCGTCTGGACGCCCCGCCGGGCGGTGAACAGCTCCCCGGTGGCCCATCTCTCGGCCACCGTCCGCTCCACCCGCCGCCCCCGGGCGACCAGGTCCAAGAAATCCTGCAGGTAGTCGTCCACCAACTGCCGCTGTTTCTCCCGCTCCGCGGCGGTGGGCTGGCGATAGAAGGCGCCCATGTCCTTCATCTCGGCACTCTTGGCCACCTCCACGGCCACGCCCAGCCGCGCCAGCAGCTCGCCCGCCACCGGGTGCCAGGATATCACCCCGATGGAGCCCACCAAAGAGCCGGGCCCGGCCACCACCCGGTGCGCGGCGCAAGCCAGCATGTAGCCGCCGGAGAGGGCCGCCTCCCGGACGAAGGCCACCACCGGCTTGCGCTCGGCCACCTTCTCCAGCAGGAAAGCCAGGTGCTCGGAGGCCGCCGCGGACCCGCCGGGCGAGGAGATGTCGAGCACCAGGGCCGCCAAGCGCGGGTTCTTGGCCGCCCGCGCCAAGAGCGGCCCGTAGTCCACCGTGCGCACCCGCGCCCCGATGACCCCGTGCAACCGCAAGAGGGCGATGCGCCGCCGCAACAGCAACATCTCAGCCACCCCCCAAGAAATGTCGCGGCAGGGGCAGGACCAAGGACAATAGGAGCGGCGTGATGAAGGTCTCCGTGACGGCCGCCAGCGCCAACACCCCGAAGGCTCGGAGCGGCCACGGCCCCGCGTCCCGCCATACCCGGGGCAGCGAGTCCAAAAGGCCGCCGCCGGCCCCCCACAAAGCGCCCAGGTAGGGCAGGGCCGCCAGGGGCACCGCCAAGGCAAAGATCTCCAGGACGCCGTGGGGCAACACCCCGGCGGCGTAGATGGCCCACCACGCCACGTGGTGGGCTTGCGACTGGGCCGCCAAGACCATGCCTCCCAGCACCGTGTTGGTCACGAAAAGGAGCACCGCGGCCGCGGCGAACAGCACCAGGGACAAGAGCTGCGCCACGGCCCGGCGCAGGTGGGTGGCCAGGTAGAGCAGGACGGTGAGGACCCCCAGCCAGGTGACGTTGCGCAGGTAGATCCCCACCATCACCTCCAGGGGATTCCCAGAGGTCAAAAGGCCGCTCTCCGGCCCGGCCAGGATATCCCGCCGCAGCTGCGCCACCGGCAGGTACGGTGCGTGCCGATAGGCGACGGTGAAAAGGGCCACCAGCAGGAAGAAACCCGCCTCCACCCCCAACACGTAGGCCAGATAGCCGGAAGATCTTCTGCTCAGGCGAACCTTTCCTCCTTCCACGGGTCGGCCGCGTGGTGATAGCCGCGGCTCTCCCAAAAACCCGGCCTGTCCGCGGCGGACAGCTCCAGGGAGCGCACCCACTTGGCGCTCTTGTAGGCGTAGCGGCCGGGAACCACCAGCCGCACCGGAGCGCCGTGGGCCGGCGGCAACGGTCGACCGTCCAGGGTGTCGGCCAGCAAGGACGCCTCCCCCCGCAGCGCCTCCAGGGGCAGGTTGGTGGTGTAGCCGCCGTGACAATGCACCAGGAGGAAGCGGGCATCCGCCCGCAGTCCCACCAGCTCCCACAGGGTGTCCAACAGCACGCCCTCCCAAAGGTTGTCCAGGCGGCTCCAGCCGGTCACACAGTGGAAGTCGGCCACCAGCGCCCGGCGGGGCAGGGCCCGCCACTCGCTCCAGGACAGCTCCCGCGGCCGCTCCACCAGCCCCTCCAAGGCCAGCCGCCAGGACTGGGCGCTCACCACCGGGGGCTGGCCCCAGGTGAACACCTGCAGCCGGGGAACGACCGCCTGGCCCGGCGGCACCCGGCTCACGGCTCGACCTTCCGGGCCACGCCGGTGTGCCGCGCCGCCTCCTCCACCGCCCGGGCCACGGCGCCGGCCACCCGCCGGTTGAAGACGCTTGGCACGATGTACTCCTCGTGCAACTCGTCCTCCCCCACCTCCCCGGCGATGGCCAAGGCCGCCGCCAGCTTCATCTCCTCGTTGATCTCCCGGGCGTGGCAATCCAGGGCGCCGCGGAAGATACCCGGGAAGGCCAGCACGTTGTTGATCTGGTTGGGGTAGTCGGAGCGTCCCGTGGCGAAAACCCGCACCGCGGCGGCCTCCTCGGGCCGCACCTCCGGCAGGGGGTTGGCCATGGCGAAGACGATGGGATCCTTGGCCATCACCGCCAGGTCCCGCGCCCGCAGAAGCCCCCCCGTGGACAGGCCCAGAAACACGTCCGCCCCCGCCAGCACCTCCCGCAGGGAACCCCGCTTGCCCTCAGGGTTGGTGTGCGCCGCGTACCATTCCTTCACCGGGTTCATGTCCTCGACCCGCCCCCGGTAGACGGCTCCCCCGCGATCGCACCCCACGATGTCGCGCACCCCCGCCGCCAGGAGCATGCGGGTGCAGGCCACGCCCGCCGCCCCCACGCCCGCCACCACCACCGAGAGATCCGGCAACCGCTTGCCCACCACCTTGGTGGCGTTGATCAGGGCCGCCAGTACCGCCACTGCGGTGCCGTGCTGGTCGTCGTGCATCACCGGAATGTCCAGCCGCCGCTTCAACTCCTCCTCCACGGTGAAGCAGCGCGGCGCCGCGATGTCCTCCAGGTTGATCCCCCCGAATACCGGGGCCAGGTGGCAAACGGTATCCACGATGGCCTGGGGATCTCGCACGTCCAGGCAGAGGGGAAAGGCGCTGAGTCCGGCAAACTCCCGGAACAAAAGCGCCTTGCCCTCCATGACCGGCAGCGCCGCCGCCGGTCCCACGTCTCCCAGGCCCAAAACGGCGCTCCCGTCGGTCACCACCGCCACCGTGCTGCGCTTCATGGTCAGCTGGAAGGCCAGGGAGGGATCGTCCCGGATGGCCAGGGCCACCCGGGCCACCCCGGGACTATATACGTGGGAGAGGTCGTCGCGGGTCTTCACCGGCACCCGGCCCACCACTTCGATCTTGCCGCCCTGATGCATGCGGAAGGTGCGGTCGGACACCTGGATCAGCCGAACCCCTTCTACCGCCCGCACCGCCGCCAGGAGGCGCTCCTTTTGCTCTTCGTCCGCGACGGAGACGGCCACCTCCCGGACCATCTTGCGGCTGGTGGCCCGCACGAGGTCGATGGCACCCAGGCTGCCGCCCGCCGCTGCGATGGTCGCCGCCAAACGGGCGAAGGTGCCCGCCCGGTTCTCCAACTCCACCCGCAGGGTCAGATTCGTTCCCAGCTGAAAGGCCATATCTTGTGCCCCCTTGCACCCGAGCGGTCACCGCCGCATACACTGGGCCACCACCGGTCCCCGCAAGGAAGGTGTCGCCCACGTTTCGACTCCTGCGTCCCCGCGCCCCCCTGCCCGGCCGCACCGTCATCGCCCTGAGCGCCCTGGGCATCCTCTTGGGACTGCACCTGGTGGCCATGCTGTTCAGTCTGTTCCAGAACGTCTACCTGAACTCCTTCTTCTACGTTCCGGGCTTTGCCGTCCGCCAGGTGTATTGGAACTCCTTTCGGTTCGCCCTGGGAGCCTCCCTCACCCTGCTCCTTTTCATCGCGGTGCTGGCGACGCTGATCCTTTGGCACCTGAGCGGGGCCGACCGCCGCTCCCGGTGGTAGGCTGGGGACGGCGCGCCCCCGGCGGCGGCGTCACCGTCGGCGGTGCCGGGTACTGCCCCTCCAGGGCGGGGGTGGTCTGGAGCACCAGCCGCCGTTCGCGCCCGTGGACGCGAAACAGCAGGGCCTGGGGCGGGTCGCCCGCAGGCAGCAGGAAGACCAGCCACCCCACCAGGGAGCGCCCGGGGAACAGCACCTGGCGGGGCAGCGGCGTCACCGTGTGGGCCGCCTTGCCGTGCTCCAGCATCCGAAAACGCCCGCCGGCATCGTCCAGCAACACAAACCGCCGCGGCCCCATCACCAGGCTGCGCCGACCGTTGTTGTCGACGCGCAAGCCGATGGACACGGTGTAGGCGCCGTGGCGCACCTTGCCCAGGTGGCCGAAGGCCGTGACCCGGATGGTCGCCTCCCTGCCCCCCGCCCCGACCGGCGGCCGGCCGGCCCAGGCCGCGCCCGCCAGGGCCACCACCAACGCCAGGGTGACCCACAGCGGCCAGCGCCTTCCCAGGCGACTCATCCGCCACCACCTTCCCGCCGCCCCTTCGCGGCACCGCTCCCTGCGGCCGCCGCCCCGCGAAGCATTCCGCGGCGGTCGGGAGGCGCGCATCAAATGGGGATGGTGCCGGAGGTGGGGGTCGAACCCACACGGGCTAGCCCAGCGGATTTTAAGTCCGCCGCGTCTGCCGATTCCGCCACTCCGGCCCTCGGTCCAGATTCTAGCGGCCAGGTGACCTGCTGTCAAATGCCTTGTCGCGGCGGCCATCCTTTGCTAGAATTATCGCAACCGGATACGCGAGGGGAGGACGGGCCCTTGGGGCAGCTCTGGCTTTTGGCGCCGGTCTTGCTGGCCCTGTTGCTCTGGATCGTCCACCTGTACCGGCAACTGGCCTTCCGGGAACGAGTGCAGGCGGCCCTGGAGCGCATCCTCGTCCCGGACGACCCCGCGGCCCAGGCGCCGGCGGTCTTGGAGCGGCTCCTCGGCGCCTTCGCTCCCCTGTGGGGCGCGGCCACTCCCTGCACCGCCTACCTGTACGCCGCCTCCCAGAACGCCTTCCTGCCGGTGGGCGACCGCGGCGGCCCTCGGCCCCCGCTGGCCGAGGGCGAGCTACCCGACCGGCCCCGGGTGACGCATACGCCCCAGGGCAACTACCTGCGCCTGCCGCTTTTGGGAACGCGCCATCGGGCTCTCCTGGAAGCCGGGCCGGCCGCGTCCAACTTCGGCGCGCTGTTGCGGGCCGCTCCCCCGCTCTTGGGGGCCGCCCTGCGGGTGCTCGAGGCGGTGCCACCCCCCGCCGACCCCGCGCCGACCTCTCTGGAGGAGACCTTCCTGCGATTGGAGATGGCCATCGTGGGGGCCCAAGGGGGACTGCTACTGGCCCCGGGATCCCCCGGCACGGGCGGGGCCACCTTGCGGTTCCACACGGGGCTTCCCGCCGCCCTGGTTCGGCTGATCCGGGAGGACCCGGAGACCGCCGGCGATCTGCTTTCCCTGGCCGAAGAGGGACCCTGCCTGCGCCCCGCCGACGATCCCCGGCTGGGCAGGCTTCCCCCCGTGCTGCAGGACCTGATGGGCGGCGGCCTCGCCGCCGTACCCCTGGCCGACGGCGGGGCCCTGCTGGGTTTCTCCCGCCGCCCCCTCGGCTCTCACGCCCTGGCGGCCTTGGAGATGGCGGCCGCCCGGCTGGTAGTCCAAGGCCAGGATCAGGACACCTACCGGAAGCTCTTGCAGACCCTGGTGGAGTCCCTGGATGCCCGCGAGCCCTTCTACCACGGGCGTTCCCGGCGAATCTCCCACTGGAGCCGGATGGTGGCCGTGGAGCTCGGCCTGGACTCCCCCGCCGCCGACGCGGTGGCCCTGGCGGCGCTTTTGCACGACGTGGGCATGGCGGGCCTGCCGCCCGCCATCCTGCTGAAGCAGGGTCAACTCACCCCGGAAGAGTACGCGACCACGCGGCGCCACCCGGAGATCGGAGCCCAGCTGGTCCAACCCCTGGGTCGCGACGACCTAGCCCCCATGGTGCGCCACCACCACGAGCATTTCGACGGCACCGGCTATCCCCTGCGCCTGGCGGGCGAGCAGATCCCGCTGGGCGCCAGGATCATCGCCGTGGCCGACCGGTTCGAAGCCAAGGTCACCCACCGCAACTATCGATCCGCCCTGCCCTTCGCGGAAGCCCTGGCGCAGTTGCGGCAAGCAGCCGGCAGCCAACTGGATCCCGCCGCCGTGGAGGCCTTCCACTCCGCCTACCGCAAGGGGCGGATCTTCGCCGAGCGGGCCACCCTGCCCTGGGAGGACTGCCGGGTCATGGTCCAGTGCAGCGAGGAACTGCAGGGGCGGTGTCCCGCCGCCGGTGCCGCCGGACCCTGTTGGGAAGTGCCGGGGACCGTCTGCGCCGAGCATGGCCAAAGTTGCGACACCTGCTTCGTGCGCTCGGAGTTTCTTTTCCACACGGCCGAGGCCGCCGCAGGTTAACTGGCGCGCAGATACTGCAGGATGTCGCGCACGGTCAGCAATAGCACCAGGCCGAAGACCAGCAGGATGCCCAGGGTGTTGATGATGCCCAGGCGACGCTGGTCCAAGGGCGCTCCCCGCAGCGCCTCCGCCCCCAGGAACAAGAGCTGTCCCCCGTCCAGCCCCGGGATGGGCAAGAGGTTCATGATGCCCAGGTTGAGGCTGATCAGGGCCACCACGTAGAGGAAGAACTGCCAGCCCGTCCGCACCGCGGAGGCGGTGACCCCCACCACCTGCACCGGCCCGCCGATCTGGCGGAATTGGGAGTGGCCGGAGACCATCTTGCCGATGTAGCCCAGCACCGCGCCGGCGAACCGATAGGACTGGGTGAGCGCCGCCCCGACCGAACCCACCAGCCCGCCGCGGTGCTGGAAGACGGTGTGGATGCCCAGGAGCACCCCGATCTTGGGTCCGGACCCCAGCCCGGCGTCGTTCCAATCATAGCCGCGCAGCACCGAGACCTCGCGGCTGCGACCACCTTTCTCCACCACCAGCCGCACCGGGTTCTGCCGACTGCGGTCGATCAGGTTGTGCACCAAGGTCAGGATCTGCTGCGGATCCCCGCTCAGGGCCACCTTGCGACCGTCGATCACCGTGATGCGGTCGCCCGGGAGCAGCCCCGCCGCCGCTGCAGGGGAGTTCTTCACCACCCCGGTGATCATCGGCTGGTAGAAGGGGGTACCCAAGAAGCTCAGCAATCCGATGGCCAACAGGAAGTTGGCCCCCACCCCCGCGAAGAGCACCACCGCCCGCTCCCGCACGGGGCGGCGGGGGAAGAAGCGCTCCGGATCGCGGTTGCCCTCGCCATCCTGCTCCTCCTGGGGATCGGCGAAATTGACGAAGCCGCCGATGGGCAAGAGGTTCAGGCTGTAGCGGATGCCGCCCCGGGTGATCTGGGCCAGCCGCGGCGGGATCCCGATGCCGAACTCGGTGATATGGATGCGGTAGGCCCGCGCCGCCAGAAAATGCCCCAGTTCGTGCGCTACCACCAGCGCCATCAGCGCCAGGATGGCCAAAAGGATGCTCACTGATATTGCTCCCTCTCAGGGGCCGGAGCCGTGCCCCGGCGTGCCCTGCTAATCGCGTCCCGCCCGCCGGCCCGGCTCCGGAACCAGCGCCGCCTCGAGGGCCTCGTCCACGTTCTCCACGGGAGTGAAATGCAGCTTCTCCCTGGCCTCGGGGGTCAGCTCCTCCAGATCCACCTCGTTGGGCCGCGGCAGGATCACCGTGTCGATCCCCGCCCGCAGGGCGCCCAGCACCTTGTCCCGCACCCCGCCCACGGGCAACACCTTGCCGCGCAAGGTGACCTCGCCGGTCATGGCCACGTCGTGGCGCACCGGTCGCCCCGTTAGGATGGAGGCCAGGGCCACGGCGATGGTCACCCCGGCCGAGGGGCCGTCCTTGGGCACCGCGCCGGCCGGGACATGGATATGCACGTCGTGCTTCTCATAGAAATTGGGGTCGATGCGCAACTCCTCCGCCCGGGAGCGCACGTAGCTTAAGGCCGCCTCCGCCGACTCCCGCATCACGTCGCCCATCTGCCCGGTGAGCTTCAGGGACTTGCTGCCCGGCATCAGGGCCGCCTCCACGAAGATTATGTCCCCCCCGGCAGGGGTCCATACCAGGCCGGTGGCCACGCCGGGTCGGTCCACCCGCTCCGCCACCTCGGCAAAGAAGCGGGGCTTGCCCAGGAGGGAGCGCACCCTGTCCGGGGTGACCTGAACCTCGATCTCCTGCCCCTCGGCCTTCTGCCGCGCCAGCCTCCGGCAGATGGTGGCGGTCTCCCGCTCCAGGTTGCGCACCCCGGCCTCCCGGGTGTACTCGGCGATGATCAGGTGGAAGGCCTCGTCGGAGAACTCCGCCTCCCCCGGACGCAGGCCGTTGGCTCCCAGTTGCCGGGGCAGGAGGTACTGCCGCGCAATCTGGACCTTCTCCTCCTCCGTGTAGCCGGGCAGCTCCAGCACCTCCATGCGGTCCCGCAAGGCGGGGGGCACCGTCTCCAGGGTGTTGGCGGTGGTGATGAAGAGCACCTGGGACAGGTCGAAGGGCACGTCCAGGTAGTGATCCCGAAAATCCCGGTTCTGCTCCGGATCAAGCACCTCCAACAGGGCCGAGGAGGGATCGCCCCGCCAGTCCATGCCGATCTTGTCCACCTCGTCCAGCATGAAAACGGGATCGCGGGTCTGGGCGCGCCGGATCCCCTGGATGATGCGCCCCGGCAGCGCCCCCACGTAGGTGCGCCGGTGGCCGCGGATCTCCGCCTCGTCCCGCATGCCGCCCAGGGACATGCGCACAAACTTGCGCCCCATGGCCCGGGCGATGGATTGCCCGAGCGAGGTCTTGCCGACTCCCGGCGGTCCGACGAAACAGAGGATGGGGCCGTGGGGCGGAGCCCCGAACTCCTCCGCCCGCTCCTCCTGGAGCTTGCGCACCGCCAGGTATTCCAGGATGCGCTCCTTGGGCTTCGTCAAATCGTAGTGGTCCTGATCCAGGATCTCCCGGGCCCGTAGGATGTCGATGGGTTCCGCCGAGAGGGTGTTCCAGGGCAGGTTCAGGAGCCAGTCCAGATAGGTGCGGATCACGGAGTGCTCCGGCGAGGCGCTGGGGATTCGCTCCAGCCGCTGCAGTTCCCGCTGCGCCTCCGCCTTGGCCTCGGGCGCCATGGCCACTTGCTCCAACTGCTCCCGCAGATTGTTGATCTCCGCCGCCTCGGCGTCCTCCTCCCCCAACTCGCGGCGGATGGCCTTCAGCTCCTCGCGGAGGAAGTACTCCCGCTGCACCTTGCCCATCTGCGCCTCGGCCTCGCTTTGGATCTTGCGTCCCAGTTCCAGCACCTTGATCTCCTTGTTCAGGAGGTTGGTGATGGTCTCCAGTTTGACCTGGAGGGAATCTCCCTCCAGGATCTTTTGGCGCTCCTCCTGCTCCATGCGCATGTTGGTGGCGATGAAGTAGGTCAACTGCCGAGTGTCGTCCATGTTCATGGCCGCCATGATCAGATCCTCGGTCAGGTACGGCGCCAAGGCCACCAAGCGCTCGAAGAGGGCGGCGGCGTTGCGCCCCAAGGCCTCCACCACCACCGATTCCTCCACGGTCTCCGGCAGCGTCTGCACCCGGGCGGTGAGGAAGGGCTCCTCCTGCAGGTACTCCACGATCCGGATGCGCTCCAGCCCCTGCACCATCAACTGGATGCTGCCCCCGGGCATGCGCAGGGCGTGATGGATGCGGCAGGCCGTGCCCACCCCGTAGACGTCCTTGGGATAGGCCCGCTGCTCCTGGCTATGCTGACCCACCACTCCGATGATGCGATCGTTGGACATGCTGGCCTCCACCAGCTTGAGGGAAGATTCCTGCCCCACCGCCAGGGGAACGAAGGTCGCCGGATACACCACGGTGTTCTTCAACGGCAGGATGGGCAGCACTTCCGGGATGCGGTTCTCCTCCGCCTTGGCTTGTTCCTCCACGCATTAGAACCCCCTTACGCTCCGGCTAACGTACCACGGCCTCGCCCAGCCGCACCTCGAGTTTGCCGCGGGCCGCCCGCTCCCGGATCCGGGCCACCTCCTCGACACTGATGGCCCGCTCGAAGCGCCGCAGCCCGGCGAGGGCGAAGCCGTGCTTTCGTCCCAAGGCATGGATCTCTTGCACCCGCTCCACGCTGATGTCCGGACCCAGGGTGAAGGACTCGTAGCGGCCCTCCAGGGCCAGCATGATGGTCTCGGCCATGCAGGCCTCCACCATGCCGGGCGGGAAGCCGAAATCGAAGCCGAAATCCGGATTGCCCGGCACCCGGATAACCCCGCCGTCGATCACCAGCACGTCGTCCCGCCGGGCATGCACCTGGGCGGAGATGTTGCGCGGCCGGGCCACATCGCACACCACCGACCCGCGCTTAAGGTCCTGCGGTTCCACCAACGCATCGGTGGCGCTGGAGACCGCCAACACCAAGTCCGCCGCCCGGACCGCCCGGTGGGTGTCGGTGTCGATGGCCACCTCCGGGCAGCCCGCAGCCCGCAACCGCCCAGCTAAAAGCTCTAAGCGCTCCCGGTTTCGGGCGGTCAGGACCATGGCCGACACCTTTCCCGCCAACAACTGGGAACAGGCGCTGCCGATGGAACCCGTGGCTCCCAGCACGGCCACCCGCACCTGCCGCGGGTCGTGTCCCATCAGCTTCGCCGCGTGCAGCAGGCCCTCCACCGCCGTGGCGGCGGTGTAGCTGTTGCCGGTGGTCACCGGTATGGACAGGTTGCGGGCCACGCTTATCCCCCGGTCCCCGGCGATCTTGGTGAAAGCCCCCAGCCCCAGGATCTTGGCTCCCAGGCGCTCGGCCAGGTGCCCCGACTGCAAAAGGCGGCGCAGGACGAAGGACCAGTCGGACTCCAGCAGTTGACGCGGCGTCAGGGGCAATGCCAACAGCCATCCCTCCGCCTGAGCCCCGGTGGCGGAGCGGATACCCCGCACGTGGGAGATCTTCAGCGGCGGTATCTGCTTGAAGATGCCCTCCACCACCCGCGGCGGCAGGCGGCGGGTGAACGGGTACTTGCGCGCGAAGTCGTCCGGGCGCAGGGGATGCATCAAAAACGCAAAAGTCTCCACCGCCCCACCTCCTCCTTCATTCTACCATCAGTTCCCGGGCGGCGCAACGAGCTTCCCGCCACGGCGGTACACAGGGGAAGGGGGCGGAGATCCGCCCCCTTCATTGTGTCTCCTTGGCCGCCGCTCGACCGGTGCCGCGCCCCCCTCGTTTGGAGTCCGTTTTCTTGCGCAGCTCCTGCATGCGCTCGTCGCTCTCCTTCATGAACCGGGCCAGTTTGTCTTCGAAGGAGGGCCGGCCCCCCGGGCGGCGACCGGGAAAGGCCCGCGGGGCTACGGGCCGGGCGCCGGGTTGCGCTTGGCGGATGGACAGGCCGATCTTGCCCTTCCCGTCGAAGGACAGGATCTTGACCTTCACCTTGTCGTTCTCCTTGAGGTGCTCCTTGATGTCGCGGACATAGCTGTCCGCCACCTCGGAGATATGGACGAGTCCCGTCTTACCGTTGGGCAGCAAAACAAAGGCCCCGAAGTTGGCGATGCCCGTCACGGTGCCTTCGACGATTGCTCCCACCTCTATGGATGATTCCGTCGATCCCGTCCCGCTTCCCCCCCTAAAATGGTGCTTTGATTATAGGGCGGGGCGCGTTTTTTGTCAATATGCACTATGCAAAGCCGCAGGCGGGGCCGCCCCTCAGTGCCGCACGATGTAGGGCACCTCCCCCGGCTTGACCAATCCCAGGCGCTCCTCGGCCAGCCGCGCCACGTAGGCGTCCTGCTGCAGCCGCGCGATGCGGTGGTGCAGCGAGCGGTTCGCCGCCTCCAGACGGGTCACCTGGACCCGAGCCGTCTGGATGTCCCGCCCCAGGCCCCACATCACCAGGCGTGCGTGAATGAACAAGCCGCCCAGGTACAAGAAGAGCACCAGGAGGAAGAGCCGGCCAAAGCGCACTCCCCGCACCCGCCCGGTCATGCCTCGTCCTCCGGGAGGCCCAGCCCCAGCACATCCCCCCCCAGGACCACCACCACCTGGTATCCTTTGCCGCGGGCGCGATGAAACAGCGTGGCCACGGTGCTGGGGCTGAGCCCCAGGCGGCGGGCCACCTCTTCGTTGCCCAGGCCGCTTTCCTTGAGCACCACCACTTGCCGTTCCCGAAAGCTCAGGTTCTCCACCCCCCGGATCTCGACCTGCATCCGCCTCACTCCTGTCCACAGGATATCTACAATCTGTGGACATTTTCTCTACATTCTACGCCCGAGGCGGGAATCCTTCCCGCGGAGAGGTTTTTCTTCGGCGGCCCATCCGGCGCCTACAAGCTCGGAGGGTGCGCCAGGCGGACTCCAGTCCCGGGCCAAGCACCGGATGGGCCAACCAGTGGTAACCGCCTCCCCCCAGGGCGATCCCCAGCAGGGTGTAGCCGCGCAGGCCGCCGTCGAGGAGCACCACGGCTCCCACGGCCACCGCCGTCGCCGCCAACCACACCGCCAGGTCGGCCGTCGCCGCATTCAGGGGCCGCGGCTTTCCTTGCGTGCGCCAGGCCCGGTGGGCGTCGAACAAAAGGCCCAGCAACGTACCGGCCAAGGTCAGCCCCCCCACAGTCCGCAACTCGTCCCCCGGGGTCAACGGAAAAAGCGCCGCCAACCCCCCCCTCGGGCGCGGCGCCCTCGCCCCTCCGTGTAGCTCAGGGAGGACAGCGTCCCCTCCACGGCGAAGCTCCCGTCCTCCAGGTTCAGTTGCTGGATGCGCAGCTCCCGGCCCCTGATGGTCAGGTTGCCCAAGTCGGTGGCCAACACCACCTCCTCCTCGTCAAAGCTCGCCACCTGCTCCACGCCGGAGACGGTCAGCTTTTGCCGGTCGACCAGGCTCACCAGATGTTCCCGCTGCCGAAAAGTCCCCTCGGCCATGGTGATGCCCCCTCAGCGCATGGCTATGCGGCGAGGGGGCACGGCATACCCGGCTTCCTTCACTCCTCCCGGGATTCCTCCAGCACCCGGTACAGCTCGGGGGCCTTAGCCTGGGGCACCGCCTCGCGCACCTCCACCACCTCCACCACCAGGCGGCGCCCTCCGAAGCGCAACGACAGGCAATCCCCCGGTGCCACCTCGCTGCCCGCCTTGGCCACCCGGCCGTTCAGCTCGATCCGCCCGCTGGTGCAGGCCTCCTTGGCCAGGGTGCGCCGCTTGATCAGGCGGCTCACCTTCAAAAACTTGTCCAGGCGCACCAGCGCACCTCCCAAAAAATCAGGGCCGGCTCTAGCCCGGCCCCGCTTCCACCCTAGCGCGCCACCGAGTCCTTGAGTCCCTTACCGGCCTTGAAGGCCGGCACCCGACTGGCGGCAATCTTGATCTGGGCTTTGGTCTGGGGATTGCGACCGACGCGTGCGGAACGCTGCCGCACCTCGAAGGTCCCGAACCCGATCAGGGATACCTTGTCTCCGCGGCGAAGCGCCTCCTCCACGCACTCCAGGAATGCGTTCACCGCTCGCTCCGCGTCCTTCTTGGGCATGCCCACCTTCTCCGCCACCGAGGCCACCAACTCCGGCTTGTTCAAAACAGATCCCTCCTCGCCAAAAGTCCTGTTCCACCTTAGGGAACACAACTTCTATTCGCCGAATTGCCTTCCGTTCCTCTATTTCCCTCGATTTTTTTTGCGCCGCGCCAAAGCTCGTCCCACTGTGCGCCGCTCAGCCGACGCGGATCGCCGCCGGCCGCCGCCAACTGCCGCTCCATGCTCTCGAAGCGGCGCACGAACTTGTCCGTGGCGGACCCCAGCGCCACCTCGGCGTCCAGGGACAAAAGCCGCGCCGCGTTGACCACCGCGAAGAGCAGGTCCCCCAACTCCTCCTCGGCGCGTTCAGGCTCCCGGGACACCGCCGCCTCCAACTCCGCCAGCTCCTCATGCACCTTCTCCAGCGCTCCCCGGTGGTCCGGCCAGTCGAAGCCCAGCCGGGCGGCTTTGGCTTGCAGCTTCTGCGAGCGCAGCAGGGCCGGGAACTGGCGGGGCACCCCCGATAGGGCCGAGGCTGCCCGCTCGCCCTCGCCCTCCTTGATCCGATGCCAGTTTTCCATCACCTGGCCGCTGGCTCGCACCTGCCGGGGTTCCCACGGCAGGTCCGGATGCGCTCCCCCGAATACATGGGGATGGCGGCGCACCAGCTTTTCCACCACCTCCCGCACCACTTCGTTCACGGTGAACTCCCCGGCCTCGGCGGCCAGGCGCGCGTGGAACACCACCTGCAGGAGCAGATCCCCCAGCTCCTCCCGTAGCTTGGCCGGATCGGCCGCGTCGATGGCCTCCACCACCTCGTAAGCCTCCTCCACGACATACGGACGCAGGCTGCGATGAGTCTGCTCCCGGTCCCACGGGCAGCCTTCCGGCCCGCGCAGCCGCGCCATGACCTCCACCAAGGGGTCCAAGGGATAGGCGGACGCGGCCCCGCCCGGCAGGCGGGGCACGAAGAGCAGCGTCCCCCCGTCCAGACAGACCAGACGCTCCACCTCCTGAACCGCCGTGCGGCGGCGGCGGCCGCCCCGCAGCACCACCACCGGGTGCCGCGGCGGATACCACCGGGACAAGGCCCGGCCGGCCTGCCTGGCCGCCGAACGGTGGTGGACCTGGGTCACCAGCAGGTCCGTCTCCCCCGGGGCCGGCGCCCGGTCCAAGGTGAAGGCGTCGCGGACCGCCACGCCCCTCGTCGGGTCCACCAACCCGGCCGCCGCCGCCGACTCCACCGGGCCCGAAGCGGCAAAAAGCTCCAACGGTATGCGCTCCCGCCGCGCGCGTCGGCGCAGCAGCGCCACCGCCTCGTCCCCCACCCAGGGACTTCCGGGCACCGCGTAGACCACCTCGCCCCCCCGCCGCGCCCGTTCCAGCAGGATGTCCGTCAGTCGGCGGTAGACCTCACCGGTCGGCGCGCCCCGAAAGAGCCCGTCGAAGCCGTCGCCCCGCGGCGCTCCCGCCGCCAGCCGGGTGGTCCGAAGATACAGCTCGCCTCCCGCCGCCAAGCGCTCCCGCACCTTGGCCGGCAATGCTCCTTCCCCGTCCGGTCCCAACCCCACCACGGCGATCCCCAAATCCATCCCCCGCTTATCATCCCGTCTGCCCCGATTATAGCACGGAGCGGCACGGGCGGGAGGCCAACTCACTGCTCCATCTGCTTGGCCAGGAAACCAGCCGCGGTTTCGGCCAGCTTCACCTCCAAGTCGCCCATCTTGGCATCGGGTTCCCGGGCGCCCAGAATCACCGCTCCGATAGGGTCGCCCCCGGAGATGATGGGCGAGATGACCATGGCGCTGAACTTGCCGTCATTCTCCTCCTCGTCCCCCACCACCGCTCCCTTGGACCGCTCCGCTCCCGCTTTGAGTTGGGCATAGGTCTTGCGCTCCTCCATGACCCGCTCGGTGAGGTTGCCCACCGCCTTGTTCATGAACTCCTTCTTGGGAGCCCCCGAGACGGCGATCACCACGTCCCGGTCAGCGATCAACGCCACGTGCCCCACCGCCTCGTAGAGGGAGTCCGCGTACTCCTTGGCGAACTCGCCCAGCTCCCCGATGGGGGAATATTTCTTCAGGATCACCTCCCCGTCCCGGTCCACGAAGATCTCCAAGGGATCCCCCTCCCGGATCCGCAGGGTCCTGCGGATCTCCTTGGGTATCACCACCCGGCCCAGGTCGTCAATGCGCCGTACGATGCCCGTCGCCTTCAAGACAACACCCCTCCCCCTTCTTGCGGTCCTACCTAATCCCCGCGTTATTATACGGGGTTCGCCCCACATTTATTCAATTTTTCCATCTCGTCGCCGGGCCTCCCTGCTCCCGCTTTCGTGCTGTAGCTTGGCCAGAAGCCATCCCATCCATGCAAGTCCGCCGCGGCACAAAAAAACCGCCCCCTCGAGGGAGCGGCACGCCGTCGGCTTCCCGCTTAGCGCCGCGGCAAGATGCGGACCACCCGGCGCACCAGGGGTTCCAGCTCCCGCCGTTCGGCCAGCACCACCCTGGCGGCCAGAAAACCCACCACGGCGCCGCCCGCCACATCCGACGGCCAGTGAACTCCGACATAGACCCGGGCGAAGGCCACCACCACCGCCGTCACCAGAAAGGCCCACCCCCAAAAACGTCCCGCCAGGAACATGACGGTGGCGAAAGCGAAGCTGCCCGCCGCATGGTCGCTGGGGAAGGAGTGGTAGGGTGCGTGGGCCACCAACTGATGCACGTGGTGCAGCACCGCGAAAGGGCGCAGCCGGTTCCACAGGTGGGAGATGATGAAGTTCAGCGCCAGGGCCAAGACCCCGGAGAGCACCGCCAGCACCACCGCCCGCCGCACCGCAGCCTGCCGCGCGGCAAAGAACCACAGCAGGATGAACACGGCGCCGAAGAGGAAGGGGGCTCCCACCGCCATGAACCTAAAAAAGGCGCTGAGCGGCGCGGGCAGGACCAGGGTCAGGTTGTTGATCAGGCGAAACAGCGCGACATCCGGATGCATACCACAACCCCTTCCGCTGAAATGCTCCCCCAGTATAGCTCGCCGGCGCGGGGAGCGTCAAACCTCACGGTTCCAGCCGGCCGGTGCGGGCATCCAAGTAGTACACCGATCCGTCGGCGGTGCGCACCTGCCAACTGGGCTGAGCCGTGCCCCCGCCGTTCATCCCCGCGTAGAAACCCAAGCGCACCTGGGTGACCACCGTGGGCGCCTGCTGCCCCGGCAGGACCGCCGCCAGGTCCAAGAGGGCCCGGGCGGCCGACAGCACGGGCCGCTTCGCGGCGGCGCCGTCCACCCGCGGCCACCAGATCCGCAGGGTCCGCACCCCCGCCGGGAAGACCTCCGCCGCCACCTGGGCTCCGTAGATGGGATAGCCCCGGTAGTCCGTCCCAAAGACGACCTCGTAGCCGGCGGTGCCGGCCAAGGACAAAAGCCGCTGCCGCCTGGCCCCCGCCGGGAAAAGACCCCGCTGCCGCAGGAAGGCCTCCGCCTCCCGCCAAGCCGCCGTGGTGCTGAGCCGCCGACCCCCGGTGTCCACCGACCGGTCCTCGTAGCGCAGAATGCCCCCCGGCCCCAGGGAGACCTCCCGCGTCCCCTGGTAGAAATGGGTGGTGGCGCCCTGAGACTTTTGTTGCACGCCGCTCCGGCCCAGGAGCGAGCGCACCGTCCGCGCCCCCGCGCTCGGGCCCAGCCGCAGGTCGGGCAGCGCCGGTGCCGCCGGCAGAGTGGAGTGGACCTCGATCCCCAG
The DNA here is from genome assembly GCA_021810565.1 of Bacillota bacterium. Taxonomy (GTDB): domain Bacteria; phylum Bacillota; class Sulfobacillia; order JAJZIM01; family JAJZIM01; genus JAJZIM01. The sequence goes on from JAJZIM010000013.1 coordinate 43,226, forward strand.
CTCCGCCAACTCGGCCCGCGCCTCCCCGGCGGCCGTCGGAGGCTGCCCGGTCGTGGCTATGCGCCCGGTCTGCCACACCTCGTAGCCCAAAAAGAGGTCCACCGCGAGGAAGACCACGATCAGAAAATTGCGCGCCTGCGCCCAGTCCAAGCTCAGCCCTCCCCCCGACCGAGGAGCTTGCCGTCGAAAGCGTCCACCACCAGCTGCTCCCCCGCCATCTGGGCAATCCAGGCCGGATGAAGCTCGCCGCCCTGGGCCCAGTAGCCTTGGTACAGCCCCTCCAACACCCCGCCAGGATTGTCAGCCGCCAATAGCTGCAGGACCCGGTGCGCCGACAGCGTCGGCCGAGGGGCACCCAAGGCGCCCCCCGGCTGCCCCAGGAAGAAGGTGAAGCGCACCGCGTACCCGCCGCGCACCTGGACGCGACGGGTGACCTCCCCCCCGGTGACCGGCAGCCCGTTGAAGCGGTAGCGGAAGGTCACCTCGCCCCCGCCCGGTCCGCTACGATTCAGCCCGGCCAGGGCTGCGGCGGGCGGCCAAAGGTCGTGCCGGGAAAGGAAGCTCTCCGCCGCAGCCAGCACGCCGCCGGGAGGCCGACCCTGATCCGGAGCGCTGTACTCCACCACTCCGGAAGGCAGCACCCGCAGGGCTTTGAAGCCGTCGGTGTAGACCACTCCCCCGCCCTGGCGCTCCTGGATCTCCCGCACCGTGGCCGGGTCGGAAAAGAAGCGGGGCAAAAGCTCCAAAGAAGCCTGCTTCCCGGCGCGCACGGACACGGGATTCAGCGGCACGGGATGCTCCGGTGCAAAGGCGCCGGCGGAAGCCAGCTCAAGTCCATACCCCCGGGTCAACAGATGCGCCGACGGTAGTCCCACGGCCGGTAGCCCGCGGGCCAGGTCCAAAAGTTTCTGGCGGCCCCCCGGCGGCAATTCCCGCATTCGAAAGGACTCGGCCGATCCCAGGACGTACACCGTGGCGTGGGGCGAGAACACCAGGTCGATCCGGTCACTCACCCGCTTCCCGCCGCCTCGATAGTCCGCCGACCAAGCCCCGAGGGGCAGGGGAGACAACCACTCGAAGCTGTAGCCGTAGCCGGAGCGCTCCCGCGTCGCCACCGTGCCGCCGGCCACCCGGGGGGTGTTCCCCATGCCGCTCCCGGTGGCGGCCGCCAGGATGGGGCCGGCCATTCGCCACACGTCGGCGTAAAGCGGGGTCCCGGGATACAGGAGGTAGCTCGTCCCGCCGGCATGCAGGACGATGCGGTCCGGGGCCAACGCCCCGGGAGGCAGTGCGGCCGGGGCACCCGCCGCGGCGGCGGGCTGCGGCAGGAAAGTGCCGGGCAGGCGGCTGCAAAGCAGGGTGGTCAGCAGGATGCTGACCGCCACCAACACCATCAACAGCGGCGTCTTCACCCGCTCCACGACCGTTCCTCCTCCCCGGGGTCGATCTTCGGGCGGGGCAGGGAGAAGGTCACACAGGTTCCCTGTCCCACCTGGCTCTCCGCCCACACCGCGCCGCCGTGGCTCTCCACGATCTGCCGCACGATGGAGAGCCCCAACCCGGTGCCGCCGTGCTGCCGGCTGCGTCCCTTCTCCACCCGATAGAAACGCTCGAAGATCCGCGGCAGATCCTCCGGGGGGATGCCCATGCCGGTGTCGCACACCTTCACGTACACCGCCTGCTCCTGGGCCACGACCTCCACCGTCACGCGCCCGCCCCGGGGCGTGAACTTGACGGCGTTTTCCAATAGATTGTTCAGGACCTGCTTCAGCTGCTCCGGGTCGCCGCTCACGCCGGGCAGCGTGGAGGGCAGGCCCAGCCGCAGGGCCAGCCCCCGGCGCTCCAGCCCCAGGGCCATGCCGCCGGTCACCTCCCGCAGCAGCGCCGCCAAGTCTACCGACCGGCGCTCCCCGGGTCCCTGCTGATAGTCCAGGCGGGACAACTGCAAGAGATCGTTCACCATCCGCACCATGCGGTCGGTCTCGCGCTGCAGTACCAGCAGGAAGCGTCGGGTCAAGCGCCGATCCTGCTGCACCGCGCCGCCCAACAACGTCTCCAGGTAGCTTTTCAAGATCGTCAGGGGGGTGCGCAGTTCATGGGACACGTTGGCCACGAAGTCGCGTCGCAGCTCGTCCAGCTTGCGCTCCTCGGTGACATCCCGCAAGAGGACCACCGTCCCGCCGTCCCGGCCCAGAGAGGCGAACTGGGCCCGCACCGTCCGACCGGACGGCAGGTGCACCTCCCGCACCCCGGGCAGGGCCCCGCCCTCGGGCAGTTCCACCTCCGCCGCACTCCAAAGCTCCCGCAGCGGCCTGCCCGTCACCGCGGCGTCATCGCAGCCCAAAAGGTCGCAGGCCACCCGGTTGGCCAAGATCACCGCCCCCGTCGCATCCACGGCCACCACCCCGTCCGCCAGGTTGGCGAGCACCGTGGCCAGCTTGTCCTTCTCCCCCACCATCTCGGCCATGGTCACCCGCAGGCGCGCCGTGAGGTGGTTGAACATCTCCCCGAGGCGCCCCACCTCGTCGTTGGAGCGCACCTGGATCTCCTGCTCGAAGTCACCCGCCGCCATGGCGGCCGCCCGGGCCGTGAGCGCCCGGATGGGGCGGGTGATGGCGCGGGCCATGACCACCCCCAAAACCCCGCTGGTGGCCAGGGCCAGGAGGGTGGCCATGAGCAGCATCAGTTGCAGCCGGCTCAACACTTGGTAGATCGGGGCCAGGGATCCCTGCAGGTAGAGCGCTCCCGCCACCCGGCCCCCTTCGCGGATGGGGATGGCCACGGCCAACCGCGGGTCCTTGGTCCTGGCCTGGCGCCGCAGCCACTGGGAGTGGTGCCCTCCCAGGGCCCTCAGGATCTGTGGCTGCAGCAGCCGGTGGCCCACCGCCTGCGAGCCGGGGCGGGAATCGCCCAGCACCACGCCGTAGCGGCCCACCACCATGATCTCCTCGCCGTTCCCCCCGCCGAAACCTTGCAGCATCCGATCCAGCCCGGCGGCGCCGCCGGGCTGCCCCCCCCGCAGGTAGCCCCCCAGCAGTCCGGCCATCATCTCCCCCTGGGAGTTCAGGCTGCTGGCGTAGGTGGAAAGGTAGTAGCGCTCCAGGGACTGATACAGGTACACCCCCACCACCTCCATGGCCAGGAGGATCAAGGAGAAGAAGATCAGGATCATCTTCAGGGTGATGGTCCGCGGCATCAGTTTCGTCCCAGGTAGTAGCCGACTCCGCGCCGGGTACGGACATAGCGGGGAGAAGCGGGATCGTCCTCCACCTTCTCCCGCAGCCGCCGCACCGTGACGTCCACGGTGCGCAGATCCCCGCTGTAGCTGTAGCCCCACACCTGCTCCAACAAGGTCTCTCTGGAGAAGACCTGCCCCGGGCTGCTCATCAGGTGCCGCAGCAGCTCGAACTCCCGGGGCGTCAGCTCAAGCCGGCGCTCCCCCTTGGAGGCCTCATAGGTGTCCAGGTCCAGGATCAGCTCGCCGCAGCGCATCCGCGTCGGCGCTCCCTCGGCCGCATGCACCCGCCGCAGCACCGCCTTCACCCGGGCCATGAGCTCGCGAACGCTGAAGGGCTTGGTCACATAATCGTCGGCCCCCAACTCCAGGCCTACCACCTTGTCCACCTCGTCGTCCTTTGCGGTGAGCATCAGGATGGGAACCGCACTCTCGCGGCGCAACTCCCGGCACACGGCCAAGCCGTCCATGCGTGGCAGCATTATGTCCAGGATGACCAGTTGCGGCTGCTCCTGCGCCGCCTTGCGCACGGCCTCCTCACCATCCTCGGCGGTCACCACCTGAAAGCCCTCCCGCTCCAGGTTGAAGCGCAGGATCTCCAGGAGCGGACGCTCGTCATCCACCACCAGGATTTTCTCCGCCACCGTTCTCCCCCCCCCCGCTGCCTATTTTCCGCACGGTCCGGAAGAATCCTGCCGGGTCCTCGGGCGAAGAAAAGGGGGTGGCACCAGTCCGTGCCACCCAACGCAAAGAGGGGGTGGAAAGCTGTAAGCTTCCCAAATCCCATTTTAGCAGGATATTGTTTCGAAATTATTACGATGCTGTTTCGGATTGGTTAAATGTGTGGGCTTTCAGATACAAGGCGCATTCCAGCCGCTTTCGTTGCAGGGCGCAGGCCACCGGGTCGGGGCGGGTAAGCTCCCCCGCGTCCACCGCCGTCGCGTGGCAGCCGCCGCCGCACAAAAAGCGCGCCCAGCAGCCGCGACAATCCGCCTTGGCCAAGGCGTGCGCACCGCTAAGGGACGCGGCCACCGCTGGCCGTTCGATCCCCCGCCGCACGTCCCCCAGGCGATAGGCCTCCCGCCCCACGAATTGATGGCATGGATACAGCGCTCCGTCGGGAGCCACCGCCAGGTACTGCTGGCCGGCACCGCAACCCCGCACCCGCTTGGCCAGGCAGGGGCCCTCTCCCGGATCCAGCTCGAAGTGGAAGAAGGAGAAGGGCCGCCCCTGAGCCCGCCGTTCCAGCCACAACTCGGCCAGGCGCTCGTACTCCGCCTCCGCCGCGGCGAGGTCGCCTTCCGCCAGGGACAGTCCCGTCGCCCGGTCGCCCACCGCCGGTTCCACGGAGATCCGGTCGAAGCCCAGATCGGCCAGGTGCCTGACGTCGGCGGCAAAGTCCAGGTTGTGGCGGGTGTAGGTGCCGCGCACATGATAATCTGGCCCGAGGCGCACCGCCTCCTGCAGTCGGGGGACGACCCGGTCGTAGCTGCCGCGGCCGCGCATCCGGTCGTTGACCTCCGGGCGCCCGTCCAGGCTCAGCACCAGGCTCACGCCCTCCCGCCGCAGAAAGTCCGCGGTATCCCGGTCCAGGAGCGTGCCGTTGGTGGTCAGGGTGAACCGGAACTCCTTGCCCGCCTCCTCCCCGCGCCGCCGGGCGTAGGCCAGCACTTCCCGCACCACCGGCAGGTTCAGGAGGGGCTCGCCCCCGAAAAAGTCGATCTCCAGGTGGCGCACCGCACCGCACGAAGCCAGGAGGAAATCCACCGCCGCCCGACCCACCGCCGTCGGCATCAGTTCCCGGTGCCCGCCGAAGGATCCGCCGGCAGCGAAGCAGTAGCGGCAGTGCAGGTTGCAGTCGTGGGCCACGTTAAGGCACAGGGCCTTGACCCCGGGGGGCAGCTGGGCGAACTCCTCCGGCACCGGTGCGAAAAGGATCCCCGCCGCGGAGAGCTGCCGCAGCTCCTCGCCGGCCTCCGCCACCGCCGGGTCCGATCCCTCCCCTGGCTCTCCCAGCGCGGCCCAGGCCGCCGCATCCAACAGATGCAGACTGCCGCTGCCCACGTCGTAGGCGAGCAGGGTGTCCTTCACCCGAAACCGGTGCACCTGACCGTTCCTGAAACCATGGCCATTCATACCACGCAGGCCGGGCGAACAGTTTTCCCGACCGTTTGTGCCGGGGAGTCGCGCCCCGGTGCCGCAGCAAAACCATCCCAAGGCGGGCCTTCGCCAGAGCCCGAGCCTCTGACGGGTGCCGCCGAGGATAGGGGTATCCCCCTGCCGCGGCCTCCCTCGGAGGGACACCGACCACGGGCCCTTTCGGCCCGCCGCCTCTGGGCCACACGCCTCCAGTCGCTCCAGACGTGCTTCCCGCGATTCCTTGCAGGTAGCGGAAAGGCGGATCTGGACCGAAGACGCTCCCCAAACCTTAAACCCCGGCGGGCTATCGCCACCGCCGCCGCGCCGTGCGACGACAGCCCGTAACCCGAGGCAAACTTGACCTCGCCGATCACGCTGGTGAAGGCCGGGTTCACCTCAATGACCTCCACGCCGTACCGGGCCGCCCGGGAGAACAGCAACTGGAAGAACTTCCGATAGGCGAAGGCCGACAGCATCCGGGCGTAGCGGGGCGATCTCTCCCGCAGGGCGGCCTTCTTCTTCCGGAAGTCCAGCTCCTCCACCACCAGGGGCTTGCCGGAAAGCCGGGCCCAGTCCACGATGTCCGCCGCGGCTTCCGCGAGGATGGCCGTCGCCCTGCCTTCGGTCTTCTTGGCCAGGTCCAGGGGAAAGGACCACTCCCCCGCGGGATTCCCGAAACGGTCGATCCCGCCCACCTCCACGTGGGCCGGGTTGAAGTCCACCCCCAGGGCTCCCAGGCGCCGATCCGTGGTTATCTTGGCGGCCGGGCGCTCCACCGAGGCGTGCACGTACCAGGCCTCCTGGTCGTCACGCCGCAGAAAACGGTAGGTCACCGCCTCCCCGCGGCGCAAGGCGGCGTCGATCTCCGCCTGGCCGTAGGTGAACTTGACGTCCTTGACCAGGACGTGCTTTCCGAAGGCCGCCTCCAGCCCAGGCGGCACCCGCAAACGGAGCGCACCGTCCGGCATTCGGGTGCAGGTCTGGTTGCCCGCCGACTCGTCCTTGGACCCCAGACACAAAAACTGGGAGGAGCGCCGTTTGCGCCACGCCGCTTGCCAGGCGGCCAGGTCCGCGAAGCCGTTGGCGTCCCGGTGGAATTGGGCATGGAAAAGCTTCTTCCCGCCGAAGCAGAGGCGCACCCGCCCCGCCTCGTGGTCCGCCCGGGCGGCGGCAAGGCGTCGTTCCAACGTGTGCAGGCGCCGCCGCTTCTGGTGCAGGGTGAAGCGCAGCCGGTGCTGCATGGACGCCGCCTGCGCACCGCGGGCCTTCTTCTTCCGGAGCTTGGCCAGGTCCCGCTCGGCTTTCTTCACCGCTTTTTTCGCGGCGGCGATGGTGTCCTGCAGGTGGGCGATGCGGTTCTTTTGGCCCTCCCGCGCCGCCTCCACCTTGCCGTCCAGGCTGGCCCTAAGGGCGTTGAACTGCCGTGCGGTCAGACCGCAATTCCGGATGGACTCCCGCTTGCATTCCGAAAGCGCGCGGCCCCGCACGTGGTGGTCCACGAAGAGGGCGCGCTCCGCCCGACCGTACAGGGCGGCCATGGCGTCCAGGAGCGGGTAGATGCCTTTATCGGGAATTTTCGCCTGATACGTCGCCTGCATCGCCCAAAGCCCCCTCCGCCGCGACGGCAACCGCCCGTTTGGCCCGGTTCCTGGCCGACCCGCGACCGTAAAGCCTGGCGTAGAAACTGGTCAGCACGTCGATCATGTCCTGCACCAGGTCGTCCTTCATCTCCTCGGGATCCACCACCAGAAGCTTTCTCCCCTGGGCGGCCAGTGCCGCCTCCACGTATTCCGCGCCGAAGCGCATGAGACGGTCCCGATGTTCCACGGCCACCATGGATAGCTTGGGATCAGCCAGAAGGCGCAGCAGCTTCGGCCGGTGTCCGTTCAGACCGGACCCCACTTCCCGCACCGTCCGGATCACGGCAATCCCCTGCGCATTGAGGTGCTCCGCCACCCGCGCGACCTGCCGGTCCAGATCCCCCGCCTGATCGGTCGAAGACACCCGGGCGTATATGGCGGCGGTGTTCGCCGCGGGCCTGGCCTCCTTCACCAGGATGGTCCCGGTGGGCAACTGCTCGGCGGCCACCGGCAGCTTGCCGTCCCGGAACCACCGCCAGGCCGTGCGATAACTCACTCCCTGCTCTTTGGCCCACTGACTCAGCTTCATGGTATTATTTTAATATACCATGTACAGTTTGTCAATAAAGTCGTGAGCAGTTGCCAACCCTCGGCCAAGGGCTCCCCCTCCGGTCTAGAAATGAAAAAGGCCCCCGACCGGGCCCCCCGTCTTACCGACCGCGCGCTAGCGCAACGGGGCGGGACGCTCGCAGACCTGGTTGCTCACCGTGCAGGACGTCTTGCAGGCCGACTGGCAGGAGGTCTTGCATTCCCCGCAGCCTTGGCCGGCAGTCACCGGACGACCCCGGAGCACCGTGCGAACGTGCTTTCCCTGCATCCCTACCACCCTTTCTAGTCAACGGTGGAGCTGGCGCGGGGACTCGAACCCCGGACCTGCGGCTTACGAGGTCGCTGCTCTACCTGCTGAGCTACGCCAGCTGAAAAGTTTGGAGCGGGAGACGGGATTCGAACCCGCGACACTCGGCTTGGGAAGCCGATGCTCTACCACTGAACTACTCCCGCCCGCTGCGGGGTGTATTGTACCACATGCCGCCGCCGCCCGCAAGTTCACCGCGGCCCCGGTTCTGGTCCCGCCAATAACTCCAGGGCCTGCCGCCAGGCGGACGCCGCTTCTCGGGACGGGTCCGTCCCGGGGTCGCCCAAGGCGTGGAAATAGGCCGCAAACTGCTCCGCCAACTGCCGCGCCCGGCGCGTGCGCTCCTCCAGCAGCCGCTCCCGGCGTGCTCCGGATAGCAGGGCGAAGAGCCGATCGAAATGCTCCCGGCAAAGCGGCAACTCCGCAGGTGGCTCTCCCTCCGCCAGCCGATCCAGGCGGTAGGCAGCCCCCCGTCGCTCCTCCCGGCAGGCCGGGCACTCCGCGCGCGCCGGCTCCCGGCTCCGCCGGTCGCCCCGCAAGGCCTCCAGGCGCGCCAGCTCACTGGTCACCAGGAACTCGCAGGGGGCGTTCAGCAGCTCTCCCCCACGCCGGCCCAGCTCCCAGGCGTGTTCCCGACAGAATCCTCCCGCCGCCAGCTCCTCCAGGGTGGCCGCCGAGGCGCGATATTCCTTCAAGAACCAACGGTAATAGGCTTCCAGCGCCTCCCGGCCCGCCCGGCACGCCATACACGAGTCCATCGATGATCACCTCCCAGCCGTTCCAGGAGCCATCAGCCTCCCGAGAGGCGGTTCGGCCTGGCGGCCAGGCGGTCTCCATCGCCCACCCTGATTATAGCACCGCCGGACCGGACCCGACAGGAGATTCCCCGCCGACCGCGAACTTTGCCGCGGAGGTTGATCGCATGCGTCTGGCCGTCGTCTCGGACATCCACGGAAACTTGCCCGCCCTCCAGGCGGTATGGGAGGACCTTCGGCATCAAGGCATCGATGAGGTCGTCTGCGCTGGGGATCTGGTCAACTACGGCGCCTTCCCCGATCAGGTGGTGGAGTGGGTGCGACAGCGGAAAGTGCCGTGCGTGGTCGGCAACCACGACTTGGCCGTGGGGACCGACCAGGATCTGGCCGATTACACCTTCGCCCCTGGCCGCGACCCCGAGGTGGAGCGGGAGTCCTTCCGCTGGAGCCGGGAGCACACCTCCCTCGCGGCCAAGGCCTTCCTACGCTCCCTGCCGCAAAGCCTGACCCTCGAGCGGGCGAGCCGCACCCTGCTGGTGTTCCACGGCAGTCCCCGCTCCCCCCGAGAGTACCTGCATGCAGACCTGGGCGCCGCCCAACTGGAGCAGGCCCTGGACGGCGCCACAGCGGACTTCCTGCTGTGCGGCCACACCCACCGCTTCCAGCGGCGTCCCACCGACCACGGAGTGTTGGTCAACGCCGGCAGCGTGGGGCGCCCCAAGGACGGCGATCCCCGGGCCGGGTACGCCTGCATCGACCTGAACACGGGCACGGTCACGGAGCGGCGGGTAGCCTACGACCTGGCCGCCGCGACGGCTGCCCTGCTCCACCGGGGCCTACCCGCCGCCCTGGCCGTCGCCCTGAAAGCCGGTGAAGAGATCACGGGCTGATTTCGCCTCGACCCAGATGCGCCCAGGCGTCCGCCGGTCGCGGCACACCCCCAACCCGCCCCGTCCGTGGGTGTACCTCCACGCCGCCGCCCGATACCACCACGGCGGAGTCCGTTCTCGCAAGCCAGCCAACCGCACCCGCCTGCGGTCCTCGTCGGACCGGGCCCGGCCGAAGGTCAGCACCGTCAGGCGGGAGGTGGGGCGCCTCGGCCGGAAGATGACCTGGGCCACCTCCCGCATGCGTCCACCCCACGGAGGAGCCGAAGGCCCGCGGTGCCTGGTCTCCCAGCTGAAAACCGCCCTCCCCCCTCCCATGGGCCTGTCGCCAGCGCCCCAACACCTCGCCAGCGTGGAGCACGAGGGCGGTGCGGCCGCGCCGACCCTCCCACCTCCCAAGCGGTCGCCACCCATATCCGCCCATCCCGGCACGAAGCCTTTTCATGAAAGGGAGGAGGCCTCCGGCACCGGCCGGGTCCTCCTCCCTTCCCGCCCCGGGAGCGAACTGCACCGGCCGCGCCTCTCCCGGGGCGGACGGGGACGGCGCCAAGCGCGTCAAACCTCCCGCCGTCCCTCCAAGGCCCGCGCCAGGGTAACCTGATCGGCGTAGTCCAAGTCTCCCCCCACCGGCAGACCCCGGGCGATGCGGGTCACCGACACCTGGAACGGTTTGAGCACCCGGGCCAGATACATCGCGGTGGTCTCGCCCTCCACATCGGTGTTGGTGGCCAGGATCACCTCCCGCACCCCGCCGCCTTGCACCCTGGACAGCAGCTCCCGGATGCGCAATTCTTCCGGCCCCACGCCGTCCATGGGCGAGATGGCCCCCTGCAGCACATGGTAGCGCCCCCGGTATTCCCCCGTCCGCTCCATGGCCGCCAAATCACGGGGCTCCTCCACCACGCAGATCACCGATCCGTCCCGCGCAGAATCGCGACAGATGGCACAGGGATCGGTATCTGTCAGGTTCTGGCACACCGAGCAGGTGCCGATCTGCTCCGTGGCGTCCAGGATGGCTTGGGCCAGTGACCGGGCATCCTCCGGTCGGCGGTGCAGGAGGTGAAAAGCCAGCCGCTGACCCGTCTTGGGACCAACGCCCGGCAGCTTGCACAGCTCGTCGATCAACCGGGCGATGGGCAGAGCGTACGGGGATGACATGGCTAGAACAGGCCTGGCAGCTTCGGCAACGGCAGGTTCTGGGTGATCCGGCGCATCTCCTCGCTGCTCAGCGCCTGGGCCATCCGCAACGCTTCGTTCACCGCAGCCACGATGAGGTCCTGCAACATCTCCAGCTCCTGGGGATCCACCGCCTCCGGCTGGATCTCCACCTGCACCACTTGGCCCTTCCCGGTGGCCACCACCTTCACTGCCCCGCCTCCGGCGGTGGCCTCCACCGTCTTGTGGGCCAACTCCTCCTCCATGCGCCCCATCTCTTCCTGCATCTTCTGAATGTTTTTCATCATCTTGCCCATGTTGCCCATTCCGCCCATCATTGTGCCGCGCCACCTTCCTTCCCCTTGATCTCCTCCACCACGACCCCCGGGAATTCCCGGGCCAGCTCACGGGCGCTGGACAAAAGATCCTCCGCCGGCACCCGGGGCAAGAGCTCCAAGGAAACGGGGTGTCCGAAGACGCTCTCGGCCGCCTCGCCCAGCAGGCGCCTTTCCTCAGGACGCCCCAGGCGCGCCTCCCCCAGCGGACTGTCCGGACGCAACAGCAACCGCCCCTCCTGCATGCCGCAGTACTCGGTTTTCTCCAAGAATGCCTTAAGGCTGGGGCGCTGTCGGCCCACCTGCTCCATCACCCGCCGCCAAGCAGTCGCCGGCCCGTCGGGGGGCGCCGTCGCGGGAGGCAAAGGTGCCGGCGGGTCCGAGGACGCCACGGCCTGGGGTGTCCCCTCCAAGCGCCGCTCCAGGCGGTCCAAGCGGGTCGCCAGGTCCCCGCCGTCCGCAGCGCCCAGCAAGCCGGCCGCGCGCAGGAGCGCCAGCTCCAAGACCAGCCGAGGGCTGGCGCTGCCGCGCATCCTGGCCTCGGCTCCGGCCAGGAACTCCAACGCCGCCAACAGGCGCTCCTGAGGGAAGCGCGCGGCTTGGGCCGCGATCCGCTCCCCCTCCACCAGGCCTGGGTCCACCCTGGCCAGCAGCAGATCCCGGAAGTGCATGGTCAAGTCCCGCACCACTTGCCGCAGGTCCTTGCCTTCAAATAGTATGCGCTCCAGCCAGCCCAAGACCGCCGCCCCGTCCCCGGCCGAGGCCGCCTCTCCCAGAACAAACAGGTCCTCCTCGGAGAGGGAACCCACCACCGCCACCACCGCTTCCCGGTCCAGATCCCCCTCGGCATAGGCCAGGCACTGGTCCAGGATGGACAAGGCGTCCCGCAGCGCCCCGTCGGCACGACGGGCCAGGTAGCGCAGGGCCTCCTCGTCCGCTTCCCGCCCCTCCCGCCGGCAGACCTCCCGGAGCCGCCCCGTGATCTCCTCCAGCCCCAGGCGACGCAGGTCGAAGCGCTGGCAGCGGGACAGGACGGTGGCGGGGAGCTTGTCCGGCTCGGTGGTCGCCAGGAGAAACAGCACATGTTCCGGAGGCTCCTCCAAGGTCTTCAAAAGGGCGTTGAAGGCCTCCGCCGTGAGCATGTGCACCTCGTCGATGATGTACACCCTGCGGACTCCCTTGACCGGGGCATAGCGCACCTTCTCCCGCAGCTCCCGCATCTCCTCGATGCCCCGGTTGGAGGCCGCATCGATCTCCAGGACGTCCAGACAGCTCCCGGCGGTAATGTCCAAACAAAGGGCGCACTCGTTGCAGGGCTCGCCGTCCCGGGGCGCGGCGCAGTTCACCGCCTTGGCCAAGACCTTGGCGATGCTGGTCTTGCCGGTACCCCGGGGTCCCGCGAAGAGGTAAGCGTGGGCCAGCCGCCCGGTGCGCAGGGCGTTGCGCAACGTCCGGGTGACATGCTCTTGCCCCACCACCTGGCGGAAGTCCTGCGGCCGCCACTCCCGGTACAGGGCGGTGTACAAACCGTCCGCCTCCTTTCGGGGTTAGTTCGCCCTCCCCGCGAGCTTTTCCTCTAGCCCACCGGAGCGCGGACCGCCCTTCCTTGTCTTCCCTGGACCCCTCCTGCTATAATCTACCCATCCGTCGCAGCGAAAGGAGCATCGGCATGCGCAAGGTGGAGGCCGTCATCCGTCCGAGCCGGTTCGAGGATGTGAAAAAGGCCCTGGAGGACATCAACATCCAGGGCATGACCGTCACCGAGGTTTCCGGTTGCGGCAAGCAGAAAGGTCGCACCATGGTCTACCGCGGCACGCCTACCGAGATCAGCCTGTTGCCCAAGATCAAGCTGGAACTGGTGGTGCCCGACGACTGGCTGGAGCAGGTGGTGCAGGTGATCCGGGAGAGCGCCCTCACCGGCCAGATTGGGGACGGCAAGATCTTCATCTGCGCCGTGGAGGACGCCGTGCGCATCCGCACCGGAGAGCGCGGCAACGGCGCCATCTGAAGGGAACGGGGCGGCAGCTGCCGCCCCGGCCTCATTCCATCCCCGGCGTGGGCAGCGCTTCGCCCGGATGCTCATGCAAGGGGTTGGGCAAGAAGGCGGGCGAGGTGGCGCCGTGGGAGTAGGCCGGCACGCCGTGCTCCCCCACGTCCAACCCCTCCATCTCCTCGTGGGCGCTCACCCGGATGCCCACGGTGCGCTTCAGGAGAGCAAACAGGCCGTAGCTGGCGGAGAAGGCCCACACGGACACCGCCAGGGTACCCAGGATCTGCACCCCCAACAGGTGCAGCCCGCCGCCGTAGAAGAGCCCTCCCTTCAGAGCGAAAAGCCCCACCGCCATCGCTCCGAAAGTGCCGCCCAGCCCATGCACGGCCAAGGCCCCCACCGGGTCGTCCAACCGCAGCCGGTCGAAGAAGGCCACCCCCCAGACCACCAGCCATCCGGCCACCGCCCCGATGGCCACGGCCCCCGCGGCACTCACGTAGGCACACCCGGCGGTGATGGCGACCAGCCCCGCCAGCACGCCATTGATGGTCATACTGGGATCCGCCTTGCCGTACCTGCGCATGGTGTACAGGGTGGAGACCACCCCACCGGCCGCCGCCGCCATCTCGGTGTTCATGGCGATGGTGGCGATGTTGAGGTTGAGCCCCGACAGAGTGCTGCCCGGGTTGAACCCGAACCACCCGAACCAGAGGATGAAGGCGCCCATCGCCGCCAGCGGCAGGTTGTTGGCCGGCAGCACGTTGGGCGTGCCGTCCCGATTGTACTTCCCGATGCGCGGGCCCAGAAGCATCACCGCCGCCAGGGCCGCCCAGCCGCCGGCGGCATGCACCACCGCCGAGCCGGCGAAGTCGCGCATGCCCAACTGGTTCAGCCAGCCGCCGGCGTCCCACACCCAGTGGCCAGACACCGCGTAGATCAGGGCCGTCCCCACGAAAGCGAAGATGATGTAGGCGGAGAACTTCATCCGCTCCGCCACCGCCCCCGAGACGATGGAGATGGCCGCCACAGCGAAAGCCGCCTGGAAGAACCAGAAGGCCGCAGGGGGCACGGGAAGCCCCAAATGCTTCAGCTGACTGGAGAGGAAGAAGCCATTGATGCCAATAATTCCTAACCGGTCCAGGCCGAACATCAGGCCGAAGCCGATCGCCCAGTACCCAATGACGCCGACGGTGCAATCCATGAACACCTTCATCATGATGTTGATGGTGTTCTTCTGCCGCACCAGCCCCGCCTCCAGGGCCGCGAAACCGCCCTCCATGAAGAAGACCAGGGCCCCGGCCACCAGCACCCACACCGTGTTGATGCCGGCCGCCAAATGAGCGGGACTCGCCACCTGGCACCTACCCCTTTCCCTGCGAACTGTCGGGGCAAGCATAGCACGGCCCGTTGGCTTCGTCAAGTATGTGTCAGCTATACATGGCTCTTTGTGAGCTTGTTCCCCTGGGCATGACAAAAGCCGGGGGTTATCCCCGGCTGGCTTTTGCGGCCGTGCACCCGCCCTCGACCTGACCTTCCGGCCGATGCCGCCGCAGCAGGCTCCGGCCAGGCATCCCCGCGGCACATGGATCCTCCCGCTTACCGCTGCTCCCTTCCGGGCCTGACGGGGTTCACGGGCTTCCATTGCGCGGGACCCGGCCCTCCTGGCCCCAGGCGACGGTCGCATCCACAAGGCGCGACCTTAGGCGGGGGTTCCGCCCCGCTATAGCGGATTGCGGGTACAGGGCACCGCTACCTCCCCGCCTAGCACGGCCAAACTCCTGCAAACTTTTTAAGATGGCGGAGAGGGTGGGATTTGAACCCACGAGGCAGGTTTGGCCCGCCTACGCGCTCTCCAGGCGCGCCCCTTCAGCCGCTCGGGCACCTCTCCGAATATCGGACCGTGTATGGCGGAGGGAGTGGGATTTGAACCCACGAGACGGGTTTTTGCCCGCCTACCCGATTTCGAGTCGGGCACGTTCAACCGCTCCGTCATCCCTCCACGCCGGAACGTTCCCGGAAGAACCGCCGCAGCAACGCGGCGCACTCCTGCTCGCGGACCCCCTCGATCACCTCGGCCCGATGATTTAGGCGCCGCTCCTGCAGCAGGTTGTACAGGGAGCCTCCCGCACCCCACTTGGGATCGCGCGCCCCGTATACCACCAAGGGCACCCGTGCCAGGACAAGGGCTCCCGCGCACATAGGACAGGGCTCCACCGTCACGTACAGCACCGTTCCCTCGAGGCGCCAGTCCCCCAACAGCCGCCCCGCCCGGCGCAGGACCAGCACCTCGGCGTGGGCCGTGGGGTCGCGCTCCTGCTCCGTGCGGTTGTGGTCGCGGGCCAACACCCGCCCCTGGCGCACCAGCACGGCCCCGATGGGCACCTCGCCCTCCCGAAAGGCCAGCTCGGCCTCCGCCAGGGCCTCACCCATGAAGGCGGCGTGATCCACCGGCCAACCCTCCCGGAGCACAAAATGGTGCCCCTGGGAGGACTCGAACCCCCGGCAGACAGGGTTTAGGAAACCCCCGCTCTATCCTCCTGAGCTACAGGGGCACACGCTCGACCGTCGGCACTCCTCCGATCGTGGATTGAGTTTAGCACCGCGGCGGCGCTTTGTCAACGCGCCCTGCAGGGCCGCAGGGCCCGCAGGAACCGCCGGGGCCGCGGCTCCCACGCCAGCTCAAGAACAGCGAGGGGGAAAATGGCAACGCATTGGGCCGCGACACTTTGAGATAATAAAGTCTTGAAAGGGGAGACATGAGAGTGCAAGAGAAGGAAGCCCTTCGGATCACCCACGTCCGCAGGGATGCCGACGGTGACATCGCACAAGTCAGGCTGCACGACGGCACAGTTGTCGACCTGGACCAAGCGATATCTTTGGCCGATGCGCACAAAATAGCCGGCGTGATGGTAGGCGCTGCAAGAAACGGGCGTCAGACCCTCAAGGGCATTGCGGACGGCGACCCGGAAAACAACCTGCAAAACCTTCCGGAGTTCTAGCAGGGTTCAACCGCCGTTGTTTTCCTTCCGGCCGTTCTAAGGCTCCACGGCTTCGCCCGCCATCTCCCGCCGCTCCCGCATTTTCCGGCGCCGCATCCGACGGTCCCGCATGATGCGCTCGGGCGGCGCATTCAGCCGCAGGCCCTTGCGGGCGCATTTCGCCTTCTGGTGCCGGTTCATCAAACGCCCCTCGCCTCGTCCGGCGGCCATGGGCGGCCAGCCATCTCAGCGCCCCAGTAGGGCGCCGCCGTTCACCTGAAGCACCTGCCCCGTTACGAAGGCAGCCTCGGGCGAAGCCAAGTAGACCACCGCGGCAGCCACGGCCTCGGACCTTCCCGCCCTGCCGACAAGGGTTTGGGCCACGAGCCGCCGATGCCGTTCGTCGGTCATCGCGCCGGCGAAGAACTCGGTGCCGACCACATATCCCGGAACCACCACGTTCACCGTGACGCCGTCCGGCCCCAGTTCCGCGGCCAGACCGTAGGACCAACCCAAGAGGGCGGCCTTGGCCGCCGCGTAGGAGTCGCCACCGCCGCGCAATGCGGCGATGGAACCCATCGTCACCACCCGCCCCCCGGGGCGGCGCAACCTAGGGGTCAGGGCTGCGGTGAGCAGCACGACCGAGAGGACATTGGCCTCCCAGTCGGCGCGCCACGCCGCGGCCGCCTGGGCCAGGCTGTCCCGCTTCATCCCCCTGGAGGCCAAACCGCCGGCGTTGTTCACCACCACGTCGATCACCCGGGGCAATTTCTCCGCCATAGCCTCAACCTCCTGGGGCTCGGTAAGGTCCCCGGCGTGCCAGGTCACCGGACCCGCTCCGCCAGCATTCAGTTCGGCGGCAGCCGCTTCTAGCACCCTGCCCCGTCTTCCCAGGATCACCACCTGTTCGCCGGCTCGCGCAAAGGCGGCAGCCGTCGCCCTGCCAATCCCTGTCCCCCCACCGGACACGATCACCAGTCTGGCCAGGGTGATCTTTCCTCCTTTCCGCTACCTGCCTGAGCAACCGATGCCGGCAGGATCTCCTCCCGGCGGACCAGAAAACAAAGGAGTCTTGTGGCCCCTTGCTCTTTGCACTCCCAACTCCACGTGGTCTGCCGCTTATCGGAAAGCCCGTGGTGCTCCCCAGCAGCTTTCACGGCAAAGCCGATGGCCTGGTCCGGTGATATCTGCCCCGAAATTTGCCCTCCAACCGATTTGAATGCGTTGTACGTCGTAGATCACCATCTTCTTCCGCAAAATCTCGGGAACTTCAATGACCCTTTCTCCTCCTAACCTCTATAACCTACTTTCCGCACATCTCGGGAAAATATATCCCGAATTGTATCTATTCGGTGAAGCCGTCAGGGTCTCCTGCCAGGACTTCCCGGAAGTTGGTCGCCAGCGGATAGAGGAAGATCTCCTTGATCGGCTTGTCGTACCGCTTGTAGCGGTCGAGCTTGCCCCGGCCCTGGGTCTGGCCCACGTGGATCCAGTTGGCCGCCTGGTAGCAGGTACCCCGGAACCGGTCCCGCTCCACAAAGGTCTCCAGCAGTACCGGGCGGTAGGCGTAGCGGCGCTCCCAATCGTCCG
>JAJZIM010000072.1 GCA_021810565.1 Bacillota bacterium
TTCCGCCCTACCCCTGGGCTTCCGTGAACCGCGGCTTTTGTGGTCCGGGGCTGGAGAGGCACCCCGGAGCGGGTCCTGGAACCTGGCTCCAACGTAGCGCGGTCATCGGCCGGCATGCCTCCCGCGCCGGGTCTGGTCAGCCGGGCACTCGGGACCTTGGTCCCTCATGCCCACGGCTTTAGCCGTGGGTGGCTGACCTCCTCCTGGTCGGCCGCCTCCGCCGGGTCCGTGGTGATCAGCCGATGCAGCTCCGGCGGCACCACCACCCGGAGGGCCACCCGGCGGTTGCCCGCCAAGAGCAGGCCCTCTCCGCGGGCGGCCTGGGACAAGAAATCGGCCTCCCGATGGGATAGCTTGAAGAGGCTGCACAACCCGTCCACCGCCGCCCGGGATTGCTGGCGCATCAGCAGGGTCAGGGACGCGTTCTGGAGGCAGACCCGGGCGGCGGGCAGGTTCAGGAACTCCTCCGGGCTCTGGGTGATCAGAGACAGCCCGCAGCCCAACTTGCGCGCCGCCCGGTAGAGGAACTCCAAAAAAGACGCCGTTTGGGCATGCTGCAGCAGGAAATGGGCCTCGTCCACCGCCACGAAGTGCCGCCGGCGCGCGCCGCGCAGCCGCTGCCACACGAACTCCATGAGGATGAAATAGGCGGTGGGCGCCAGGGGCGGATGGTTCACCACCAACCGGTGGATGTCGAAGACCACCAGGTTCTCCCGCAGGTCCAGATTGGTCTGCCCGTTGAAGATGTCCAGGGAGCCGCTGACGAAAGGGGCCAGGTTATCCGCCAAGCGCCGGGTCTCCCGGTTCGCCGCCAGACGCTTTTGCAAATCCGCCAACGTAGGCATCGCCCGCAGCCGGGGACGCCAAACCGACGGCAACTGCCTGGGCGGCCGCTCGTCGCTGGGGCATTGCACCCCGTCCCAGGAGTCGTCGATGCCGAACTCGCCGTACAGACCGTAGATGACGGCGTCGCAGGCGGCCTTTTCCCCGGAGTGCAGCCCCTCCGCCATCACCTCCAGCAGCTGCTTCACGTAATCCACCTTCTCGGTGACCGGGCGGCGTTCCCGCTCCGACAGGCGGTGCAGATCCGCCGGAAAGGTGATCTCCAGGGGATTGATGACGTCCTTGCCGCCGACGCCCAAGCGCACGTATTGGCCTCCCAGCCGCTCGCACCAGCGCCTGTACTCCCCGGCGGACGGATCGATCACGATGCCCCCCATCCCCTGAAAGCGCGCCTGGGTCAAGATGGCCTTCAGCCAGTAGCTCTTGCCGGCGCCGCTGGCGGCGATGGTAACCGTGTGGGGAGTCAGGAAGGAGAACCGGTCCAGGAGCACCAGGGAGGAATTGTGCCGGTTTATGCCCCAGATCTCCCCCCGATCATGGGTCAACTCCCCGGTGACGAAAGGAAAAACGCTGGACAGGGCCCGCGTGTCCAGGTTGCGGCCGCGCAGGGCCGCCGTGCTCCCCAGGGGCAGGGTGGCCTGGAAGGCCCGGAGCTGGTCGAAGGTGCATCTGCGGAAGAGCAACAGCTTGCTGGCCAGTTCCCGCTCCAGGAAGCCGCAGCGCTCCTCCAACTCCTCCCGGCTGGCGGCCAGGACGGTCAGACCGAGGAAGAAGCGAAACAGGCGGCATTCCCCGCGGGCCAGGGTGTCCCGCAGGCGCTTGGCATCCTCCAGGGCCGCCTGCAGGTAGGGATCGCTTACCCTCCCCCGTCGGACATCGTAGAGGAGGGCGGCCTGGTGGTACTTCATCTGCTGGGTCAAGGCCCGCACCGACTGTTCCACCGGCAGCGGCTCGATGAAGGAACTCACCCGAAGGTCTCCCGAAAAGGCGTAGATCCCGTCCAGCCACCCCGGCTCCACCTCCCCCGGATAGCCCACCACCGCGTAGGAGCGGGCCAGGCGGCGTCCCGTGCGCAGGGAGTCGGCCCCCTCCTCCCACCCGCCCGGGGCCACCAGATCCGGAACGCCGGGCACCCCCGGCTCCAACAGCCGCTCGGTTTCCTCCGACGCTCCCGTGGGCAGCCGCCCCGGCCTAAGCCTCCACCCCGCCACCCCGGCGCACCTCCCCTGCCCCGCGCACCACCGGCTTCAGATATGACCGGGTCGGTGCCGCAATGGTTCCCTCTTCCCCCCAGGCCCGCAGGAAGAAAGTCAGCAACTCCTGCTCCGTCAGAACCTGGGCCTTGAGTCCCAGGTTGCTCAGCCCCTCCTCCAAACTCCTGCGGCGCAGCCGCAACTGTTGGAGCGCCGCCTCGTGCAGCCCGGCCGCGGTGCCTGGGAAGGATGCCGCGGCAGGAGGGTACCACGGCGCGCACAGGTAATGGCACCGGGTGAACAGGCTCTGCTCGGCCAGGAGCCGCTCGACGAAACGCCGGTAGGCCCCCGCGCTCTCGCCCAGGCGACGGTCCTCCTGCTGCTCGCAATCCCGCAGGCCCTGCAGGTAGGCGTCCATATGCAAAGCCTGCGTCACGGTCACCACCTGCACCGGAAAGGACAAAGCGTTCAGAAATTCCCCGTACCCGTGCAGGATTCGCTCCTTCTCCTCCAGGGTGCAAAGGTCAAGGTTGAGGGAGGATACCCGCAACACCAAGACGGCTCCGCGATTGCCGGTGAACAGCACCCCGTCGCGCAGCTCCTGCAGATCCAGCAGTCTTCCCGTCTCGCCGTGCGGCAGGCGCCGGCGCCGCAACCAGAAACCCACGGCGGCGCGCACCCAATGCGGGACGTTCTCTCCCTCAAAGCGGCCGAAGGCCACCCCCGCTCCGGCCAGCAGGAAACCGGCGACGAAGGCGCCGCGCCACGATTCGGGCAAACCCGTCTTCCAAGCCATCCAGGCCAAAAGGCCGCCCGTGCCCAAAGCCAGGATCTGATGCAGATTCAAGGGGCCGATGAGCGCCCAACGCGCCCTGGTATCCGCCGGTATGCGCATCTTCAGGCCCCCGCCCCGAGCCCCAGGGCCAGCAGCACCCGCGCTCCCAGGGCCGCCAGGGATCCCTCCCGGCCGAAGTCGCGCTGTCCGAACACCCCGGCGGAGCTGAACAGGTTGCGCAGCATTCCCGGCACCTTGGCCATCAGGAAGAAGCAGGCCAGGGAGCTCAGATAGTTGACCAGGGTCGTGCCGGCCGCCCCGTTGCGTTGCGCCATCCCCAAGGCGATGAACAGCCACAGCACCAATACCTGGCCAGACTGCAGAAAGATGGTGGCCAAAAGCTCCGCCACCGCCGCCCGCCATAGACCGGCCCAGTCCTCCAGAATCCAAAGGGCCCCTAGAAAAGGAAGGAGGGTCAACAGCAGCACGATCTCCGCCGCCCTGAGGAAGTAGCTCACGGCCAGATACAACACCGCAAAGATGATGATGATGTTGATGAGCAAGAGCATCAAGCCGCCAGCTATGGTCATGGCGAAGAAATTCTGCATGGTCTGCTGGGATATGTGGCCCAACACCGTGGTGACAAAGGCATTGTTCAGCTCCAGAAGCGTCCGCACCAGAAAGAAGCTGCCGTTTATCCACACCACGCCCATTACCAGTCGCGGCAGCCATTCCCGCACGTCCCCGGCCTGCTGGTGCAGGGAGGAGAGCATGGACCGCAGGGCAGCGTAGACCAGGACGGCGGTCAGCCCGCCCATGGCGACCCCTCGGGCAAAGGACCAGATGGTGAAGACGGTGGAGTTCAGGGTGTACGGCAATAGGATGGTGTCGTGCAGCACGGTGACCGCCGCCTGGCTCCAGCCCCGGTCGAGCTGCTGCAGCACTCCCTCCACCAGCTGCGAGAAGATCCCTGCGACACTGCCCAACACGCTCATGGATCGTCACGCTGCGGGGCGGCCGCCGGCGCCGGCCCGCAACTCCCTCCTTTCGCTAGCCATGTCCTGCCTGCCGGGTTCAGCTCAGCCGGGGGTGGTGGGAACCGGGATCAGGGAGGTGATCAGCGACACGATGGTGGGGGCCATGAGGGCGATCAAGAGCCCCACCACGGCCACGGTCATGATGCGCTTGGATTCCTCCAAGGCGTAAGGAGTGTGGGATATCATGTGCTTTAGAGCCCCATATGCCAAAACCGCCGTAGAGACGCCCCCCGCCACATATTGAAACCACCGTACCAAATTGGCGAATAACTCGGTGATGGTGGTCGCCGCGTTGCCCCCCACCGTGGGAACCGTCTGTGCCAGGGCCGAACCGGCCAGCATTGCCCACAACAGCCACGTTATCATCGTTACTCTGTATTTTACCAACTGCCCTACCTCCTTCCCATGCACAACGAAGCAGGGGCACGCCGAAGCCCCTGCTTTTCGTACGACAGCCGTCCCTAGGGTGAGCGCTAAACCGTGACCTTGGCCAGCTTCTCCCGCGCCCGGCGCAGGTGCTGCTGCACGGTGCTGATGCTGGTGCCCAGCTCCCGGGCCATCTGCCGATGGCTGACGCCCCGGCAGAAGGCCAGATACACATGGCGCTGGCGCGGGCTCAACCGCTCCAACTGCTCTGGGTCAGGCCCGCGGGACTGCGGCGGCAACCGCCGCTCGAGTTCCTTGATCACCCATCCCACATCGACCTTCATGTCCCGGACGTACTCCGCGTCGGCCGCCGGCGCCTCCGAGCGGCGCAAGACCGTCTGCCCCTGCGACAACTTCCGGTACGTGGCGCGATAGGACCGGAGCAACTCCTCATAGACCATCCCTCGCCCGGTGTCCAAACCCGGCAGCTTGGCCGCCGGACGCCCTCCTCCTACCAGGCTGCCACCCCTCTCCGGCGAATTTCCCGGCGCTTTGAGCTCCGCTGTGCGGCTTCGGGAGAGGATTCCAGGAGGACTCGGTTCCGGCATCCCTTCCGACCTGGTTCGAAAAATGTAGACAAAGCGAACTCCGCCTACACGCCCTCCCCTGACCAGGTTCTCGCTCCTTTCGGAATGGATTTCCCCTTGCGGGGTGAGCGACGGGAGGACTGGGCCCGGGAGTCCCACCCGGACGGAAGCGGCGCCAGTTGGGGCTCTCGCCCTGCCCCGGATCGCCCTCCCGCCGACCAGTTCCCTCATCGGCCGCCCAAGCGGCCTCCGGCTGTGTTCGGTCGGGAGTCCTGCGCGGAACCTCCGCGATCTGTGAGATACGCCTACGGGTATTTGATCAGGTCCCGCTAACTGCCGCTCCCTTGCGGGAGTTTGCGGCGTCCTTCCATCGGCGCCGCAATGCGCAGGTTCGTGGCCCGAGGTCGCCGCGCAACCCCGTCTCACCGCTTGGCCTACTAGCAAGAACCGATTTATCTGTATCTTAAGGCAACTGCTTCAACCTCCACCGCCCTTCGGCGGACCTTTCGCCCCCATTCTACGGCGCCATCCCCGCGAAGAAAGGGGAAGCGTGCGACCGGCAGACTTTTTTTCATCGCCCTGGGGCGGCCGCCCCCGGCACAATCTAATTCCTGGCACGAGACACCGAAAAGCCGCCGTCCCGCCGAATATTCCCTAGGGACGGCCCAGCGGTTCGGTGGCAATGACCGGCATCAATGCGCCCCGGTTTCAACTCTGGGAAATAACAAAAAAATTTACCGTAAGGGCTTGACTTTATCTGGCACAATTGGTACCATGGCAAGGGGAGATGTCGAAATTTGTTGCGAAGGGGGGTCGGTAAGAAATGATGAAGTCGACGGGCATCGTCCGCAAGGTGGATGACCTCGGCCGGGTGGTGCTGCCCATCGAGCTGCGGCGCACCCTGGACATCGCCGAGAAGGATTCCCTCGAGATCTACATCGACGGGGAAAAGATCATCCTCCGGAAATATCAGCCTGCCTGCATCTTCTGCGGCAGCGCCGGGGACGTGGAGAACTTCCGCGGCAAGAACGTGTGCCGGGAGTGCATCGAGGCCATCCAGGCACGGGCGGTTTAGCTCTTCTGCGTCGGGGAACCCTGCGGGGTTCCCTTTTTTTGTTCCAGCACCCTCCGGTACGCCTCGGACCGCGAGATGCCCTCCCGCCGGCTCAGTTGCCGCGCCCGCGCCGTCGGCGACCCATCGGGGCTCTCCGCCGTTTCCGAGGGACCCGGGGGCCGGGCCGCGGCGCCTGCCAAAACCAGCACCAATTCGCCGCGCACCGGTGCCGACCCCAAGCTGCGGCACACCTCCTCCACCGTTCCCCGGAGCAACTCCTCGTGCAGCTTGGTCAGCTCCCGCGCCAGGAACATCATGCGATTTCCAAAAACCTCCTGCACGTCCCGCAGACTCCGCGCCAGCCGATGCGGCGCCTCGTAGCACACCAAGGTGCGCATCTCTCCCGCCAGCTGCTCCAGCAGGCGGCGGCGAGCGGCGGCGCGCCGCGGCAGATAGCCCACGAAAAGGAACTGGTCGCAGGGCAGTCCGGAGGCCACCAGCGCGGTCACCAAGGCGGTGGGGCCGGGCAGGGAGACCACCGGGATCTCCTCGGCCCAACAGCGGCTGACCAGGGAGAAGCCCGGATCGGCTATGCCGGGCGTGCCGGCATCCGACACCAAAGCCACGTCCTGGCCGCTATGCAGCAGTGCGAGGAGCCGCCCCAGGCGCTGCTCCTCGTTGTGCTGAGCGAAGCTGAGCACCCTGGTGCGGACACCGTAATGCTCCAGCAGGATGCGGGTGCGCCGGGTGTCTTCCGCCGCCACCACCGGCACCTCCCGCAGCACCCGCAGCACCCGCAGGGTGATGTCCTCCAGGTTGCCCAGGGGGGTGGGGCACAAAAACAGCCGTCCGCTTTCAGTCCTTGCCTTTGTTCCCGTCGTCGGCTCCCTCCACCTGCGACGCCGCCGCCACCCGGCCTTTGGTCGTCTCCTCCGCCTCGTAGCGCAGACAGCACATCAGGCGCCCGCAAAGGCCAGAGATCTTGGCCGGATTCAAAGACAGGTTCTGTCCCTTGGCCATCCGGATGGACACCGGGGCGAACTCCGTCAGGAAAGTGGCACAGCACAGCTCCCGTCCGCACGGTCCCAGCCCTCCGAGAATCCGGGCCTCGTCCCGCACCCCCACCTGGCGCAGCTCGATGCGGGCGTGGAAGATCCCAGCCAGCTCCCGCACCAGTTCCCTAAAGTCCACCCGGTTCTCCGCGGTGAAATACAGGGTCAGCTTCTGCCGATCGAAGCTGTATTCCGCACCCACCATGCGCATCGCCAGGTTGCGGCTCTTCACCTTCTCCTTGGCCAGGGCCAAAGCCTCCTGCTCCTTTTGCTGGTTGCGCTCCTTGCGCTCCAGGTCCTGGGGCGTGGCTTGACGCAGCACCCGGCGCAGCGGCTGGCCACCCTGCCCTCCCGGAGCCTCGAAGGGCGGTATCACCACCGTGCCCAGCTCCGCTCCCCGCGCCGTGTCCACCACCACCGCATCCCGGGCCGCCAGCGCCAGATCCCCCGCCTCGAAATGATATATCTTCCCCACGGTCCGAAAACGGACCCCCACCAGCTTAGGCATGTCCATCCGCCCCCCTCCCCGCCGCCGCCTGCTCACGCAGCGCCAAAAGGAACACCTCCCAGGACAGGCGCGGGTTCACGTTGCGCAACAGCTCCTCCCGGCACCGCTCCACGGCCGGCATGAGCCGCGCCCAGCCCCACCCGCCCCCGGTCATGGTCTCCCGCAGCCATGCCTCCACCTGCTCCAATTGCTCCTCTCCCCGATCCGGCAGCTTCGCCAGCTCCTCCGCCCGCTTCAAGAGGGCGTAGGGATCGCCGCGCAGCCGCGCAGGCAGATCATGCGCCAAGGACTCTCCGGTCGCCTCCCGGAGCAGCCGCCGGGCCCGGGCGGGGTTTCCGCCCGCCCGACGCGCCGCCGTGACGGCCTGCTCCCGCGACACCTGAAACTCCGCCGCCAACACCCCCGCCAGCTCTTCAACGGGGACCGGTCGGAAAGACAGCACCTGGCAGCGTGACACCAGAGTGGGCAGCACTCCCTGGACATTGGCCGTCAGCAACACGAGATGCACGTGCCCAGGCGGTTCCTCCAACACCGACAGCAGGCTCGCGGCCGCCTCGGGCGTCATCGTCTCCGCGTCGCGCACCGCATACACCTTGCGGGTTCCCTCCAGGGGGCGCACCGCCGCGTCAGCGCCGATCCAGCGCACCTCCTCCAACCGCAGCCGCGCTCCCGCAGGCCGCACCAAGCGGAAATCGGCGTGCTGGCCCGCAGCCATCCGCCGACAACTGCGACACACCCCGCAGGGCTCCCCGCCGGCCGGCTCCCGACAGTTGAGGGCCTGGGCCAGGGTCCGGGCCGCCGCCTCCTTGCCCACGCCCGGTGGTCCTACGAAGAGGTAGGCGTGAGGCACCGTGCTTTGCGCCACCCGCCCGGCCAGGATCCTGGCCAGAGGCGCCTGCCCCAAGAGTTCCGCAAACCGCACGCCTTATCCTTCCTTCAGCGATACAAATCCAACAGGATACCCTGGATCTCCCCCAGCTTCGCCAGGATGGCCAGCCGATCCTGCTGATCTTGCAGGCAAAGCTCGGTCAACTCCAGCATCTTGCGGTTCGCCTCCTGCACCAGGTGGTAGATCCGCCGCTGTCCCCGCCGATCCTGGCCCTGCTCCTCCCGGAGCCGGAAGGCATGGCCCACCACCTCCCGCAAAAAGCGCCCGGCCAGCTCCTTGTATCCGGCCAACTCCTCCCAGCTCAAGGAGGCGCCCAGTCGCTCCCCCCGGGCTCCCAGTTCCCGCAACATGGCCTCCAGCCGCGCGGGCTCGCCCACGTCGACCTTGCCTCGTCCGCCCGCCGCCGTCCGGTTTCCCGGGGAGGGCCGCGTCGGCTGCACCCGCATCAGAATCGCTCCACGCGCAGCACGTCCAGGACGAAGGCCACGGCCCCCCCGGCCTGCACCTCAACCGGCCGTCGCAGCAGCGGATGGTCCAGGGGCGCGAAGGGCTGGACCGGGGTCTGACGCGTCCCGCCCAGCTCGCGCAGCACGGCCAAGGTTTCCTCCAGGCGCTCGTCGTCCGTGCCCACCAGGATGGTGGTGTTGCCCTGCCGCAGAAAGCCCCCCGAGGAGGCAAGCCGGGTGGCTCCGTGGCCCGCCCGCACCAGCGCGGACAGGATCCGGCCGGCATCCTGGTCCTGCACCACCGCCACCACCAACTTCGTCACCCTCATCCCCCCCGGCAAGTCGCCACGACCACTCAACGGCCAAGCGGCGTCCCCACCACGGCCAACCGTCCTTCCGCTCCCACTCCCTGCAGGTGCAGTCCCCGGGCGCGCACCTGCTCCAGGTAGGCCACCACCTCCGCGGTCACCGCCTCCCCCGGCCACAAGACCGGCGTCCCCGGGGGATAGACCGCCACCGGCTCGGCCGCCACCTCCCCCACGGCCCGGGCCAGCGGCACCGCCACCGCCGGCGCCAGCACCGCCTCCCGCGGCGTCAGGACCTGGGTCGGCCACCCGGGCTGCGGCAGTGCTCCCGTTCCCTTGGCGGAAACGCCAAGGGTGGCCAGGGCGGCGGCCAGGGATTCCAGGTCCGCCGGGGTGTCCGCAGGCGCGGTCACCGCCACCAAGTGGTCAGCCCCGGCATACTCCACCTGGATGCCGTGCTCCTCGGCCAACCGCCGCGCCGCGGCCGGTCCGCGGCCTTCCCCCACCGCCACGGTCAGGCGTTCCGGGTCCAAAGCATGCCCCGCCGGCAGGTCCTCCGACCCCAGCAGCCGAACGCCGCGACGACCAAGCTCGTCCCGCAGCCCCAGCACGGCGTCCAACAGCGCCGCGTGTTCCCGCCGCCCCCGGGTGGCCAGATGCCGCCGGGCCAGGTCCAGGGAGGCCAAGAGCAGATAGGAGGGGCTGGTGGTCTGCAGCAGGTCCAGGGCCCGCCGCACCCGCTCGGCCGGCACCCGCTGACCCCGCAGATGCAGCATGGCCCCCTGGGTCAAAGCCCCCCCCGTCTTGTGGGTCCCCTGCACCACCGCGTCGGCCCCTGCCCGCAGGGCGGGCATCGGCAGCCGCTCGTCCAGGCCGAAGTGGGTCCCGTGGGCTTCGTCGACCAGCACCGCCACTCCCCGGCAATGGGCCGCCCCCACGATCCGCGCCAGATCCGACACCACCCCCTGGTACACCGGGTGCGGCACGAACACCGCCGCCGCATCCCCCTCGGCCAGCGCCTCCTCCACCGCCTGGGCCGCCACCCCCAGGGGAAACTCCCACTCGGGATGGCCCACTGCGCTCAGCCAGCGCGGTCGTATTCCCCCCGCCACCAGGGCGCCCAGGACCGCGCGATGCGCGTGGCGGGGCAGGATCAGCCGCTGGCCGGGACTCACCGCCGCCAGGATCATGGCCTGGATGCCGGCGGTGCAGCCGTTGACCAGGAAATAGGTCTGGTCCGCCCCGAACCACGCCGCGGCCGTCGCCTGTGCGGCGGCGATGGTCCCCGTCGGGGAATGCAGATCGTCCAGCCCGGGCAGCTCCGTCAGATCCATCTTCCCCACCCGCCCCCGACCGCCCAGGGATGCGGTGCCCTTGTGCCCCGGCAGGTGGAACCGCCGGCGTTTTTGGCCGACGTACTGCCGCACGGCGTCCCAAAGCGGGGCCGAGTGCTGCTCCATCCTAATCCCTCCGCCCAGGATTCGACGCACCGCGTCCCTTTCCCTGCGGGCAGCGCGGCACAAGAAAAGCCCCCGGCCCGCAGGCGGGGGGCTTTCCCGATTAGCCGATCAGCCGCAGCCGGCCCCCAGGCCGCTCACCTTGCCCGGGGTCACCCCGCTCGCCACCGGCACGGTCATGTTGCTGACCGTGGCATCCAGTTGCCGCCCCAGCTTGCTGGCCGCCGGGTTGCGGTAGCGGGCGAAGATAGTGGAAGGGTCCAGGTAAGCCAATTGCAGCTTGCCGCCCTGCCGGTAGAAGTAGAAGCGCAACGGGATCTCGATGCCCGCGGGGAGGTCGGCGTTCATCAGCTCTCCCGCCAGCTTGCCGCTGAATGCCTCCACCTCATAGCCGGTGGCGGTGTGGGCAAGCTTGGTGAGGTCCTGCTGGTTGTTGACCCCCCAGCTATGGTTGCCGATCTCCAGGTCCAGGTTCTTGACCGCCTGCTTTTGGGTCAGCCCGGCGACCGTCAGCACCTCGATCTTTTGTCCGGGAGTGTCGCTCGCCGGAGCCGGTGCCGCGACTCCCGCGCTGGCCAGCCGCACCATCTGGCCCAATTGGCTATCCAGGTTGCGCCCCAAGGAATTCAGGCTGCTTTGCCCGTAGGCGGCCAGGGTGCTGGAGGGGGTGAGGTAGCTGGCATAGGTGGCCTGGCCCTCCTGGTACAGGTACACCCGCAGCGGAAAGGCCAGTCCCGCCTCGGGATCGGCCGCCACGGCCTGCGCTGCCGCCTTGTCGGGGAGCACCTCCATCAGGTAGCTGGGCGGCACCTGCACCTTGTTCTTCGCCAGGTGCGTCTTGACGTCGAACTCCCGCACCACGGTCCAGCCGACGGCCGCCAGTTTGGCGTGCAGGTTGTGCACGATGGTCGCCATGGACAGGGTGGAGCGGTAAGCCACCGTTTGGGCTCCCTGCGCGGGCGCGGACGCTATGGTCTGGCCCGCGGGCGTCGGGCCGGCCTTGGGTGTCGCCGCGGGACTGCCGCAACCGGCCAGCAGCGCTCCCGAAGCCAGGACCGCCAGGATCGACCAGGTTCGCTTGAACACGCCCGGACCTCCTCGTTGACTAGTAGGACACCACGGTGAAGCGCGGTGACATCATCGGATGAAATACGTGGGTCACGTGGCCCGTCTTGGGATCCAGGACCACCACCGCCTTGTCGCCGCCCAGGCTGGCCCAGATATGCTCACCGCGCGGTCCCCACACCATGCCGTTGATCTGGGCCAGGTGGGGGTTGCCGAAATGGTTTTTGGGCGAGGGGGCCGGCTGCGGGTCGTGCACCCAGATGGAGCCGTCCACCTGCTGCTTCGCGATGTTGAATTGTACCACCCGCCCGTCGTAGGCACCGTTGTACATATGCTGGCCGCCCGGTCCCACCCAGCCTTGCATGTAGCCGGTGAAGAACTTGGTGCCGATGGAGGGGTTCCAATAGGGGCAGGCCTCGCTGGGCATCGCGATCGTCCCCACCTGCTTGAGGCTGGTGGTGCTGATGAGATGCACGATGCCGGTGTAGATGTTGAAGCCCCACAAGAGCTTCCCGTCCGGCTGCAGCACCCCATCCACGTAGCCCCCGCCGGGGATCTTAGTGATCAGCTTGAAGGTCTTGGTATCCACCACATCGATGTAATGCATGGGATGGAAGCCCGAGATGAAGGCATACTTGCCATCGGTGGAGAAGACCAGGAAGCCCTTGATGTTCTCAGGGCCCACGCCGGGAATACTCTTGATCAGTTTCAAGGTGGCAGGGTTGTAAACCTCGGTGAAGCCCACGCCCTGCTTGCTGGCCCCCGTCACCCAAAGCTCCTTGCCGTTCGGCGTGAAGCGGGCGATGTCGGCCCCCTTGGGGGCAGGCAACACGGCTATGGTCGCCCCCGTCTTCAGGTTCAGCACGTAGACGTGCCCCGCCATGTCCGGCACGAAGGCGCGCCGGTGTCGGGGTCCCACGGCCACGATGAAGGTGTTTCCCGCCGGATCGTAGGGTATCTTCATGGCCTGGTAGGTCACGGGGTCGATCTTATATATGTTCTTCGCGGTCCCGGTGACGATGAAACCGTGCTTCGCCGGAGCCTTGGCGGCCGGGGCCGCCGTGGGTGCCGGCCCGCAACCGGCAACGACGCCGGCCGTCAGGACCGCCGCCGCCAGATAGTAACCCCATCGTCGCATGAATGCCATCCCCCCACTTATCTCATTTGTGTTTGCGGCGCGCCTTTTTTCTCTTGCCGCCGTTTCCGCGACGATCCTTCACCTCCCCCCGGCGGAACACGCAACGGCTTTTTCCCGAATCATAAGATAATTAAGCTCCGAGAGCCATACGCCCTGGGTTTATCTTTCTAAGCCGTCCGGCTTAGTCCGGACGGCGGGACCCCTTCAGGGCGTACACGGCCAGCTCCACCCGGTCCTTCAGGTGCAGCTTCTCCATGATGTGGTGCAGGTGCACCTTCACCGTGTTCTCGGTAATCACCAGCTGCCGCGCGATCTCGCGCCGGTTCTTGCCCTCCGCCACCAATTGCAGGACCTCCCGCTCCCGGGGGGTCAGCTCCTCTCCCCCCTCGGCGTTTCGCGGCCCCTCGCTTCCCCGGGCGAACTCCCGCAGGATCCTGGCCGCCAGCCGTCCCGGCAGGGCCGCCTCGCCCCGGACCACGGCGCAGACCGCCTCCGGCAACTGGCTCGGGTCCAGGTCCTTCAACAGGTAGCCGTCGGCGCCGGCGCGCACGGCCGCGAAAAGCTTCTCATCCTCCTCAAGGTAGGTAAGCACCACCACCCGGCATTCCGGCAAAGCGCCCTTGATCTGGCGCGTGGCGTGGATCCCGTCCAAAAAGGGCATGTCCAGATCCATCAGCACCACGTCCGGTCGCAGTCGCATGGCCTGGTCCACGGCCTCCGCCCCGTGGCGCGCCTCGCCCACCACTTTCAGCCGCTGGTCCTCCTGCAGAATGGCGGCCACGCCCCGTCGGAACAGGCCGTGGTCGTCCGCCAGGAGCACCCGGATCATCGTTCCTCCTCCCGCCGATAGGAGAAAACCGCCGCCACCTGGGTTCCCCGCTGCCGAACGCTGCTCACCCGCAGCTCGCCCCCCACCGCCTCCATCCGCTCCCGCATCATCTGCATCCCGTAATGCTGGCCGGACGGCAGGGCGGCGGAATCGAAGCCGCAGCCATCATCCTCCACCCGCAGTTGCAATTCGCCGCGGCTTGCTTCCACCGCCACCTTGACCCGACTGGCTTGGGCGTGCTTCGCCACGTTGGCCAGGCACTCCTGCAGCACCCGCACCAAGTGCAGCCGCTCCGCCTGGTGCAGCCGCGTGATGTCAGCGCCGTCGGCGATGACCAGTTCGGTGGCCAACTGGTGGGTGCGCGAGAACTCGTACAGATAGTTGTTCAGGCTCTCCATCATCCCCGGCCCCACGGTAACGGGCAACCGCAACTCGGCGATGGAGCGGCGCACCTCCGCATGCAGTCGCCGCACCTCGTCCTCCAACTCCTCCAAGACCGGTGCCGCCTCGCCGGGGCCGCCGCAGGCCAGCTTGCTGCGCGCCGTCTTCAGCCGCATGCCCAGGAAGCTGACCGTCTGCGCGATGCCGTCGTGCACCTCTTGGGCCAAGCGGTTTCGCTCCTCCAGCTCCACCGCGTTCCTGGCCGCGGCGTACAGGTGCGCGTTGTCCGCCGCCACCGCGATCTGCCCGGCCAACCGCTGCAGGAGGGACGTCTGGGCGGCGTCGAAACCGACGGCCGGCTGACGCACCACCGCCAGGGAACCCAGAACCCTTCCCCGGCTGACCAGGGGGACCGAGACCAGGGCACGCGCCCGGGACAGCATCTGGGCCGTCCCGGCGGCGACGTGCACCTCCGTCTTCTCCCGGTCGGCTACCCACACCTCCGTCTCCTCCTGGAACTCGTTGCTGAAGGCTATGTACACCGTGTCCGCCCCGAAGAACTCCCGCGTGCGCTCCGCCGCCTCCCGAAAAACCTCCCGGTGCTCCAACCCCGAGGCCAGGCGCAGGCCCAGCTCACACAACCCCTCGCTGTGCTTGGCCCGCCGACCTGCCTCCTCCGCCATCCGCCGGAGGACCGCCAGCCGGCGGCGCTGCCGGTCGATCAGCGTGGCCAGCAGGATGGTGCCGGCCAACAGGAAGGGCAGATGGAACAGCCACATGGGATTCAGGGTCCGGCTCATGTAGCCGTAGGTGAGGTAGCCGACCATGGCCGCCACCGCCATGGAGGCCCGGCCGGCCGATTCCCGCAGGCCGTAGTAGAAGGAATCGAGCAGCACGCCGAAGAACAGGATGTACAAGAGCGGGAAGCTGGGTACCGCCAGGGTCAGCACCACCGCCGCCACCGGCAGGATCCCGTAGAGGAGGATCTTGGCCCAAAGCCTGGTCTCCAGCCAAGAGTTGCCGGCGTCCTCCGGTGTCGATACGGTTTGTGCTGGCACCGTCCGCCCCCCCCCTTCTCATGATGCCTATATGCTGCCACCATTCGACATGGCACCGGCGCAACCCTTCCCACAAAAAATGCAAGGAGTGGCTGATGCATGCCTGAAGATCGGTTCACCGCCGACCAGTTCACCGCGGCGATACGCTCCGCCATCGCCGACCGGGCGCAGTTGCTGGCCATTTTGGTGCGGGAGATGGCCCGGACGCATCCGGAGGTGGACTTCCCCGCCGTGGTGCGCCGGGTGACCTTCGAACTGGGGGTGCGCAAGGCCCGGCAAGCCGGGCCCCAGCCGACCCCCGCGGCGTTTCTGGAGGCGCAGCGCCGCGTTGCCGGCACCCTGGCCTTCGCCCGGGAGGTGCTGGAGGCTGGAGAAGAGCGGGCCGTGCAGGCCTTTCACCGCTGCCCCCTGGTGGATGCCTGGCGGGAACTGGGGGCCTCGGACTCCGAGGTGGCCGAGCTTTGCGCCCTGGCCAACCCCGTGGACCACGGCGCGGTGAGCGTCTCCCCGGAGTTGACCCTGCGCTTCACCGAGACCATCGCCGAGGGCGGCGCCACCTGCACCATGGTGGTGGAACGGCGCCGGGAGTGACCCGTCGGCAGGCAATCCTGAGTCGGCGGCGAATAGACAGAGAGAAAGAGAGAGGAAGGTGGGATCCGATGGTCTACGATCCGCGTTTGGCCGCAAGAAGCCCCTCCGCCCGGATCGGTGAGCGGGTGCGCCTGGAACAGGCAGCCCCCTGCGGGATGTGCGGCCAGCCCAGCCGGGACCAGGTGGTGGTGGAGGTGGACGGCGCGGGCCGGCCGCAGGTCACCTGGTGCCTGACCTGCTACGAACTGTACCGCAAGGAGCAAGGGGTGTGAACCGGCTGGATGGCAGCTTGGCGCACTGACAGATGTGTGCACACACCTCGGTTGACCGCCCGCTCCCACGCGGTCGGTCGCACCCAGTTGTTGCCCACCCCGTTCTCCCCTTCCATGCGACAAGCCGCGGACATTCGTTGCCCGCGGCTTGCCCGCAAAATAAAGTTCCTGGCGACGGCCTACTCTCCCG
>JAJZIM010000014.1 GCA_021810565.1 Bacillota bacterium
CCCCCGGGCCTCGCTCGACTTGCATGTCTTAAGCACGCCGCCAGCGTTCGTCCTGAGCCAGGATCAAACTCTCCGTTAAGCACGGTTCGTTGCCTCGCTCACTTCAAGCGCGCTGTTTGGTTTTCAAAGACCAAGGGATCCGACAGGGGCTAACTTTAACACGGCCGCTGGGCCGTGTCAAGCAGGAAATGTGTGGTGGCCCAAACGGGAGTCGAACCCGTGTTACCGCATTGAGAGCGCGGCGTCCTAGGCCTCTAGACGATTGGGCCGCATCGCTGGCTGGGGAGGAAGGATTCGAACCCTCACTGACAGAGCCAGAATCTGTAGTGCTACCTTTACACTACTCCCCAGCGCGCCGCCTATTATAGCACGGCCCCGGCCGGGGGGCAAGCCGTTTCTCAGCGGCAATCCACGCAGGCTGCGGGCAGTTGCACCCCGGAAACCGTCAGGCTGGAGAACCCGAGGATGCGCCGCGTGCGGATCTCCACTCCCTCGGGCAGCACCGGCAACCCGCGGGGCATGAATACCTGCACCCCATCCACCTCGCAGCGCTCGTAGCCCTCCTCCTGCGCCGGGCGGCCCAGCTTCACCGAAGCCGGGATGACGCTGCCGCCCCCTCAGCCGCCGCTTAGGACCACCGGCGCCAACACGGTCAGCACGCCGCCCTTCTTGCGCACGAACTCTCCCGCCTCCGGCTGCACGCGCACCTGAGCCATGCCATCCACCTTCCTTGTTATTTTCTCTCCCCGAATTATACCACGTTTTCCTCCAACCAGCGCTGCGCCCGCGCCAGCCGGTCCAGCACCCGCTCGCGGCCCAGCAGCTCCAGCAGTTCGAACAGACCCGGCCCCATCGTGCGGCCCGTCACCGCCAGACGCACCGGGTGGATCAACGCTCCCCGCGGCACCCCCCGCGCCGCGGCCAAGTCGCTGAAGGCGGCCTCCAGCGCCGCGGCCGTGAATTCCTCCGCCCCCGCCAGGCGCTCCCGCACGGCGGCCAAGAGCTCGGCCGCCCCCTCCCCCCGAAAGTGTTTGCGCACACCCTTCTCATCGTAGCCCTCCACCGGGCGGAAGAAGTAGTCGGCCAAGGCGGCCAGCTCCTCTAGGGTGTGGGCCCGTTCCCGTAAAAGCCCCACCACCCGCTCCAAATACTCCTGTTGCGGTCCCGCCAACTCCTCCGGGATCAACCCGGCGCGCCGCAGGAAGGGCGTCACGGCCCGGGCCAAAGCGGCGACCGCCATCTCCCGCAGGTAGATGGCGTTGAGCCAGGTCAGCTTCTGCACGTCGTAGACGGCGGCATTGTGGGTCACCCGCCCCAGGTCGAAATGCGCCACCATGAAGCCGCGGTCCATCTTCTCGGTCACCCCGTCGGGCGACCAGCCCAGAAGGGCCAGGTAGTTCACCATGGCCTGCGGCAGAAAGCCCTGCTGCCGGAATTCTTCCAACGAGGTGGCTCCGTGCCGTTTGGACAACTTGGACCGGTCGGGAGCCAGGATCATGGGCACATGGGCGAAGCGCGGCGGCTCCTCCCCCAGGACCGCATA
Source organism: Bacillota bacterium (assembly GCA_021810565.1). GTDB lineage: Bacteria > Bacillota > Sulfobacillia > JAJZIM01 > JAJZIM01 > JAJZIM01. The sequence goes on from JAJZIM010000014.1 coordinate 1,544, forward strand.
GAGCAGCAGTTGTTTGGGAGTGTTGGACAGGTGCTCCTCCGCCCGGACCACGTGGCTTATGCGCATGGCCGCGTCGTCCACCACGCAGGCGAAGTTGTAGGTGGGCATGCCGTCGGACTTCCAGAGGATGAAATCGTCCAGCACGGCGTTCTCGAAGCTCACCGAGCCCCGGATCAGGTCGTCCACCACCGTGGCCCCCGCCGCGGGAACGCGCAGGCGCAGCACGGGCTCGATGCCCCGCCCTTCCCGGTCGGAACGCTCCTGCCGGGAGAGCGCGCGGCAGCGCCCGTCGTAGCGCGGGGGGCGCCCCGCCCGTCGCGCCTCCTCCCGCCGCGCCGCCAGCTCCTCAGGCGTGCAGTAGCAGGGATAGACCGCGCCCGCCTCCTCCAGTCGGTGCAGGTATTCCCGGTACACCGGCAGGCGCTGGGACTGATAGTAGGGCCCGTAGTCTCCCCCCCGCTCCGGTCCCTCATCCCAGTCCAGCTCCAGCCAGCGCATTCCCTCCAGAATCCCGCGGGCCGATTCCTCCCGAGAACGCGAGCGGTCGGTGTCCTCGATGCGCAGCACCATGCGGCCGCCGTGGTGGCGGGCGAATAGCCAATTGAAGAGCGCCGTGCGGGCACCGCCGACATGCAGAGACCCCGTGGGACTCGGCGCAAACCGGACCCGGACCTGTGCCACCCCGTCACCCCGTTCCCGAGCATTGACACCAGTCTAGCAAAGGGGGCCGGCGCGGTCAAGGCATCCACACCCGCAGCGCCACCAGCAGGGCCAGGCCGGGCAAGCCCAAGACCCCCACCAGGAGGACGGTCAGGGGGTTGATGCCTACATGCACCCCGAGGGACGCCCCAGCCAGGTCCAGGACCCAGATGACCGCCCCTCCCACCGCCGCGCGCCACGCCAAACGCAGCATCCAGCCCAGGGGACGACGCAAGGCGCGCAACAAAAGCAGCGCCCCCAGGGCGGCCGGGACATACAGTCCGAGCAAGGCGTGGTTCAGGGTGATCCCCCCGACCATCCTACGGGACCACCCGCCGGCCTATGCCTAGCGCCGGGCCTGCTTCAGCAGGTACACGTAGCGCCGCTCCGCGGCGTTCAGAAGAAAGATGGCCTGCTCCACCAGATCCGGATCGCTGACGCTCTCGAAGTACCGCCGGCAGTTCTCCAGCTCCTCGCACGCCTCGCGGGCCAGGGCCCCCGCGTCCCAATCCTTCCCCGCCACTCCCTGCGACGCCCCTTGCCCAGACCAGTCCATGGCTGCCCACTCCTCTTCAGAAGGTGTGCAGGAAGTGTTCCCATCCTTTGGCTTTGCCATGCATGAGGTCCCCGGGGGCGTCAGCGCCGCAGGAACATCGCCGCGAGGGCCGGTGCCAGCAGCAGGGCCACCACGTTCAGGATCTTGATCATGGGGTTGATGGCCGGACCCGCCGTGTCCTTGCACGGATCCCCCACCGTGTCCCCCGTCACCGCCGCTGCATGCGCCGCCGTCCCCTTGCCGCCGTAGTTGCCCTCCTCGATGTACTTCTTGGCGTTGTCCCACGCGCCGCCGCCGTTGGTCATCTGGATGGCCAGGAAGATGCCGGTCACAATGGCGCCCACCAGGAGCCCGCCCAGGGCCACGGGACCCAGGGTGAAACCCACCAGCACGGGTGCCAGTACGGGCAGGACTCCGGGCACGATCATCTCCCGCAGGGCCGTGCGGGTCACGATGTCCACCGCCCGCGCGTAGTCGGGTCTGACCCGGCCCTCCCGCAGGCCCGCCGTCTCCCGGAACTGACGGCGCACCTCCTCCACCACCGCGGCGGCGGCCCGTCCCACGGACTTCAGGCTGAAGGAGGCCAGCAGAAAAGGCAGGATGCCGCCCAGAAAGAGGCCCGCGATCACCAGCGGGTCCCCCAGGCTGAAGGTCAGCGGCCTTCCGGCTAGGTGGTCCAGCCGCTGGGTGAACGCCGCGAACAAAACGATGGCGGCCAATCCCGCCGAACCGATGGCGTATCCCTTGGTGATGGCCTTGGTGGTGTTGCCCAAGGCGTCCAGGGGATCGGTCACCGCCCGGATGGCCGCCTCCTCCCCGCTCAACTGGGCGATGCCGCTGGCGTTGTCCGCGATGGGGCCCAGGGCGTCCATGGCCACCACCAGGCCGGCCAGGGAAAGCATGGCCACCGCCGCCACGCCCACTCCGTACAACCCGAAGGGCTGGGCCACGCCGTAAGCCGCCAACATCCCCAGGGCAATGATCAACACCGGCGGCGCGGTGCTCTCCATGCCCACCGCCAGCCCCGTGATGATGTTGGTGGCGTGGCCGGTTCGGGAGGCGCCGGCGATGGACCGCACCGGCGCGAAGGCGGCCGAGGTGAAATAGTCCGTGCTCAGGATCAGGGCCAGGGTCACTCCCAGGCCCACCAGGGCCGCCGCCAGCAGCTGTACCCCGCTGAGCGGCATCCCCGCCGGCAGCGCCCGGGTGACGGCGTAGAAGCCCACCGCCGTCAGGCCCAAGGTCACGGCCACTCCCCGATAGACGCCGTTCATGATCCGGCCCGCCGGCGCGGCGATGGCCAGGATCCCGGCCAGGGAGGCCAGCGCCGCCACCGCGGCCAGGGCCAGGGGATACCATACGGCCGCCGCCTGATCCGGAAAGAGCAGGTGGCCCAGCACCATGGCGGCGATGGCCGTGACCGCATATGTTTCGAACAGGTCGGCGGCCATGCCCGCGTCATCTCCCACATTGTCCCCCACGTTGTCCGCGATCACCGCCGGGTTGCGAGGGTCGTCCTCGGGGATGCCCTCCTCCAACTTGCCCACCAGGTCCGCCCCCACGTCGGCTGCCTTGGTGTAGATCCCTCCGCCGAGCCGGGCGAAGATGCTGATGAGGCTCCCGCCAAAGCCGAACCCCAGCAGGGCGGCGGGGTCGCCCCCGGACCAGGCCAAAAGCGCCGCCAAACCCAAAAGCGCCAATCCCACCACGCTCAGTCCCGTCACGGCTCCCCCGCGCACCGCCACCTGCAGGGCCGCGCCCAAGCCGCTACGGGCCGCCCAGGCCGTGCGCACATTGCAGCGCACCGCCACGCCCATCCCGATGTACCCGGCCACCCCGGACGAGAGGGCGCCCAGGAGGAAATACAGCGCCTCCCGCCAGCCCAAAAGCCCTCCCAGGAGCACGACGACTATTCCGGCCACCCCGGCGATGGTGCGGTACTGGCGGTGCAGAAAGGCGGCGGCACCCTCCTGGATGTCCCGGGCGATGGCCTGCATGCGCGCGTCGCCCGGCTCCCGCAGCAGCACCCACCGGGCCAAGATCCCTCCCGCCGCCAGGACGGCCAAGGCCACCAGGGCCACCAGCGTCAAAACCATGGCGTTTCCCCCCACGACAAGCTTCGCAGCATCGCGGCGCGTTTCCTGCCGGCACAAAAAGGCGGGGCCTTCACCCCGCCTCCCGCGTCATCCCGGGCTCCCCCGCCGCGGCGGGAGCGTCTCACAATTTCGTCGTGGCCAGCACGTTGTCCCACATGAGGAACGCCACCAGCGTGATGACCACCGCCAGGGATACCCGCAGAACCTGCGCCGCCATCTTCTTGCTGGTGTTGCCGCCCAGCTGGGCCCCCGGTATGGATCCGACAACCAGAGCCGCGGCCGCCAGGTAGTGCATCTGGCCGCTGGCGATCTTGCCCACCAAGGTGGCGCTGGCCGAGACCATGGCCACGGCCAGGGAGGTGGCGATGGTCACCCGGGTGGGGATGCGCAGCAGGTAGATCATCACGGGAATCAGGAGAAAGGCGCCGCCCGCTCCCACCAGCCCCGCCATGACCCCGATGACCAGGGCGGAAAACATCGCCAGAACACGGTTGAAGCTCACCCGATCCGGATCCACCGGCCCGTCCTCCTCATGCTTGGGAATGAACATCACCACCGCCGCCAGCAGCGCCAGCACGGCGAAGACGATGTTCAGCAAGCTCCCGTGCATGGATCCGGATACCAGGGCGCCGGCCAGGGAGCCGATCAAGGTGGCCCCGCCCATGTACATCGCCAACTTGCCGCTCAAGAACCTGTTTTTGCGGTGGACCATCATCCCCGAGAGACTGGCGAAGAAGACCGGCGCGATGCTGATGGCGTACACCTCGTGCTTCGGCAGGCCCACATGCACCAACAGCGGCGGCACGTACAAAAGCATGGGGATCATCACCACCGCACCGCCGATCCCAAACAGACCCGAGAGGAAGCCCGCTCCGAATCCCAGGATCAAAAGAACCAAGATCAGACCCAGGTCGATGTGCGCCAACCCCGCATTCGCCTCCTGCATGATGACTCCCGCATGACGGTCAAAACGGAAAAGGGGTCGCGAAGGGCCTTGTGCTCCAGATCACAAAGCAAGCCCCAATCGACCCCCACCTCTTTTCCGCTATGTCGCCGCCCCATATTTTAAGGCCTGGACGGGCGGCTGTCAACTGATCCTTTTTGCCTATTGACGGCCCTCCCCCCCGGCATGCTACACTGTCCCCAATCGCATAGCGGCCGCTAGGGGAGCCTTCGGGCTGAGAAGAGGTCCATCCCAAAACCCTCGGAACGTGAACCGGGTAATACCGGCGTACGGAAGCGGCAAAGCGATGTCCTTCGGGCATCGTTTGCTCTGAGGGTTGCCGTCGGCGCGGCAGCCCTTTCGCTCTCCTCCCCTCGGCCACAGACGATAAAAGGAGGAGTTTTCCATGCCGATCTTCCATCCCGTGTCCGAGAAGGACGTGACCCGCGCCATCGTAGGAGGCTTCCTGCGCCAGTTCGAAGCCTACACCGAAAGCGATGTGCTCATCGTGGGAGCGGGACCCAGCGGGCTGATGGCGGGACGCGACCTGGCCGCCCAGGGGCACCGGGTGCTGCTGGTGGAGCGCAACAACTACCTGGGCGGCGGTTTTTGGATCGGCGGTTACCTGATGAACAAGGTGACCGTGCGCGCTCCGGCCCAAGAGGTCCTGGACGAGCTGGCCATCCCCTACGAGCAGGCCGCCCCGGGCCTCTACTTGACCGACGGTCCCCACGCCTGCTCCAAACTGATCGCCGCCGCTTGCGACGCCGGGGTCAAGGTGGTCAACATGACCTCCTTCGACGACCTGGTGCTGCGCGAAGGGCGCGTGTCCGGCACGGTGATCAACTGGACCCCGGTGAACGCCCTGCCCCGGGAAATCACCTGCGTGGACCCGGTGGCCATGGAGGCCCGGCTGGTGGTGGACGCCACCGGCCACGACGCCTGCGTGGTGCGCAAGCTGGAAGAGCGGGGCCTGTTCAAGTCGCCCGGCTACGGGGCCATGTGGGTGGAGCAATCGGAAGACCTGGTGGTGGAGCACACCGGCGAGGTGCACCCGGGCCTCCTGGTCGCGGGCATGGCCGTGGCCACCGCCTACGGCCTGCCCCGCATGGGCCCCACCTTCGGGGCCATGCTCCTGTCGGGACGAAAGGTGGCTGCGGCGGCGGCCGCTCTCCTTTGATCCGGATCCTGCTCTTCGCCCCGGCCGACCCCGCCTGCCCGGTGCCGGAGGAGTTGGCCGCCCTGGCCGCCAGGGTGCTTCCTTTCCCGGTGACCTTGCGACCCTTTCCCCTGGCCGACGACCCCTCGGCGGCCCGTGGCCTGGCCGGCGCCCGGGTGCTCGATCCTGGCCGTCCCTGGGCGCCGCGGGAGCCGCTGCCCGGCGAGGTGGCCTATGAGGAAGCCCATCTCAACCGGGGACGCAGCGCCTCCCTTTTGTACGACGCGGTCGCGGTGGCCGACATCCATCGCGACCGCCTGTCCCCCCCGGACCGGAGGCTCGGCCTCCTGCCGGTGTTCCTCACCGATATGCTCATCGGCACCTTCGACGAGGCGGAGCGGCGCTTCCACGCCCGCGCCGCCCTCTTCGGAGCCGCCGTGCTGCTGTCCCTGCGGGGGCCCTCCGAAGCCCTGGCGGGACCCCGGGAATACCACCTGCTGCGCCGGCAGCTGGCCGCATGGGGCTTCGACTCCTGGCCCGACGGCGCCATCCCGGAGGACCTGCGCTCGCGCCTCATCCGCCCCGACGACCCGCGAGTGCCCCTCTTCTCGGTCCGCTACCTCCTGCAGGCCGTATTCTACCGCCTCACGGGCGATCCCTTCTGCGCCGAGCATAACTGCGCCCTGTACAACGCCCATCACCAATCCGACCTCTTGGCCCACCCGTCGCCCCGGCTGTGCCCCCGCCACCGTGCGGTGCTGGATGGCTGGCGCCCCTAAGGCCGCCCCCCCCAGAAGACCTCCCGGCGCACCAGGGTCTGCCCCCGCTCACGGCCGATGGACAGAAGGTCGATCTCCACCCCGGTCAGCTCCTCCAGCCGGCGCAGGTAGTGGCGCGCCGCCGCAGGCAGCTGGGAGAAGCCGGTCACCCCCGGGAGCTCCGCCGGCCAGCCCTCCAACTCCTCGTACACCGGCTCGCACCGTTCCAGGATCTTGAGGCTGGCCGGGAAGTCACGGACGATCTCTTCCCCCAAGCGATAGGCCACGCAGATCTTCACCTTAGGCAGTCCGCCCAGCGTGTCCAAGCGGGTGACCGCCAGCCCGGTCAGCCCGCTGACCAGCGCGGCGTAGCGCACGATGCACGCGTCCAGCCAGCCGCAACGGCGGGGCCGCCCGGTGGTGGTCCCGTACTCCTGGCCGCGCTCACGGATCCAGTCCCCCGTGGCGTCGGTGAGTTCCGTGGGAAAGGGACCGTCGCCCACCCGGGAGGTGTACGCCTTGACCACCCCGATGGCCTCGGTGATCTTGGTCGGTCCCACGCCGGCGCCGATGCATGCCCCGCCGGCCACGGGGTGGGAGGAGGTCACGTAGGGATAGGTGCCGTGATCGATGTCTAAAAGGGTTCCCTGGGCCCCCTCGAACAGGACGTTGGCCCCCCGGGCCACCGCCTCGTTGATCACGCTGGGGCCGTCCACCACGAAGGGTCGCAACCGCTCGGCGTAGGCCAGATAGGTTTCGAGGATCTGCTGCTCGTCGAAGCCGTCCACATCGTACACCCGCCGCAGGAGGCGGTTTTTCTGTTCCAGGTTCCGCGACAGGAGGACGCGGAACTCCTCCGGATCCAAAAGGTCCACCACCCGGATACCCACCCGCGCATCCTTGTCCATGTAGGCGGGACCCACGCCGCGCCGGGTGGTTCCAATGCGGTCCTTGCCCTTCTGGTCCTCGTCCAGCCCGTCCAACATCTTGTGGTAGGGCAGGATCACGTGGGCCCGGGAGCTGATCCGAAGGTGCGAGGTGTCCACTCCCCGGCCCTGCAGGTACTCCAATTCCTCGATCAGCACCTGGGGGTCGATCACCACGCCGTTGCCGATGACGCAGATCTTGTCCGGATAGAGGATGCCCGAGGGGATCAGGTGCAGTTTGAACTCCCGCCCCTCCACCACCACGGTGTGCCCGGCGTTGGATCCGCCCTGGTGCCGCACCACCATGTCGGCCTTCTGCGCCAGGTAGTCCGTGATCTTGCCCTTCCCCTCGTCACCCCACTGCGCGCCCACCACCACCACTGACGGCATAGCTCGCCCGCCCAAAATGCCTGTGCTCCCGGCACAGGCATCCTCTTGGGCTTCGCCTCCTTAAAACTGACGTTGTCGAGCTGCGGCCATGGTTATGATAGCAGAAGGGAGCCGCTTTGGGAAGGCGTTCGATCGAGAGATCAAGAGTAAAGCCGCTGGGCGCGCTCGGGGTTCCCGGCCTGCGCCGGCGCCTCCCGCACCCCCAGGAGCTCCTGCAAGCCGTCCACCACCCGCGGATCGAAATCCCGGCCCTTGCCGCGCACCAGCTGCTCCAGCACCCGGGGATCCTCGCGGTGCTCCACGTAGTAGCGGACCACCCGCAGGATCCGGCTGCCCCGGGGCAACGCCTCTCCCCGCAGGGTGTGGCCGTCGCCGCCTCCGTAAAGGTGGTCCACCTGGCTCAAGATCCTTCCCACCCGGGCATAGAAGTAGACATCCGAGCGCAGGGCCGCCGCCGGGGACAGGTACTCCCAGTTCAACTCGGCGTCCCGACCGCCGGAAGAGTCCAATTCCTCCGTCAGGACGCTGGCCTGAAAGGTGGTGATGGCCGCCGCCTCCAAGGTCTGGTTGCGCTCCCCCGGCGGCAGGTCCAAAAGGTCGCAAAGTCCCCGGGTCAGCTCCATAGCCAGGGCATCCCGCCGTGGCAGGATCAGGGGAAGACGGTCATTGATGGCGGCCAGCACGTTGTGGATGTCCTCGTAAGCGTAGCGCGCCCAGTACACCCGCTCCAGGAAGGCGTTCAGGTGGCGCTCCCAGGCCATGGGCATCAGCACCCCCGTCGCCAGCAGGAAGACGCCGCCCAGGTTCAGCCACATTACCGGTCCGCCCGCCCACCCCGGACCGCGCAGGGCCAAGACGGTGAATTGCCCCACGGAGGCCGCCGCCACGGCGGCAAACCCGCCGGCCAGGGCGTAGGAGCGCAGGGCATTGGTCGGCAGGAAGACCTCCTTGCCGCAGCGGAAGAAGATCACCGCCGCCCATCCCGCGTAGCCCACCAGAAAGCAGCCGCTGGTTGCCCCGAACAGCAGCCGATCCCATTCCGGACCGCCGGGACCGCGCAGGATGATCGGGTACAGCGCAAAGGCCCCCGACATCAAAAGCCATGTCGCCACCGCATGGTTGCGCACCAACGGCAGGAAACGACCGTGGCTCGGGGACAATTCCGCGATGAAGCGCCACAGGGCGGCCACCGCCCCCACCAGCGCCCCGCCGCCAACCAGCACCAGATAGGGGGCAAGAGCGGGATCCTCCCGGGCACCCAAGAAGCCGAGCAGGGCGCCCGCCAAGAGCGGGTAGGCCAAGGCGGTCCCCCGGTACTCCCGGTGACCGTTTGCGTCCCCGTTGCGGCGCAGGCTGACATAGGCAGCCGCCACCGCGCTTAGCGCCACTGCGGCGGTGGCGCCCTCCATCGGGGTCATCCCTCTCCCTTTCCCCGGAGGGACGCGAAGAACTCCTCCAGCGTGTAGGAGATGTTGGCGACGCGCGGCCGCCGTACAGGCTCCAGCACCAACGCTCCCGAGGCCATGCGCTCCAGCAGATAGGAAGCGAAGACCTCCGCCTCCCGCTCCTCCTGGGCGGCCCGGCTCATCCCCCGCATCAGCACCTCTCCCTGCAGCGGCTCGTGCAGGAGCAGGTGGCCCCCCTCGTGGGCGAGGATGCGGTTTTGGTGCAGCCAGGAGGTGTTCACCCGGAAGGCGATGATGCTCTGCTCCCCCATGCGGACATAGGCGCCGAAAAAATCGGGAGCCTCGGCTGGAACCACGATGGGGCTGAGCTTGGTCTTGATCCCCTTGGCCCGGCTGTAAGCCTGTATGAACCGCCACGCATCGAAATCCTCCCCCAGGTGCAGCGCCTTGATCCGGCGATCCACCAGCCTGCGGATTTCGATGGAGCTGCGCATCCTGAGCGTCACCCCTCCTCCATCAGTCTCCGGCTGACCGCCCCTGCATCTCCGCCAGCCGCTTCTCCCGCTCCAGGATCAAAAGTACCAGCTTCTTCGTTTCGCTGTTCAAGCCGTGGCTGCGCAGGGCGATCTTCTTGATCAGCGGATCCTCCAGGGCCTCTTCCAGTTGACCGGTCTGGTCCCCCTCGGGTTCCGGCAGACCCTCACCGAAGAAGAACCCCGCCGGGACCTGGAAGAACTCCGCCAGGGCATGCACCACCTGCGCGCTGGGGTTGTTTCGCTTGCCGCTCCGCAGCAGGGACAGATAGCCGGGAGAAATGCGCCCCCCCGTCGCCTCCGACACCTCCTGCAGGGTATACTCGTCGCCGTCCGGGCTCAGGAAGACTCGGAAAAGAAGGTTGACTTGCCGCGCGATGTTCATGGCTTCCCCTCCCCATCTTAATTTCGTAAAACCGTCCGAAAGACCTTGACAGGCCGGGCGGTTACGGTCTAAAGTTAATTGTGGGACTTTTTAACATTGCTCACCTATTCCTTTCGTAAAAAAATATAACACGGACTGCCCTCCTAGGCAACCCTTTCCCCGCAAAATCTTGCTCGGTATGAGGAACTGGGAATACATGGCAATGGTCGTCAACAAGCTGGTGTGTGCCGATCCCGACCGGGGATTTTGCCGCAGCCTGCAGCAGGCCTTGGTCCTCCATTCCGACTTCTCTCTCGTGGGCACGGCCCACGACGGACCGGAGGCCATGGCCCTGCTGGCCGGTTTCTTGCCGGACACCATCCTGGTGGATCCCGCCCTGCCCTTTCCCGGCGGCGGCGACCCCCTGGGGCGCATCCGCTCTGCCGCTCCCGGGGCCGTCCTGCTGGCGGCAAGCCACTTCGGTTCGGAACACACCTTGGGCCACTGCGCGGCCGCCGGTGTGGACTACTTTTTCCTCAAGCCCTTGGACTGGGATGTGCTCTTCCGCCGCTGCGCCCAGCTTTTGGCCCGCCGCCCCCTCAGTGCCTCGCCGCTCTTCCAGGAAGCGTCCTGCCTGCTGCTCGAGCTGGGCATCCCCGCCAACATCAAGGGCTTCATCTTTCTGCGGGAGGTGCTGCTCCACACCATGGAGCGCTCCTGGCCCGGCTTCTTACCCCTGTGTGAGATGATCGCCCAACGTCACAAGACTACGCCCGGCCGCGTGGAACGGGCCCTGCGCCACGCCTTGGCGGTAACGACGACCCGGGGTGGGCTCTGCGACTACTGGAGTCACAAGCCGACGCTCCTGGAATTCATCTTCGAGTTGGTGGTCCGACTGCAGCAACGCTCTGGGAGGTTCCGACACGGCTGCATCAAATAGCCTCGGGAGGTGACATCTTGAACAAGAGTTTCAGCGCTTTCCTCGCCGATCCCGATCCCCGGTCCCGGGAAAGTCTGCGCTCCGCCTTGGCTCAGCTCGGCTCCAGCCAGATCGTGGGCGAGGCGGACAGCGGGCAGGAGGCGGCACGGCTGGTCTTGTGGCTAAAGCCGCAGGTGGTGTTCCTGAGCACCGCCCTGGAGGAGCCCGGTTGGGTGGAGACCGCAACCTCCATCCTCGCAGCCACCGAGACCCGCCTGGTGGTCCTGACCGATCGGGACGACGTGGAAGTCGCCCGCGCCGCCCTGCAGGTGGGCGCCCAAGACCTGTTGCACCGCCCAGTGGACGTGCAGGAGTTACGGCAGGCCCTGGGTCTCGCCACCGCACCGACCGCCGCTCCCACCCTGCCGGCCGTCACCAGCAACGTGCTGGCCTGCTTCTCCTCCAAGGGCGGCGTGGGCAAGACCACCCTCTCGGTCAACCTGGCCACCGCCATCGCCCGGCAGATCGGCCGCAGCGTGGCCCTCTTGGACCTGGACCTGGAGTTCGGCAGCGCGGCCACCTTCTTCGGCCTGCGCCCCAAGCAGACCCTGGCCGACCTGTGCGCGGACGGCGATATCGACCGGGCGAAGCTGCACCACGCCATGGAGCACCCCGTGGGCACCCACGTGGACCTTCTGGCCGCTCCCGCCGACCGGGAAGGGGCCTCCCGGGTGGACGGGGAGAACCTGCCCACGCCAGCCCAGGGATTGCCGGATCGCGTGGCCCGCATCCTCACCCTCCTGCGCCGGGAGTACCCGTGGATCGTGGTGGACATGGGCTGCAGCTTCCGGCGCGCCACCCTGACCGCCTTGGACCAGGCGGACACCATCTTCCTGGTCACCACCCCCGACGTCCAATCCCTGGAGAACGCCCGCAGCTCCCTGGACGTGCTGCTGAACAAGCTGGACTATGCGCCCGGGAAGGTGCGGGTGGTCCTGAACCGCAGCAACTCCTCCCTGGGCTTCACCTACAACACCATCAACCGCGTCCTGGGCACCAACGTCTCCTTCTCTCTACCCAGCGACCCCCAGGCCACTTTCACCGCCCTCACGGCGGGCCGCCCCCTGGTGCTGCACCCCGATCCGGGTCCCCTGTCCGATGCCATCCGCCAGCTCGGCAGTCTGGTCATCGGCGCTTTGCCGCCGCCGCAGCAGTCCGCGCCTCGCCCTTGGGCTGGATGGGCGCGCCACTTCTGGCAGACCTTTGACCGTCTGGTGTCTTCCCTCAGCCGAAACTCCGGCTGAGGCCGGCCTATGCCCACTCCGCCTCCGGCGGCACCCCCCCGGCGGCGCGCTCCAGGTTCAAGAACTTCGCCCATTCCCCCTTGAAGACCAGCTCCACGCTTCCCGTGGGGCCGTTGCGCTGCTTGGCGACGATCAGCTCGGCGACGTTCTTGCGCTCGCTGTCCGGATTGTAGTAGTCGTCGCGGTAGATGAAGATCACCACGTCCGCATCCTGCTCGATGCTGCCCGACTCCCGCAGGTCCGACAATAGCGGCCGGCGGTCCTGGCGGCTCTCCACGGCTCGGGACAGCTGGGACAACGCCAGAAGGGGCACCCCCATCTCCCGGGCCAGGGCCTTCAAAGAACGCGAGATGTAGGATATCTCCTGCTGCCGGTTCTCCTGCCGGCCGCCCACATGCATGAGCTGCAGGTAGTCCACCACCACCAGGCCCAGGTTGCCCTCGGCCTGGATGCGCCGCGCGCGGGCTCGCAGCTCCAGCGGGGACAGGGCCGGCGTGTCGTCGATGAACAGGGGCATCTCGCCCAGACGGCCCGACGCCGCGGTGATCCGCCGCCAGTCCTCCTCGTCCAGGGTCCCCGTGCGCAGCCGCTGGGCGTCTACCCCCGCCTCGCCTGCCAGGATGCGCTGCACCACCTGCTCCCGGGACATCTCCAGGCTAAAGACGGCCACCGCCGTCCCCTGCAGGGCGGCCTGGGCGGCGATGTTCAAACACAGGGTGGTCTTGCCCATGGAGGGCCGCGCCGCCACCACCACGAGATCCTGATGCTGAAACCCGGAGGTCAAAAGGTCCAGGTCGCGGAAGCCGCTGGCCAGCCCCGTGATCCCCTGCCTCAGGCTGAGGGTGTCCAGCCGGTCCAGAAACTCCAACAGCACCTCTTTCAGCGAGGCGAAGCTGCGCTGGGTGCGCCGCTGGGACAGCTCCTCGATGGTGGCCGCCGCCTCCTCCAGCAGGCGGCTTACTTCTTCTTGGGCCGCGTAGCCCCGCTCCACCAGCTTCCCCGACGCCCGGATGAGGGAGCGCAGGAGGGCCTTCTCCTCCACCACCCGGGCATAATGCTCCACGTTGGCCGCCGTCGGTACGAACTGGGCCAACTCCGCCAGGAAGGCGACGCCGCCCACCTGGTCCAAATTGCCCGCCGCCCGCAGCGCCTCGGTCAGGGTGACCAGATCCACCGGTTCCGCCCGGCCGAACAGCTCCCGCATCTGCTCGTAGATCAGGCGGTGGGCCTCCAAGTAGAAATCCTCGGGCCGCAGGATCTCCGCCACCTTGGCCACCGCGTCCGGGTCCAGGAGCATGGCCCCCAAAGTGGAGCGCTCCGCCTCCGCGCTCTGGGGCAAGATCTTGTCCATCATCGGCCCGACCGCACTCCCTCGGGGGCTTCGGCACCGCGCCGGCGCGGGGAGGACCTCATTCCGGCACCAACTCCACCATCACCCGTGCCGGCGCCGCGGCGTGGAAGCGCACCAACACCTCCCGCGTCCCCAGGGCCCGTAACGGCTCCGCCAACTCCACCCGCCGCTTGTCCACGGCCGTGCCCAATTCCCGCTCCAGGGCCTGAGCCACATCCTTGCTGGTCACGGCTCCGAAAACCTTGCCGTCCTCCCCGCAACGCACCCGAAAGCGCAGGTGCATCCCCCCGACCCGCTCCGCCGCCGTGCGCGCCTCGTCCAGCTCCCGCTCCTGGCGGCGGCGTTCCCGTTCCGCCGTCTGGGCCAGGACGCGCAGATTGGCCGCCGACGCCTCCACCGCCATGCCTCGCGGCAGCAGGAAGTTGCGCGCGTACCCCTCCGCGACCTCCACGGCCTCCCCCTGGTGTCCCAGTCTGGCCACATCTTGGCGCAAGATGACCTTCAACCTCCATCCCCCCCTTCCCCCGCCGTTCCCCGACGTCCCTCCCAGAACCGCGCCAGGGCGGACAGGTCGCCGCCCTCCTCCTCCACCGCGTGTCCTCCTTCGATCAGGGCGGAAAGCCGCGCCCGCACCCGCAGGTCCAGGCGCACGAAATGGATCCCCAGCCGGCGTCCCAACACGTAGTCGGCGATGATCACCGCCGCCAGGGCGTCCAGCACCTCCTCCTCCCGCTCCCGCTGCAGGGCGCGAAAAACCGACGAAACCCCGCTCAGGAGTTCCGTCTTCAGCCACTCCACCCCAGCCAACCTACCGGCTACGTCGATCTCCTGCTCCGGCGGCAATGGCTCCCCCTCCTCGCGGGGATATTCCACGAGACGGGGGAGTTTCCCTGCCGCTACTCCATGGTGAACGGCAAGAGGGCCACGTTGCGGGCACGCTTGATCGCCACCGTCAGCTGCCGCTGATGGCGCGCGCAGTTTCCCGAGATGCGCCGCGGCAGGATCTTGCCGCGCTCGGTGATGAACCGCCGCAGCTTGACGGCCTCCTTGAAGTCCACCTGCTCGATCTTATCCACACAGAAGCTGCACGCCCGCTTGCGGGAGCGCTTGCCTTTCTCCTTGCGCAACTTCCTCCTCCTTCCTCAAAACGGCAACACATCCTCGCCCGGGACGACTTCCTCCCCCAGGCCGGCCAGATCGTCTCCCGCCGCGCTTTCCCGCGGCCGGTCCAGAAAACGCACCGTCTGGGCCACCACCTCGGCGGCCCGCCGCTTCTGCCCGTCCTGCCCCTCCCAGCTGCGTATCTGCAGCCGACCGTCCACCGCCACCAACCTGCCCTTGTCCAGGTGCTGGGCGCAGACTTCCGCCTGCCTCTCCCACACGCTGATGTCGATGAAGTCCACCCCCGCCTCCTGTCCGTCGGAGCGGCGCGGGCGGTCCACCGCCAGTCCGAAGTGCGCCACCGCCTTTCCTCCTGGCGTATAGCGCATCTCCGGCTTGCGGGTCAGCCGGCCGATGAGGATCACTCGGTTCAGCATCCCCAACCCCCCCTATGGGACCCGGCTACTCTCCCTCCCGGACCACCAGGTGCCGCAGCACGTCCTCGCTGAGCTTTAGCACCCGCTCCAACTCCGCCGGCACGCCGGCCTCTCCCTGGAACTTGAGCAAGAGGTAGTACCCCTCCCGGAAACCCCCTATCTCATAGGCCAGCCGCCGCTTCCCCCATCGGTTGACCTCCGACAGGGTGCCGCCCTGACCCGTCACCACCGCTGACAGCCGCTCCACGGTGCCGTTCAGGACCTCTTCCTCCTGATCCGGCTTCAGGACCACCACACATTCGTAAGCACGCAAAGGCTCTCTCTCACCTCCTCCCCGTGGACTCCCCGGGATGCCTCCCGGGAGGCTCCGACCGAAGGCCGGAGCGGGGAACGGAGCCTCTCTCCCGCCGCAGCCTGGGGCCGCAGCAGATCATTATAGCACCGCACCCGCACCCCTGGCAATGCCGGCTGCGGCCCGCGGAATCAATCCACCGCCTGGCGTTCCACGATGCAGCGCACGCTCTTCTCGAACTTGGGCCGCGGCACCATCACCCGCCGCCCGCAGCCCCGGCAGACCACGACGAAATCCACTCCCGTGCGGGTGACCTCCCAAAGATCGGAGCCGCAGGGATGGGCCTTCTTGAGCCGCACCACGTCCCCCACCCGGTAGCGCACCAGGTTCAAAGCACCACCAGCCTCCCCGCCTCCAGGACACGCCTGGCGAGCTCCCCCAGCTCCAGGACGGTTCCGGCGCAGGGCTGAAGGGACAGGTACCGCAGGGAATCCGCGCAAACCCACAACTCTACCCCCCTGCTCTCCAGCAAAGCCATCTGGGGCAGCACCGGGGATTCCGGTGCCACCAGCCGCACGCCGGTGTTCACCAGGAGCACCCGGCGTACCCGCGCCTCCTCCAGGCTCAGGTAGTCCAGCAGCAGGCGCATCAGCTTCCTGCCCAAATCCTCCGGCCCCCGGCCCAAGCCCTCGCCCACCAGCAGCAGCGTCACCTCAGGCCCAGCGGCCAGCTCCGCCCGCAGACCGGGCAGGTCCTCCTGCGCCAGCGGTGCCCCGCCCAGCCGGGGTAGAGTCCCTGCGTGCACCCAGTCTTCCTCCCGACTCGACCACGATTTTTTTCATTATACCAAGCCTTACCGACTCCGGCAATGCGCCCGGAAGAAACGGGTGCCCGGCCGTAGCTTCCCGGCAGCGGCGGCGGCAAGCTGGGCCGCGCCCGGCGCCCACCCATGTATAGCCGCGCCTGCTTCTCCATATGCTTCTAGCACCGCGATCGATGGGGAGGCAGCGATGGCACCTACCGGACTCCCGCATCCCGGCGCCGTCCCGCGCGAGTGCCGGGTCGCCGTGCACGACAGCCGCGGCGCCCTGATCCTGGCCTCCTTCCTGCGCCACGCCCTGGGGTACAGCCGGCGATCCGGCGAGGGCGGACTCACCGTCCTTTGCATCGGCACCGACCGGGCCACCGGCGACGCCCTGGGCCCGCTGGTGGGTACCCTGCTGCACGAGCGGCCCCCGGCAGGGGCGGAGATCCTCGGTACCCTGGAGGCGCCGGTGCATGCCTCCAACCTGGCGGAGGTCGCCGCTGGACTGCACCGGCGTCAGCCGTCTCCCCTAGTGCTGGCCGTGGACGCCTGCCTGGGCCGCTCGGAGGCGGTGGGCACCGTCACCGCCGGCTTCGGCGCCCTGCGGCCAGGGGCGGGGGTGAACAAGATCCTGCCCGCCGTAGGCGACCTGCACGTCACCGGCACCGTGAACGTGGACGGTTTCATGGAGTATTTCGTCCTGCAGAACACCCGGCTGCATCTGGTCCTCACCATGGCCAGGCTGATCGCCCAGAGCCTGCGCCTGGCCCTGGAGGACGGGGACGCTCAAGTCTCCCCGTTGCGCCGTGCCGCCGCGATGGCCTCCTCCTCCTCCTTGGAGAGCGGGTAGGAGGAGCGCCCCTCCCGCACCGGCTTGGCGAACACGCGGCTCTCCTCCCTCCCCCACAGCCCGGTAACCACCAAGCCGTCCCCGTTGCGGTCCAGAAGCGCCACCGAGAAGCTTAGGTCGCTGCCGGCCTCCCCGAAGGCGTTGAAGCGCATGATGCCCACCTGCTGCAGGCAGCGGCCCATCTCCTGCCGCAGCTGGGCCACCCCTCGTTCGGCCTGCTCCACCGTGGCGGCCTGCTCATCCAGCGTGCGCTCGATCTCCAGCACGCCCCGGTTGCGCCGCAGCCGCTCCAGGCGGTGGGTGAACTGGGCCAGACGCCGATGCAGCGCGGTGATCCAGACCAGGATGAGGAGCACGAGGACGCTCAGGACGGGGAGCACCCCCGGCGCCAGTTGGCGTGCGATGTGCAAATAGTCCAATGCCAGTCTCCTTCTCGTCTAAATTGACGCTCCCGCGGGCCTCTGCTATATTCAGGCCGGAAGGAGCGTGGTTTTCATGGACCGCTCCACCCTGCTCGGGCTTCTGGAGCAGGTCAGGGAAGGCACCCTAACCCCGGGATCCGCCTTGGAGCGCCTGGCCGCCTGGCCCTACGAGGACCTGGGTTTTGCCAAGGTGGACCACCACCGCTGGCTGGGGCAGGGGTTCCCCGAGGTGATCTACTGCCCCGGCAAGGCGCCGGAGCAGGTGGTCGCCATCGCCGCCCGGCTGCGCGCGGCCGGAGCCCCCGTCCTGGTCACCAGGGTGACGCCGGAGGCGCTGGCGGCCCTGGGCGAGGCCTTCCCCGACCTGGACTACCGGCCGGTGGCCCGCCTGGCCCACCTGGGCCCACCCATCGCTCCCCGCCGGCGCGGCACCGTCGCCGTGGTCAGCGCCGGCACCGCCGACCTGCCCGTGGCCGAGGAAGCCGCCGTGTGCGCCGAGGTCATGGGCAATCCCGTGGAGCGTTTGTGCGACGTGGGCATCGCCGGCCTGCACCGGTTGCTGGACCAGCGGGAGTCGTTGCGCCGCTGCCGGGTCATCGTAGCCGTGGCCGGCATGGAGGGCGCCCTGCCCAGCGTGCTGGCCGGCCTCACCCCCCGCCCGGTGGTGGCCGTGCCCACCAGCGTCGGCTACGGCGCGTCCCTGGGCGGCATCGCCGCCCTCTTGACCATGCTGAACAGCTGCGTGCCCCGGGTGGGCGTGGTCAACATCGACAACGGCTTCGGCGCGGCCTCCCTGGCCGACGCCATCAACCGCCTGGTGGAGGACCAACCGTGAGCCACCTGTATCTGGACTGCAGCCGGGGCATCAGCGGCGACATGGCCGTGGCGGCTCTGCTGGACCTGGGCTTTCCCGAGGTGGCGTTGCGGGAGACCGTGGCGGCCCTGGGCCTGTCCGGGCAGGTTCGCCTGGCGGTGTCCGCCACCTCCCGCTGCTGCGTCGGCGCCACGGGCCTCGCCGTGTCCTGGGACGCCCCCCCACCCCTGCGCCGCCTGAGCGACGTGCTGTCCCTCATCGAGGAGGGCCGCCTGCCGGCCCCGGTGGCGGCCCGGGCCGCAGCCACCTTCCGGCTCCTGGCCGCCGCCGAGGGCCGGGTGCACCGGGTTCCTCCGGAGGAGATCCATTTCCACGAGTTGGGCGCCCTGGACACCCTGGTGGACGTGGTCGGCTTCACCGCGGGGCTGCACCACCTGGGCGTAACGCGGGTCAGCGCCTCCCCGGTGCCGTGGTTCCGGGGCCGGGTGGCGACCAGCCACGGCCCGCTGCCGCTGCCCGCTCCCGCGGTGCTGGAACTCCTGCGGGGCGCCACCTTTTTCCCCGGCGAGGCGGAGGAGGAACTGGTGACCCCCACCGGCGCCGCCCTGCTGGCCACCCACGCCGCCTCCTTCGGACCGCCCCCGCCGCTGCGTCTGACGGCGGTGGGCTACGGGGCGGGAACACGGGACGGTTCCCTTTTGCGGGCCGTCTTGGGCGAAGAATACCCCGGAGCCACCGAAGCAGGGTGGGAGGAGATCGTCGTGCTGGAGACCAACCTGGACGACCTGGACCCCCGCCTGTACCCACCCCTCCTGGAGCGCCTGCTGGGCGAGGGCGCCCTGGACGCCTTCCTCACCCCGACCCTGATGAAGAAGGGAAGGCCGGGAACGCAGCTGACTGCCCTCGCTCCCCCCGCCGCCGCCCCCGCCCTGTGCGACCTGCTGCTGCGGGAGACCAGCACCTTGGGGGTGCGGGTCCGTCCGGTCCGACGGCGCACCGCGGGCCGACAGATCCGTCCGGTGGAGACCGCCTACGGAACGGTGCGGGTGAAGCTGTCGCTGCTGGACGGCACGGTGGTGGGAGCCACCCCGGAGCTGGAGGACTGCCGCATCCTGGCGCAAGAACGAAGCGTACCCCTGAAGCGCGTCCTGGCGGCGGCCCAGGCGGCGGCCGCCGCCCTCCTCCCCTAACCTCCCCCGGATGTTCCACGTGGAACATCGCCCAGGATCACGGCCGCCAGCCGGTCCAGGTCCTCCAGGTCGGAGAAGGCGATCTCCACGGTGCCTCTCCCGCGACCCATGCGGATGACCGTAGGCGACCCCAGCCGACGCATGAAGGCCTCGGCCAGCGCCCGCACCTCCGGATCGCCCGCGGACCGCGGTGCGGGCCTGCGCCCCACGCGCCGCACCACCTCCTCCGTCTCCTTGACCGACATGCCGCGGGCCGCCGCTCGCGTCGCCAGCTCCCGCCGCCCCGCCCCGGCGGGCAGACCGAGGAGCACCTTGCCGTGGCCGGCGCTGAGCTCCCCCCGGGCCAGCAGCTGCCGCACCTCCGGCTCCAGAGTCAAGAGGCGCAGCGCGTTGGCCACGTAGGGCCGGCTCTTCCCCACCGCCTGCGCCACCGCCTCCTGGGTTAGCTGAAAGTCGTCTATCAGGCGGCGGTAGGCCGCGGCCTCCTCCAGGGGATTGAGATCCGCCCGCTGCAGGTTCTCGATCAGGGCCAACTCCAGCATTCGCCGATCATCCAGCTCTCGCACCACCGCCGGCACCCGGGAAAGGCCCAGCAGCTTGGCCGCCCTCCAGCGCCGCTCCCCCGCCACCAGTTGGTAACCCGCACCGACCCGCCGCAGCACCAGGGGCTGCAGGATGCCGTGCTCTCGGATGGACGCGGCCAGCTCGGCCAGCTCCGCTTCCCGGAACTCCCGGCGGGGCTGGAAGGGGTTCGGCTCGATTCGGGAAACCTCCACCTCCCCCTCGCCCGGGACCTCGGTCACCTCCGGCAGCAGGGCCTCCAAGCCCTTCCCCAATCCCCGCTTAACCACCCCTCATCACCTCCGCCGCCAGTTCCCGGTACACCTCCGCCCCCCGGGACCGGGGGTCGTATCGCAGGATGGGCAGCCCATGGCTGGGCGCCTCCGCCAAGCGCACGTTGCGCGGCACCACCGACTGGTACACCTTCCCCCGGAAATGCCGCTTGACCTCGTCCACCACCTGGATGGACAGGTTGGTGCGCCCGTCGAACATGGTCAGCAGCACCCCCTCCAGCTCCAGTTGCGGGTTCAAGTGCTTCTGCACCAGCCGCACGGTGTGCATCAGCTGACTCAGACCCTCCAAGGCGTAGTACTCGCACTGGATGGGAATGAGCACCGAATCCGCGGCCGTCAGGGCGTTCAAGGTCAAAAGGCCCAGGGAGGGAGGACAGTCCACCAGCAGAAAGTCGTAGCGGGAGCGCACGGCCTGCAGCGCCTGCCGCAGGCGCGTCTCCCGCGCCACCGCCCCCACCAGCTCTATCTCCGCCCCCGCCAGGTCGAGGGTGGCCGGCACCAAGTGCAGATCAGCCACCGCCGTCGGCACCACCGCGTCGACGATGGATGCCTGCTCCAAAAGCACCTGGTAGATGGAGGTCTCCACCGCCGCCTTGTCCACTCCCAGCCCGGCGGTGGTGTTTCCCTGCGGATCGCTGTCCACGGCCAGCACCCGTCGCCTGGCATCCGCCAGGTAGGCGCCCAGGTTGATCACGGTGGTGGTCTTCCCCACCCCGCCCTTCTGATTGGCAACCGCGACCACCTTGCCCACATCGCTCCCCCTGCCCGCGCCGTCCTGGGCCGGCCTTAGCTCGGCGCACCGGATATCTTCCACATCCCCCGCCGCATTCCCTCCCGAAACGGCAAAAGAGACGGACCTACCGCGAGGCGCTGTGGTAGAGCACCACGATGTCGACCCGGCGGTTCGCCTGCCGGCCCGCGGGAGTGGCGTTGGTGGCCACGGGGTGGTACTTGCCGAAGCCGCTGGCCGACAAGCGGGTCGGGGCCACCCCTTGCCCCACCAGGAAATGCACCACGGCGGTGGCCCGCAGCAGGGAGAGCTCCCAATTGGACGGGAAGCGGGCCGTGCGGATCGGCCGACTGTCGGTGTAGCCTTGCACCGCCACCTGGTTGGGCAGTTGCCGCAAAAGGGCGGCTACCGCAGTCAGGGTTCGGCGCGCTCCGGGCAGCAGGGTGTCCTGGGCCGAGGGGAACAGCGCCTGCCCGGGGATGCTCACCACCACCCCCTGAGGAACCAGCCGCACGCTGGTCTGGTCGGCCAGCTGCCGCTGGCGAATCAGCAGCTTGAGCTGCTCGTACAGCTGCGCCAGCGCGGGAGCCGCGGGGTTCGTAGCCGTGCTCTGGGTCCCCAGGCGCCGGTTCTGCGGCATCTGGGTGGTCACATGCACGATGGCCGGTCGACCGTTGAATGCCTGGCGCATGGAGGTGGACAAAAGCTCGTACCGCTGGGTGTTGATGCTAGAGATGGCGTACATGATGACGAAGAAGGCCATCAGGAGGGTGATCAGGTCGGCATAGGTCAAGAGCCACCGCATCATGCCGGTGGCCTCGTGGGCCGCCTGGTCCGACCCTCCCCGCCTGCGCTTGCGCATCTTCCTCGGCTCCCCTCAGTCCGCCACGTCCCGCTGCTCCCCGCCCTGGGCGCCGCCCCGCTCCCGGTGCCGCCGGTCCCCGGGGGGCAGGAAGGCCAGGAGCTTCTCCTCCAGCATCCGCGGGTTCTCTCCCGCCTGGATGGACAGGATCCCCTCCAACATGATCTCCCTCACCAGCACCTCCTGGCGGTGCCGGTTCTTCAACTTGGCCGCCAGCGGCAGCCAGAAAAGGTTGGCCGTGCCGATGCCGTAGAGCGTGGCGGTGAAGGCGGTGGCGATGGCCGGTCCCAGCGCTGCGGCGTTGGTCAGGTTGGCCAGCACGTGGACCAGCCCCATGACCGTCCCCATGATGCCCATGGTGGGGGCATACCCGCCGGCGATCTCCAAGATCGAGGCGGCGTTCTTATGACGATCCTCCAGAAAGGACAGCTCCGTCTCCATCAGATTCTTCACCAACTCGGGGTCCACCCCGTCCACCACCGCCTCCAGCCCGGACCGGGCGAAACGGTCATCCAGCTCGTCCAGCCGCGCCTCCAGGGCCAGGAGTCCCTCGCGCCGGGCGAACTCGGCGAAGGTCACCAGTTTGTGGATCACCTCCACCGGGTCCATCTCGTGGGCCACGAAGGCGATCCGGAACAGCTGCCCCACCGCCCGCAGATCCTTGCCCCGGAAGGAAATGACGGTGGCGGCGATGGTGCCCCCGAAGACCAGCACGAAAGCGGACAGGTTCATCAGGGACAAAAGCGATCCCTTGTCGATGAACACCGACACCAACAAGGCGACCACGGCCCCGATTAACCCCAGCACGGTGGTAAGATCCAAGGGTGACCCCCCTCCGCTCAGCACCCGCCTTTATCTTTTATCGAGCGAATCCCCCAAGGATTTTAGCGCCCGGCCAGCGGCCGCCGGGAGGGCACCCCGGCGCGCCGCGGCAGTTCTGCAGGGGTGGGGCGCACCTTGCGGTAGATCACAATCCGCCGTGGTCCGCCCCCCAGGGGCAGCCGGTACTCGTAGGCACTCTCCCGGCGTGCCCCCAACCGCGCGGCCACTTCAGGCGCCGCCGAGTCGCCGCGCGTCCCCTCCATGGCCAAAAACACCCCGCCCGGGGACACGAAGGGCAGGGCATACTCCAGCACCACCGCGGGGGGAGCGACCGCCCGGGCCACCACGGCGGCGAAGCTCTCCCGCACCCCCAGGCGGTGCCCCCAGTCCTCCGCCCGCCCCTCCAGCACGACCGCCTCCGTCAGGTCCAACACGCGCAGCAGCCGCTCCAAGAACGCGGCCCGCCGGCGGGAACTCTCCAGCAGGGTCAGGGACAGGTCGCCGCGCACGATCCGGATGGGCACCCCGGGAAAGCCGCCGCCGGAACCCACATCCAAGAGCCGCCCGCCAGCGGGCAGCGCACCGCTGGCCACGCAGGCCAGGGAGTCCAGGAAATGGCCCACCCGCACCGCGTCGGGCGCTTCCATGGCGGTGAGTCCCGCCCGGGGATTCCCCGCCGCCAACTCCCGCAGATACAACTCGAAAGCCGCCGCCTCCCGCGGCCCCAAGGCCACGCCCAACTCCTTGGCCAAGTCCACGAAAGCCGACTCCTCCAGCGCCCTTCGCCTCCCATAAAAAAAGGGTGGCCCGCACCCTACCGCCGCGGTTCGATCACCACCCGCCGGTGCGGCTCCTCCCCCTCGCTGTGGGTCTCCACCGCCGCCAGCTCCTGCAAGGCCAGATGCACCACCTTGCGCTCGTGGGCGTTCATAGCCTCCAGCACGGCCCTTTCTCCGGTCCGCTGCACCTTCTCCGCCACCTGCAGGGCCAGGTGCCGGACGGCCTGCTCCCGCTTGGCCCGAAAGCCATCCACATCCACCACCAGGCGCTTGCCTCCGCCCACTGCCCGGGAGGTGGCCACATTCAAGAGGAACTGCAGCGCGTCCAAAACCTCCCCCTGCTTGCCGATCAGCCTGACCGTGGCTTCGCCGGAGACCTCCAGGCGCAGACACTCCTCCTCCTCCGCCCCGTCCACCACCGCTTCGAAACCCAGCGCGGTCAAAAGCCGCATCAAAAAGTCTCGCGCCGTATCCAGCTTGTCCACCAGGGGCGATACCCGCACCAGCGCCTCCTTGTTCCCCAGGAGGCCGAAAAGCCCCCTGCTACCCTCGTCCAGCACCTCCACCTGCGCGTGCTCTCGCGCCAGGCCCAATTCCGCCAGGGCGGCAGCGGTCGCCTCCTCCACCGTCCGCCCGCTCTTCTCCAACGCCTTCATGAATGCGTTACCCCTCCCTTGAGTCCCGGCAGGTGCTTCAGCAGGACGACCTGCTGCGCATAGGTGAAGAGGTTGCTCACCACCCAGTACAGGGACAGGCCGGCGGCGTAGTTGGCGCTGAAATATCCGAAGACCACCGGCAGGATGAGGAAGGTGATCCGTTGCGAGGAATCCGTGGTGGTGGTGGGTGATGCAAAGCGCATGGACAGGTAGGTGGTCACCGCCACCAAGACCGCCATCACGTAGCTGGGGTCGGGATGGCTGAGGCTCGGGATCCAGAGGAATCCAGCCGACGCGGCGATGTAGTGGTAATCCCGAAAGGTGTAGAACAGCGCCCAGAGAAAGGGCATCTGCAGCAAGAGGGGCAGACATCCCGCCGCCGGGTTTACATTGTTCTTCTTCCAAAGCGCCAGGATCTCCTTCTGCTGACGCTGCGGATCCTGCTTGAATTTCTCCTGCAGCTTCTTCATGGCCGGCCCGATCTCGGCCATCTTTCGGGTCATACGCAACTGCGGGATGGTCAGGGGTACCAGCACCAGGCGCAGGAGCAAGGTGAGCAGGATGATAGCCAACCCGTAGCTGCCGAACCAGTGGAACAACACCGTCAGCAAGGTACCCAACAGCCCGCTCAGCTGGGTGATCACCGGAATGTTCAGCTGCTTTCACCTGCCTTATGGAGTTCGGGCACCGGGTCGTATCCGCCCGGGTTCCAGGGATGACAGCGCAGCACACGCCGCGTGGCCAACCATGTCCCCCGCAAAGCGCCGTGACGGCGCACGGCCTCCTCGGCGTAGGCGGAGCAGGAGGGATAGAAGCGGCACGTCGCCGGCTTCAGCGGAGACACGAAGCGCCGATAGCCCTGGATGGCCGCCAAAAGCAGGGCTCTCACGGCCGCTGCGTCGCAAGGCCGCCCCGCTCCAACAGTTCGCGCACTCCGCGCTCCACCCCCTCCAGGGTTCCCTCGACCGTGCGACGCCGCGCGATCACTACCAAGTCCGCTCCTTCCGGCGCCCGGGGCGCCAACCGGCGTAACGCCTCCCGCAGCAACCGCTTGGCCCGATTGCGCACATGAGCCTTGCCCAGGCGCTTCCCGGCGGCCACCCCCGCGCGCAGCCCGCCTTGCTCCCGGCGCAGCGTATACAGCACCGCCCACGCGTTGCTCACGTTGCGCCCCTCCCGGATGACTCGGGTGAACTCGTTTCCCTTTTTCAGGCGCTCCATGGCCACCGCCCCCCGCCGCGCAAAAAAGCAGCGGCTCCCCGCGCCGGTTCACCGCCTGTTCCCGCATCGGCTCAAGCCGAGAGCTGCTTCCTTCCCCGCAACCGCCGCCGCTGCAGCACCCGCCGACCGCCCTTGGTGCGCATCCGCACCATAAAACCATGGGTTTTCTGCCGATGCCGGCGATTGGGCTGGTAGGTCCTTTTCATGCTCAGTCCCTCTTCTTTCCTTACAATACCAATTTAAACCTAGCGCACGAAAATTATAGACTATGGCTCCGGACGTGTCAAGGAAGACTCGGCGGCGACCGCGAGGCCGCTGGGAGAATCTATTGCGAACCCCCGTCCCTTTTGGTATTATGACTTGGGGGTTCCGTCGGGTGTCCACAGGTTGTTGATAAGCCTGTGATTAACTTGTGATTTGTTTATAAAATTTCCCTTTTTCCCACCCCTTCTTTCATCACAAAACTCCCCTTGCTTGCGCCGTTTTCCTTTTTCCTCTCCCTATTCGTCCCTGCATAAAGGGGGTGCGCCGCCGTGTCCCAGGATGCCGTGTCCCTGTGGGGCCAGACCCTGCGGGTCCTGGAAAAGGAGCTTTTGAAGACAAGTTTTTCCTCCTGGCTAAAGTACACCAAACCGGTTGCCCTCTACAAGGACACCATGATCGTGTCCTTGCCCAATGATTTCTCCCGGGAATGGGTGGAATCAAAGTACGCCGCCTTGCTCAAGAAGACCGTCTCCCAGTTGGCCGGCACCGAGATCTCTCTCCAGTTCGTCTCCGCCTCCGCCGAAGCCTCCCCCGCCCCTGCGGATAGCCGTGCCCCCTCGGGTCACCCCTCTTCCCTCAATTCCCGCTACGTCTTCGACACCTTCGTGGTGGGCAACTCCAACCGCTTCGCCCACGCCGCCGCCCTGGCCGTCGCCGAGATGCCAGCTCGAGCCTACAACCCTCTTTTCATCTACGGCGGGGTGGGTTTGGGAAAGACCCACCTGATGCACGCCATCGGCCATCACGCCCTGCTGCATCATCCTTCCCTCCGGGTTCGCTACGTTTCCTCGGAGAGCTTCACCAACGAACTTATCGACTCCATCAGGGACGACCGCATGGTGCAATTCCGCAACCGGTACCGCAACGTGGACGTGCTGCTTATCGACGACATTCAGTTTATCGCCGGCAAGGAGCGAACCCAGGAGGAGTTCTTTCACACCTTCGAGGCCCTCCACGGCGCCTCTAAACAGGTGGTTATCTCCTCCGACCGCCCTCCTAAGGATATCCTAACTTTGGAAGAGCGCCTCCGTTCTCGCTTCGAGTGGGGCCTGATCAGCGACATCCAGGCGCCTGATCTCGAGACCAGGATTGCCATCCTCCGGAAGCGAGCTCAGGCCGGATCCCTCGACATCCCCGACGAGGTCATTCAGCATATCGCTTTCCGCATTGAGACCAACATCCGAGAACTGGAGGGTGCCCTCATCCGAGTGGTCGCTTTCTCCGACTCCATGCACTGTCCCATCTCCATCGAGTCCACCGTCATGGCCCTGCGGGATATCGTTCGCGACAACGCCTCCCAACAACTCTCCATCCCGGTGATCCAGAAGGTGGTGGCCGATTTCTTCAACGTCTCGGTGGAGGATCTCAAGATCAAGCGGCGCACCCGGGTGATTACCTTTCCGCGACAAGTGGCGATGTACCTGTGCCGCGAACTTACCAAGGCCTCCTACCCCATCCTCGGAGAGGAATTCGGCGGTCGGGATCATACCACGGTTATCCACGCTTATGAGAAGATCGCCGCCGAGATGCAGGAGGACCCTGCCCTCCGTTCGACGGTCGAGGAGTTGACGGTGCGTCTGAAGCGGCCCTGACCCGCCTTGAGGACAACCCTTCGGACAGCGTGGGGTCTTTTTTGTGGACAACTTCCCCCTGTGGATTACCACCTCCGCCCAACCTATCTTTCCCCCAACGTCCTCCACAGCCAAACCGGCGGCCCGCCGCCTCTCCTTCCACTTTTCCACCCTTTCCACCGCCCCTACTACTACTCCTACTTCTTTTTATACTGATGTGCTCCGCCCTTTCCCTTGGGGATATTCCGTGCGGGAGGTGTCGTTCAAGATGCAGGTGTTCGTATCCCAGGAGGCTCTTGCGGCCATGCTGAGTCTGGTTACGCGTGCCGTAGGGTCCGGCAACATCAACGCGGCGCTCGGAGGCGTACTGGTGCGCGCGGAAGAAGGGCGCCTGCTGTTGATGGCCACGGATATGGAGATGGCTATCCAAGGAGAGGTGGCGGCGACGGTGGACGCGGGCGGAACCATCTTGCTGTCCGCTCGGCACCTATCGGAACTGGTTCGTCACTTCGAAGCCGGAACCTTGGAGTTGACCGATGACGGGGATGGTTCTGCCCGGGTACGTCAGGGGAAACGCAATTTCTCCCTCCAAGTGATGGATCCGGAATCGTTTCCGGAACTGGAGGAGGAGGGAGGGGCAGCGTTCATTTTGCCGCAACGAGAGTTGCGCCGGATGGTGCGACACGTGCAGGCGGCTTTGTCAAAGGACACCTCTCCCAGCCGGGCGGTGTTGACGGGGGCGTGGTACAAGCAATCCGGGAGGGAGATAGAGATGATCTCCAGTGACGGCGTGCGGGTGGCCTGGGCCCGGGAGGAAATGAAGGAGGAGCTCCCGGGGGAACGGGAACTCGTGCTCCCCGGAAGGACGCTTCAGGAACTGGACCGGGTCTTAAGCGAAGAAGGAACCTTGCGAATGAGCGTCGGTGATCGGATGATCTTTGTGGAGGTGGGAGCGGTGACCCTGGCCACCCGCCGCATGGAGGAGAATTACCCCAAGGTGAAGGAATATCTCCCTAAGGAGTACGGCGTACGCCGGGTGGTGTCCAGGCGGGAGCTGGAGAAAGCCTTGGAGCGCATTTTTCTCATCGCTCGCGAGGTGGAGACCAGCCCCATGGATTTTGCCCTGGAAGAGGAGCGCGTGGTGTTGCAGACCCAGACACCCCAGGTGGGAAGCGGTTACGAGGAGGTAAGTGCCGCCGGCGATGGCGCCAGCACCGAGGCGAAGTTCAACACCCGATATCTCTTGGAAGGTGTGCGGGTGATGACGGGCGAGGAACTGCAATTGGAGGCTACGGAGGAGGGAAGCGCCTTGTGCTTGACGCCGCTAGAGCGCCCGCAGTACAAGTATGTGGTGTTGCCGATGCGCAAAGAGCGCAGGCGAACCTGATTGCGCCTCTCGCAATTGGAGCTGCGGGACTTTCGCAACTATGTCCGGGAGGAGGTGGAGCCCGGGCCGGGTATGAACATCTTCTCCGGGGACAACGGCCAGGGCAAGAGCAACCTGCTGGAGGCGGCGGCCTGGCTGGCGGTGGGGCGCTCCCCGCGCCGTGCCCGGGAAGCCGACGCCGTTCGTCACGGCGCGAGCGGATTCCTGGTGCGGGCCGTTGGCCAAGGACTAGCCGGCAGAATGGTTAGGGAAATGAGCTTCAGGAGTGAAGGAGGACGGCGGCTGACGCAGGACGGGAAATGCCTGCGGCAGGTGCGGGACCTCCTAGGGGGAATGCGGGTGGTGCATTTCTCACCCGACGATCTTTTTCTGGTTGGGGGGGGGCCGGAACGGCGGCGGCGTTTTCTGGACTTGATGATCGCCCAAGTCTCCGTGGGGTACGTGGGCGCGCTGACGGCCTACCATCGCTTTCTCCTGCAGCGAAACGCCCTGCTGAAGGAGATCAGGCAGCACCGACGCCCGGTGTCGGTGCTGGCGGCACTGGAGGAGGGGATGGCGCGGGAGGGGGCCAGGGTAACCGCCGAGAGAGCCCGGGTGCTGGAGGCGGCGGGGAAGCTTGCGGAAACGGCCTATCGCCAGGTGTCGGGGGGCCGGGAGGAATTGGGAATCTCCTACGCGCCCAGCGCCGCGGACGAGGAGGCTTTGCGCGTAGGACTGGAACGACGGCGGGGAGAGGAGTTGGCCCGGGGAACCTCCCTGGTGGGACCGCATCGCGACGAGGTGAGGATCACCCTGAACGGTCGCCCGGCCCGGCTGTATGGATCCCAGGGGCAGATGCGTTCGGCGGCGCTCTCCCTGCGGCTGGCCGAGCGGCGTTGGATGTGCGAACGCACGGGAGAGGAGCCGGTCATGCTCTTGGACGATCTCTCCTCGGAGCTTGACCCCGGGCGCCGCGGCGCCATATTGCGCCTGTTGGCGGGGACGGCCCAGGTGTTCCTGACCTGCACCGACCCGGGCGAACTGCCCAGGGAACCGGAGGAAGCGCGATATTTTCGGGTGGAGGAGGGAACGGTCCACCGGGAAAGATAAGGAAGAGGGAGGGATGGGGTTGCTGCTGCATATCGGCGGGGATGTGACCGTGCGCCTCTCGGAAGTGGTGGCCATCATCGACGTGCGGGCGGCGGAGGAATCGCGGCCCACCCGAGAGTACCTCCAGTTGGCGCAAAGCGAGGGGAATCTGAGACCGCCCAACGCCCGCGCCGAGGCCAAGTCTTTCGTGGTCACCTCGGACGCGGTGTTCTGGTCCCCGGTCTCCGCCCAAACCCTGCGTCAGCGCTCCGGCATTCTTCGGGGCCTGGAGGAGAACCGCTTGGGCGCAGGCCCGCGAGTCGGCGCGTGAGCCAAACCGCCACCGGAGAGGAAGGGAACATGGAGCAACGAAACGGATACGATGCCAGCCAGATCCAGGTGCTGGAGGGGCTGGAGGCGGTGCGCCGGCGGCCGGGGATGTACATCGGCAGCACGGGGCCGCGCGGTCTGCACCATCTCATCTACGAGGTGGTAGACAACGCCGTGGACGAAGCCCTGGCCGGCCAGTGCAACCGCATCACGGTGGTCCTGGGGCGCGACGGAAGCTGCACGGTGCAGGACGACGGACGCGGGATCCCCGTGGACATGCATCCCACCGTGGGGAAGCCGGCGCTGGAGGTGGCCTTGACCGTGCTCCACGCGGGCAGCAAGTTCGGTGGCGGGGGGTACAAGGTGTCGGGAGGGCTGCACGGCGTGGGAGTATCCGTGGTGAATGCCCTGTCGGTCTGGATGGAGGCCGAGGTGCACCGGGACGGGGGTGTGTTTCGCCAGCGTTTCGAGCGAGGCGCGGCGGTGTCTCCCCTGGAGCGGCGGGGGAGTGCGCGCGACACCGGCACCCGGATCGCCTTCCGTCCCGATCCGGAGATATTCGAGGCGACCGACTTCGACTACGACACGGTGACCAGCCGCCTGCGGGAACTGGCCTTCCTCAACCGGGGTTTGTCCATCTCCTTGGAGGACCAGCGCTCGGGACGCCGGAGCAGCTTCCGCTTCGAGGGCGGGATAGCGGCCTTCGTGCGCTTCTTGAATCGCAATCGGGAGGTGCTGCACCACCTTCCGGTATATCTGGCGGGGGAGCGGGACGGAGTGCAGGTGGAGGCTGCCCTGCAGTACAACAACAGCTATACCGAGGACCTCTACTCCTTCGCGAACACCATCCGCACTTTCGAGGGGGGCACCCACGAGGCGGGGCTTAAGAGTGCCCTCACCCGGGCCATCAACGACTACGGCCGCAAGTTCAACCTGCTCAAGGAGGGCGAGGCCAACCTGAGCGGGGAGGATACCCGCGAAGGGCTGGCGGCGGTGCTGAGCGTGAAGCTGCAGGATCCGCAGTTCGAGGGGCAGACCAAGACCAAGCTCGGCAACAGCGACCTCCGCGGCCTGGTGGATTCCCTGGTGGGAGAAGGGTTGGCCACCTTCCTGGAGGAGAATCCCGCCGTGGGCCGCAAGGTGGTGGAGAAGTGCGTGGCGGCCTCCCGGGCCAGGGAAGCCGCGCGCAAGGCCCGGGAGCTGACCCGGCGCAAGAGCGCCCTGGAGGTGAGCTCCCTGCCCGGGAAGCTGACCGACTGCGCGGTGCGCGATCCGTCCCAGGCGGAGCTGTTCCTGGTGGAGGGCGACTCCGCCGGCGGCTCGGCCAAGCAGGGGCGTGACCGACGGTTCCAGGCCATCCTGCCCCTGCGGGGAAAGATCATGAACGTGGAGAAGGCACGCCTGGACAAGATCCTGGGCCACGAGGAGATCCGGGCCATCATCACCGCCCTGGGCACGGGCATCCGGGACGAGTTCTCCCTGGAGAAGCTGCGCTACCACAAGGTGGTGATGATGACCGACGCGGACGTGGACGGCAGCCACATCCGCACGCTGCTCATCACCTTCTTCTACCGCTACATGCGCCAGCTGATCGAGGCGGGCTGCGTCTACGTGGCGCAGCCGCCGCTTTTCAAGATCATGCCCAAGAGCGGCAAGAAGGCCAGCCGCTACGCTTACTCGGACCTGCAGCGCGACCGGGCGGCCATGGAGTTGGGCGGGATGGAGCGGGTGGAGATCCAGCGCTACAAGGGTCTGGGGGAGATGGATGCCGAGCAGCTGTGGGAGACCACCATGGATCCCGAGCGGCGCACGCTGCTCCAAGTGTCCGTCGAGAACGCCTCCTTGGCCGACGAGGTCTTCTCCGACCTGATGGGCGAGCAGGTGGAGCCGCGGCGCGAGTTCATCCAGGCCCACGCCCACGAGGTGCGCAATCTGGACACCATCGGCTAGGGTCCGGTAGGCGGCGGGGACGGCAACAGCGGGAGGTGGGTTTTCCTGGAGGCGGCACAGAAGATAATCCCTAGGGACGTGGTGGAGGAGATGCGGCAGTCCTACCTGGACTACGCCATGAGCGTCATCGTCAGCCGGGCGCTGCCCGATGTGCGGGACGGGCTGAAGCCGGTGCATCGGCGCATCCTCTTCGCCATGCGGGAGGGCGGTTACACCCCCGACAAGGCCCATCGCAAGTCGGCGCTCACCGTCGGCGACGTGCTGGGCAAGTACCACCCCCACGGGGACGCGCCGGTGTACGACGCCCTGGTGCGCATGGCCCAGGATTTCTCCATGCGCTATCCCCTGGTGGACGGCCACGGCAACTTCGGCTCCATGGACGGGGACCCGCCGGCGGCCATGCGCTACACCGAGGCCCGGCTGTCCCGCATCGCCATGGAGTTGTTGACCGACCTGGACCGGGACACGGTGGATTTCCAGCCCAACTTCGACGGCCACGACCAGGAGCCGGTGGTTTTGCCCAGCCGGTTTCCTAACCTCTTGGTCAATGGTTCCGCCGGCATCGCCGTGGGCATGGCTACCAACATACCACCCCACAACCTGGGGGAGGTGGTGGAGGCCGTATTGGCCTTGGCGGACAACCCCCACCTCACCAACCAGGAGCTGATGCGCTGGGTGAAGGGGCCGGATTTTCCCACCGGCGCCCTGATCCTGGGGCGGGAGGGCATCCAGGCCGCCTACGAGCGGGGGCGGGGCAGCGTCACCATGCGCGGGGTGGCCCAGATCGAGCCCCTGGACGGGGGCAAGCAGCGCATCGCCATCACCGAGATCCCCTACCAGGTCAACAAGGCGCGCCTGGTGGAGCGCATTGCCGAGCTGGTGCGCGAGAAGAAGGTGGAAGGGGTCACGGACCTGCGGGACGAGAGCGACCGCAGCGGGCTGCGGGTGGTGGTGGAGCTTGGCCGCGGGGCCAACCCGCGGGTGGTCTTGAACCAGATGTACAAGCACACCCCGCTGCAGTCCAACTTCGGGATTATCATGCTGGCCCTGGTGGGCGGCAGCCCGCGCATCCTGACGCTGCGCGAGATGCTCGTGGCCTACCTGGAGCACCAGAAGGAGGTCATCGTCCGGCGCAGCCGCTACGACCTGCGCAAGGCCGAGGAGCGCTCGCATATCCTGGAAGGGCTGCGCATCGCCCTCACCCATCTGGACGAGGTGATCCGCCTGATCCGGCGGTCCGCGGACGCGGAGGCGGCGCGCCGGGGTCTGGAGGAGAGCTTCGGTCTCTCCGAGGTGCAGGCCCAAGCCATCCTGGACATGCGGCTGCACCGGCTGACGGCCCTGGAGCGGGACAAGCTGGAGGCGGAGTACCAAGAACTGCAGCGCATCATCGAGTACCTGCGGGCGCTTTTGGCCAGCGAGGCCATGGTGCTGACGGTGATCAAGCGGGAGCTCGGGGACATCAAGAGTCGCTTTCAGGATCCGCGGCGCACCCGCATCGTCCAGGCCACCGGGGAGCTGGAGCTGGAGGATCTCATCGCTCCGGCCGATGCCGTGGTCACCATCACCCACAACGGCTACGTGAAGCGGCTGCCGGCCGACACCTACCACAGCCAGCGCCGGGGTGGGCGCGGCATCATCGGAATGAACGTCAAGGCAGAGGACTACCTGGAGCACTTGTTCGTGGCCAGCACCCACGATCAGTTGCTGTTCTTCACCGACCGGGGCCGGGCGTATCCCCTGCGGGTGCACGAGATCCCCGAGGCCGGTCGGCAGGCCAAGGGTACCGCCCTGGTGAACCTGATCCGGCTGGGGGAGGACGAGAAGGTGACCACGGTGATCCCGGTGCGGGATCAGGGGGAGGGGGGCTATCTGTGCATGGCCACCCGCCGCGGCGTGATCAAGCGCCTGGAGATGGCCGACGTGACCTCCATCCGCATCTCGGGACTGATCGTCATCTCCCTGGAGGCGGAGGACGCCCTGATCGGGGTGGAGCGCACCTCCGGTCAGGACCAGTTGCTGCTGGGCAGCCGCATGGGGAAGGTGATCCGCTTCGCGGAGAGCGAGGTACGCGCCATGGGGCGCGCCGCCCGCGGCGTCAGCGGCATGCGGCTGGTCAGGGGAGACCAGGTGGTGGCCTTGGCGGTGGGCCGCCCGGGAGAGCAGGTGCTGACGGTCACCGCCAGGGGCTTCGGCAAGCGCACCCCGCTGAAGGAGTTTCGGCGCACCGCTCGGGGCGGCCAGGGCGTGCGGGCTATGAGCGCCACGGAGCGCAACGGCCATCTGGTGGACCTCAAGTCGGTGCGGGAGGACGACGCGGTGCTGCTCATCTCCTCCGAAGGCATCCTCATCCGGCTGCGTGCCGGCGACATATCCTCCCAGGGCCGCGCCGCCCACGGGGTGACCCTGATGCGTTTGGAGCACGGCGAGGTGGTGGCCGTGGCCATGGCCTCTCGGGAAGAGGGCTAGGCATGTCCTGCGAGTGCCTGGCGTTGGGCAGGGTCTATCTGGACCTGATCTTCGCCGGGGCGCAGTCTTTCCCCGCGCCGGGGGAGGAGGTCTATGCCCGGGAGCTGGCGGTCCTGCCCGGGGGGGGCGCCTTCCACGTGGTCGCGGCGCTGCGGCGCTTGGGAAAGACGGCCCGACTGGCGGCCTTCGTGGGGGAGGATCCGGTGGGTGCGCTGTTGCGAGGGCTGCTGCGACAGGAGGGGGTGGAGCAAGCGACGCTCCTGGCCGAAGGCCATCCTCGGAATGTCACGGTGGCCCTGTCGGCCGGCGGCGAGCGGTCCTTCGTGAGCTATTGCGCACCCCAGGACGAGGGAGCGTGGGTGCGGCTGCTGGAGCAGGCCCTCCGGCGCCACCGGCCCCGCCACGTGCACCTGGCCGCCCTGCCGGGGGTGGCGCGGCTAAGCCGCGTGGCTCGGGCGGCAGGCTGCACCGTGTCGCTGGATCCGGCGGGCCTTGGGGCGGCGGACCTGGCGGGCGGGACGGCGGACCTGCTCCTGCCCAACCGGCGGGAGGCCACCCGCCTAACGGGGGAGGAGGATCCCGGGGAGGCGTGCCGGCGCCTGGGGGAGCGCTTCGCCTGGGTGGCCGTGACCCTGGATCGGGAGGGAGCGGTGGGCTGCCACGCCGGGGAGTCGGTCCGGGCGGGGGCCTTTGCGACCGGGGTGGTGGATGCCACCGCCGCCGGGGACTGCTTCGACGCCGGCTTTCTCCTGGGCTTTTTGGAGGGCGAGCCGTTGGGGCGCTGCCTGGCTCTGGGCAACGCCTGCGCCGCCGGTTGCCTCGGGGGATACGGCAGCGAGGCGGCTCCCGATCGGCGCACGGTGGAGGAGCGGTTGCGATGAAGGTGGCGGTGCTGGGCGGCGCCGGGGTGCGGGTGCCGCTCTTGGTGCGGGGACTGGTGCGGCGCCTGCCGCAGCTGGGGGTCGACCAGGTGGCGCTGTGCGATCTCGACCGGCCGCGGCAGGAGATCATCGGACGCTTCTGCGCCGCCCTGGCGGGGGAGGCGTTCCGGGTCAGCTGGGGCGCGGCGCCCGAGGAGGCTTTGGCAGGAGCGTCCTTCGTGATCGCGGCCATCCGCGTGGGCCAGGAAGCCGGGCGGATCCTGGACGAGCGGGTGGCCCTGGAGCGGGGCTACCTGGGGCAGGAGACCACCGGCCCGGGCGGTTTCGCCTTCGCCCTGCGCACGGTGCCGGTGCTGGTGGAGTACCTGCGATTGGTGCAGCGGGTGGCACCTGGGGCGTGGTTCGTCAACCTGACCAACCCCGTGGGGCTGACCACCGAGGCCCTGGTCCGCCGGGGCTTAACCCGCGTGGTGGGCATCTGCGACGCTCCGGCGCTCCTGGCCCGGGAGCTGGGGGAGTACCTGGGGCGGCCGGTGGAGCTGGAATACGCCGGGTTGAACCACTTGGGCTGGACCCGGGGGGTTCGGGAAGGGGAGGGCGAGCGGCTAGGGGAGCTTCTGACCCGCGCCGGCCGGCTGGCGGACGCATGCCGCAGCCTGCGCCCCTTTCCGGGGGAGTTCCTGCAGCAGCTGGGGCTTTTGCCCAACGAGTACCTGTACTACTACTACTTCCGGCGGGAGGCGCTGCGGGCCCTTACCGGCGCGGCGGACACCCGGGGGGAGCAGGTGGCGCGGATCAACGCGGCCCTGCTGGAGGAACTCGCCGCGCGGCTGGCGGCGGGGGACCCGGCGGGGGCGCGCACGGCCTACACCCGGGCCATCGAGGGCCGCAGCGCCAGCTACATGGCCCGGGAGACCGGGACCGAGCCGACCGGGGAGCTGCCCGGCCGGCGCCTGGAGGAGGAAGGGGGCTACGAGGGGCTGGCCCTGGCGGTGCTGGAGGCTCTGCAGGGCGGGGGACGCCGTCGCCTGGTCCTGAACGTGCCAGGCTCGCTTGCGGGCCTGCCGCCCGACCGAGTGGTGGAGCTGCCCTGCCAGGTGGATCGGGACGCCGTGCGGCCAGAGGCGGGGGGGCCGCTGCCGGAGCACGCCCGGATCTTGGTCACCGCGGTGAAGGCCTACGAGGAGCTCACGGTGGAGGCGGCCCTGGCCGGGGACCGGCGGTTGGCCGTGGAGGCGCTGCTCACGCATCCCCTGGTGGGCTCCTATCCCGGCGCCCACGACCTGGTGGAGGCCTATCTGGCGGCCCACCGTGCCTTCCTGCCCCGCTTCCATCGGTGAGTTGCCAGGGTCGGCGCCGGTGGTTATAATGGGGCGGTGGGAGGAGGCGGGCCCCATGCGGGGGATGCGGGAACTCTTGGCGGAAAAAACCCGGGCGGATGAGGCGCGCCGGGAACTGCTGTGGTCGGAGGCCCGCCGGGCCGCGCGGGTGTTGCGCTCCCTGGGGGCCGCGCGGGTGCTGGTTTTCGGGTCTTTGGCTCGGGACCTCGCGGTAGCCGACAGCGATCTGGACCTCCTGGTGGTGTGGGACACCGTCTTGCCGTACTGGGAGCGCACCCAGGCGGCGCTCACGGCCATCCGGCCGGGGGTGGCCATGGATCTGCTGGTCGCGACGCCGAGGGAGTTGGCGGCGCCTACGGACTTCCTGAAGGAAATCCTGCGGGAAGGGGTAGAGGTGTGATGCGCCGGGAGCCCTTGGAGCAGGCGCGGCCGTGGCTGGACCAGGCATGGGCCGACCTGAAGGTGGCCGAAGGGCTTGAGACCACGGCTCCCTTCGCCGCTTGTTTCCACGCCCAGCAGGCGGCCGAAAAGGCGTTGAAGGCCGTCTATGTGGCCCACGGCTTGCCCTTTCCCTGGACGCACTCCGTTCAGGAGCTCTTGCGCAGCGCGGCGCAGGAGCATCCGGAGTTGGAAGCCTTCGTGGAGGGCACGCTGCTGTTGGACAGCTTCTACACCGGCACCCGGTACCCCAGCCTCGGATTGGCTTCCCTGGAGGCTCCCGAGAAGCGCTACGCGGCCTCCCATGCCCGCCAGGCCATCTCCACGGCACGGCCGGTGGTGGAGGCCGGTCAAAGAATCTGGGAAGAACTAGTCCGCCGGCGGCCCTCGGCGGAGGGGAAGGAGGAAGCGGGGCGATGAACGTGTCGGTGGCCGCAGCCTTCGGGGCGGGTCTCGTGTCCTTCGTGTCCCCCTGCGTGTTGCCCCTCATCCCCACCTATATCACCTACCTGGCCGGCAGCTCGGTGGAGGAGTTGAACCGCGAGGCCTTGTCGGGTATGGCCCGCCGGCTGCTCCTGAACGCCCTGCTTTTCGTGGCCGGCTTCTCCCTGGTGTTCATTCTCCTGGGGGTGGCGGCCACCGGCATCGACCGGCTGCTCCTGGCCTTTCACGACCCGCGCCTGTTGGACGAGGTGGCGGGGGTGGTGGTGATCTTCTTCGGCCTGCAGTTGATGGGCGTCTTCCGCCTGGGCTTCCTGCAGCGGGAGAAGCGCTGGGAGTATCGGCCCGGCAAGGCGGGCCCCCTCAACTCCTTCCTCATCGGCCTGGCCTTCTCCCTGGGCTGGACGCCCTGCGTGGCGCCGATCCTGGCCTCCATCCTTTCCCTGGCGGGCACCAGCGGTCAGACGGGTTATGGAGCGTACCTGCTGGCGATCTACTCCGCGGGGCTGGCCGTGCCCTTCCTCCTGACGGCCTTCTCCCTGCGCTGGCTCCTGCCCCTGTTCTCCCGCTGGGCGGCCTACCTGCGCTGGGTGACGGTGGTCAGCGGCGCCCTATTGGTGATCCTGGGCGTGCTGATCTTCCGGGGCGAGTTCATCCTGCTGTCGGGGCTGTCGGCCTGAGATGGTGACCTACGCCGCCTTCGTGCACCTGGGTCCCCTCACCGTGTCTCTCTTCGGCCTGACGGCCCTGGCCGGGCTGGCAGCGGCGATGGTCCTGGCGGGGAGGGGAACGGCGCGCTTCGGGCTGCCCCGGGAGTCCGCGGGAGACCTGATCTTCGCGGCCGGCGTGGGGGCGGTGGTCCTCGGCAAGCTTTGGCCCTGGCTGCAGGGCGGGCTGGTCGGCGGGGTCGGCGGGCTGGTTTTCGGGCCGGTGTCCTCTCTCGGGGCGGCGTTGGGCGGGGCGGCGGGCCTGGGGTGGGCGCTGTGGCGGAGTCGGCTGGCGCCGCGGCCGGCCTTGGAGTCGCTCTTGGCCCCCCTGGCCGGCGGGGCGGCGGTGGCGCTACTGGGCTGGGACCGCTACGGTCCGGCCTGGAGCGGGCCGGGGGCGGTGCAAATCGGCGGGGCGCGCCTGCTCCCCCTGCCGCTGCTGGCCGCCCTTGGCTCCTGGGCGCTTTTCGCCTGGCTGTGGCAGGGGCCGCCCCGGGAGGTGCTTCCCCGGGCGCTGGCGGGCGGCGGGGCGGTGGTGCTATTGCTGGACGAGGTGACGCGATTCTCTCTCCTGTCCATCTGGTGGCCCTTGGCGGCCCTGGCGGTGGGAGGGTGGCGGTGGCGATGGGAAGGAGGTTCACGGATGCAGGACGGGGTGCAGACGACGGAGGAGAGGCAGCAGACGACCGGAGGGCCGCAAAGCGGCGGCTCGCGCTGGCGGGGCCGAGGCCTGATCATCGGCGTCGTGGCGGTGCTGATCCTGGGCGGAGCCGCCGCCTGGGCCCTGAAGGCGCCGGCGAAGGTCCAAGTTGGTCCCCTGCCGGGGATGACTGCGCCCAACTTCACCTTGCCGGAGCTGTCCGGGGGGAGCCTTTCCCTGGCCTCCCTGCGCGGGCATCCGGTGTACGTGAATATCTGGGCCACCTGGTGCCCGCCCTGCCGGGCGGAGATCCCCAACCTGATCCGACTGAAGAAGCAGTACGGATCGCGGCTAACCATCGTGGGAGTGGCGGAGCCGGGCACGGGGGTGACCCCCGCCTCGGTGGCCGCCTTCGTCAAGCAGGAGAAGATGAACTACCCGGTGCTCTTGGACCTGTCGGCCCAAGTGGGCAACCAATACCTGGTCAGCGCCATCCCCACCAGCATCTTCATCAACGCCAAGGGACAGGTGGTGCAGCGCTTCACGGGAGAGATGACCCTGCCGCTGATGCGCCAGTACGTCAAGAGCATCCTGCCTTGAGGCGGGTGGGAGTCTATCTGGCCGGGGCGCTGTTGCTGGCGGCGGCCTTCTACCTGATGCACTAGCGGGGTGGGCGGCGCGCTTCGGCGATCCGTTGCGCTGCCAGCTCCGCCAGGCGCCGGTCCACCCCCAGGTGGCGGGCGAAGGTAACCTCCAGCCCGGGAAAGCGCTCCCGCAGCGTTTGGATCTGGCCGGGGATATCCCGCCGCACGTGCATCCCCGGGAAGAGGAAGAAGGGCATCACCACGACTTGGCGCGCGCCGGCGGCGGCCAAGCGGCTCACCGCCTCCTCCAAAGACGGCCGGGCCAGCTCCATGAAGGCCGGCTCCACCACGGGCCACCCGGTGTGCTCCCGGATCAGGCGGGCCACGGCGGCCAAGTCCGTGTTGGCTTGGGCGGAGCGGCTGCCGTGGCCCAGCAGGACTACGGGCACCATCGGACGCAAAACCTCCCTTGTGCTGAAAAGCCCCCGCCGCGCAGGCGAGGGCTTTTCGGGTGAGAGGCTCTCCCTGTGCCGCGCAGGTCGAAGCGCAAGGCCCAGAGCGCAGGTTCCTGGCTGGCGGTCCGGAAAGAACCGCTCACAGTTGCGGGACAGCGCCGGATTCGCACCGGCTTCCCTGGCCGCTCTCGGCCGAGGCCTATTTTTCCCCCAGACTTCGCCGCGCCGGCCGCTTTCTCCTGCCGGGGGGAGAGATATAAGCGGAGAGAAAGGGGTTTCGCGCAATTCGAACCTCACGGTTATGAATGGCGGCGCATTCGGCATTGGCTCCCCGCCCCTTCCTGTGCTATCCTCAATCCGAGGGGGGACGCGGCCATGGCGGAGCCCGAGCTCACCACCTACTCGCCCGGATCGGGGTGAGGGTGCA
The DNA here is from genome assembly GCA_021810565.1 of Bacillota bacterium. Classification (GTDB taxonomy): domain Bacteria; phylum Bacillota; class Sulfobacillia; order JAJZIM01; family JAJZIM01; genus JAJZIM01. The sequence continues at coordinate 41,735 of JAJZIM010000014.1, forward strand.
AGATAGGTCCGGCGGACCTGGAGGAGATCCTGCGCCTTTTGCCCCGGAGCACCGACCCGAATCTGCTGGCGGGGCGGCACGACGACGCCGCGGTGTACCGGCTGACGGAGGACCTGGCCCTGGTGCAGACGGTGGACTTCATCACCCCCGTGGTGGATGATCCCTACGACTTCGGGGCCGTGGCGGCGGCCAACGCTTTAAGCGACGTCTACGCCGTGGGGGGACGGCCGCTGTTGGCCTTGAACCTGGTCAGCTACCCGGTGCGCACCCTGCCCTTGGGCACCCTGAACCGGACCCTGCAGGGGGGGGCGGAAAAGGCGGCCGAGGCGGGGGTGTGCATCGCGGGGGGACACTCGGTGGACCTGCCCGTGCCCGTGTACGGCTTGGCGGTGACCGGCACGGTGGATCCGCGCCGGATGGTGGGCAAGGGCGGCGGTCGGGCGGGGGACCGGCTCTACCTGACCAAGCCCCTGGGAAGCGGGGCCTTGGCCACGGCGGCCGACCGGCGCCTGTTGGGGGAGGAGGAGGTGGCCCTCCTGGTGCGAACCATGGCGCAACTCAACGCCGGGGCCAGCCGGGCCATGCTGGCCGCGGGGGCCCGCGCGGCCACGGACGTGACCGGCTTCGGCCTTTTGGGCCACCTGCACGAGCTGGCCCGGGAGAGCGCGCTGGCCGCGCGGCTTCAGGCCGGGGCGGTTCCCTACCTGAAGGGGGCGGTGGCGGCGGTGGCCCGGGGAGCGGTGTGCACCGGCACCCGCAACAACCAGAGCTTCGCCGCGGGGTTCACCCTATGGCGGGCCCATCCGCCGCGGGAGGAGCAGGTCCTCTTGTGCGACGCCCAGACCTCGGGAGGGCTGTTGATCGCCGTGGCGCCGGAGGATGCCGGGACGTTGGAGGAGCACCTCGCCCGGGAGGGCGTTCCCGGGTGGCCCGTGGGCGAGCTGACCCAGGGCCGGCCCGGTGCCGTGGAAGTGGTGTGAGAGGAGGAGCGTGATGGAGGTGCAGGAAGTGGTGGATGCCCGGGGACGCCGGTGCCCTTGGGGCATCGTGGAGGCGGGGAAGCGGTTTCGGAACCTGGCGGCGGGGACGGTGCTGGCCATCGACAGCGACGATCCGGTTTCCGCCACCCAGGTGCCGGCCTGGTGCCAATTGACGGGGCACGAGTACCTGGGGGAGGAGGCCGCCGCCGCCGGGTGCACCCGCTACCTGGTGCGCCGGAAGGAATAGCCATGGCGGGCAAGGTGACCATCCTTTTGACGGATGACAGCCTGGACAAGGCGTGCGTGGCCTTCAACGTGGCCCTGGGGGCCGCGGCGGCGGAGAAGGAGGTGGCCATCTTCTTCACCTGCTGGAGCCTGCGGGTGCTGCGCCGGGCAGGGCGCTCCGCCGGGCGGGGGCTTGTGCCGCGGATGATGGATTGGACCACCCGGGGCGGGGCGGCGCGGCTGCCCCTGTCCCGCTGGAACTTCTTCGGCCTGGGGGCGTGGATGATGCGCCGCGCCATGCGCCGGGGACACCTCGACCTGGTGCCGCAGCAGATCGCCACCGCCCGGGAGCTGGGCGTGAAGTTCTATGTGTGCGACAAGCCGGCCCAGCTCTTCGGGCTGGGCCTGGAGGACCTGCTGCCGGTGGTGGACGGGGTGGTGGGGGTACCCTCCCTGCTCCTTTGGACCACCACCTCCCAGACCACCCTGTGCTTCTAGCGGAAATACCGGGGGGCCTGCCGCGGCAGGCCCCCCAGTGACGTACGCTGGCCGACCGCCTCAGGCGAGGCGCGCCGACAGCCGCACGGGATGGGTCAGGCAGAAGGAGGCGGGGCAGCGCTCCTCGGCCTCGCGCAGCACCTCGGCCAGCGCTTCGGGCGAGGCATCTCCCTGCGCTTGCACCACCAGGCGCACCTCCTCCATGATGGGTCGCTGGGACAGGCCGAGGGTGCGGGACAGGTCCAGGTCCATCTCGGCCGCAGTCTCCAGGCGGGACAGTTCTATGCCCTGCTCAGCGGCCAGGGTGGCGAAGGTGGCGGTGAAGCAGGCGGCCAGCCCGAAGAGCGCGTATTGAATCGGACCGGGGCGGCTGCCGGAACCGCCGAGGAAGGGAGGCTGGTCGGCCTCCAGAGAGACGCTGCCCCCCGGCAGGCCGACTTGGGCGCGAAACTGCGGCTCTCCCGGAGTGAAGCTCCAGGCTCCCTCCAGGCGCTGGGTGCGCCGGGCCTGGGCCGGATCCGTGGCCGCCGCCTGCTGGAAGCGGCGCAGGGCCGCCAGATCCACCTTGTTTTGCTCCGCCATTCGGTCAACGCTCCTTTGCCTAGAATTTTGACGGAAAAGTCGGCCTACTTCAGGAAGCCCTCCCGGCGGTAGCGCTCCAGCTCCTCCGCCAGGAAGGCGTCCACGGCCTCGGGACCGTGGACCAATCCCTCCAGATCCTGCGGGTCGGTGGGCTCCAGCACCGACAGCCAGCCCTCGCCGTAAGGATCCGTGTTCACCAGGCCGGGCTGCTCCAGCACCCGGGGGTTGACCTGGACCACCGTTCCGCCCGCGGGGGAACGCAGGGCGCCCACGAACTTGCCGGCCTCCATGGACCCCAAAAGCTTCCCCCGCAGCACGGCGCTGCCCGGGGGCTTGAGTTGCACATGCTTCACCTCCCCTGCCGCCGCCTGCCCGATGGCGTCCAGGCCCACGCGCCAAAGCTTGCCCTCGGGTCGCACCCAAAGGTGGTGCTGCCGGTCGTAGTGGAGCTCGTCCGGCAGTTGGTAGCCGCTGGCTTCAGCCATTTGATGATCCCTCCTGGCGTGATCGTTGGAGGATCTGGGCCAGGTCCCACACGGGGAGCTCCTCCCCCAGGCGGTGGAGACCCTCCTGGAGCATCCGCTGGCACTGGGGGCAGGCGGTGGCCACCGCCTGCGGCGCGGTCTCCCGCACCATCCGCGCGAGGCCCGCCGCCACCTCCCCCGCCGCCGCGGCGTCGCGCATCTCGAAATCGCCACCCCCGCCGCAGCACACCCCGTCCAGGTGGTGCTCGGGCAGCTCCCTGAGCTTAAGCCCCGGCACCGCCGCCAAGAGGCGCCGGGGCGCCTCGAAGACCCCGCAGCCGCGCCCCAGGTCGCACGGGTCGTGATAGGTGACGCTCAGGTTCAACGGGCCCAGAGCGAGCCGGCCCTCCCGCACCAGAGCGTCCAGGAACTCGGCGGCGGAGAGCAGTTCCACCTGCGTCACGCCGTAGTGTTCCCGCCACTCCCGCAGGCAGGAGGGGCAGGTGAACACCACTCTTTGGGCGCCGATGGCCGCCAGGCGCTCCAGGTTGTGGCGGCGCAGGGCCTCGGTCTGGGGCGCGAGGCCGGCCACCCGCAGCGGAAAACCGCAGCACCACTCCTCTCCCCCCGCCAGGGTGAAGTCCACCCCGGCGGCGGTCAAAAGCCGGGCGAAGTCCTGGGGGATGCCCTGCACCGCCGGGGAGAAGGAGGAGACGCAGCCCACGTAGTAGAGCACTTCGGCCCGGGGGCGGGTGAAGGCGTCGGCGGGGGCGTCGGTCATGAAGGCCACCCACTCGGCCCGCTCGTCGTTGGGCAGGTCGAAGACGTTCTTGGCCGCGTCCACCGTCCGGGCGAGCCGCTCCACGAAAGGCGGCGCGGTGGCGGCCTCGACGGCCTTGCCCCGCAGGTGGTGCCACAGGGCCGGCAGGTCGTAGTCCACGGGGCAGACCTGAGCGCAGCGGCCGCAAAGGGTGCAGTCGTAGCGGCGGCCCGCCGCCCCCAGGTCGCGCCTTCCCTCCGCCGCCGAGCGCAACCGCCCGCGCGGGGAGGACGACTCCCATCCCAGGACGGCATAGGTGGGGCACACCGCGTTGCAGTAGCCGCAGCGGGCGCACGCGGCGAAATCGCTGGCCGAGGAAGGCACACGTGGCATGATCAGCCCTCCCGCAGGGCTTCCTCGATCTGGCGGCGCACCTCGGAGCCGAAGCCGATGAAGATCCGACCACCCAGGTCGATCACCGGCACGGTGCGGGCTCGGGACAGCTCATACATCTCCACGCGGCCCCGGGCGTCGGCGGCCACGTCCACCTCCTCGTAGGCCAAGCTGCGGCCGGCGAAGAAGGCCTTGGCCGAGCGGCACTGGGCGCACTCGGGGGTGGAGAAGATCCGGATGCGTGGCATCAGAAGGTTACCGCCACGTCGTGGCGGGCCAGCTCCCGGGCCACCTGGGCCAGGGGAACCGGTTCCACGCCCTCGAAGAGGTCTTCCGGTTCCAGCCCTCGGGCGGCGAGGGCGCTGCGCACCGCCACCACCCGCCCACCCAGGTCCAGGAAGTCCCGGATGAAGCCCGCGTTGTTGGCGTAGCCGATCCCGACGGGATCCTGCTCCCGCAGGGCGAAGTACACCCCGTCCTCCAACAGGACCAAGGTGGCGTCCCCCTCCGAGGCCAGCACGGCGTTGCCCACCTGGATGGCGCTGTAGCCGTCGTCGTAGCGGCCGTAGGTGCCGCGGGCCAGGAGGATCAGCACCGAGAAGCTGGCCGGACCGCGGGGCCGGTTCTTCAGCTTCGAGAGGTCGATGACGCATTCGGGGCATTCCTCGGCAGTCTGGTTCTCGTCGGCCATCGTCGCTACCTCCCTTTCAGCCGGTGAAGGTGAGCACCTGATCGGAGCTCTTCAGCCAGTTGATGAAATCGAATAGACCTACCTGGGGAATGCCGGGCAGGGTGTCCTCCGGGGTCACGTCCCGGGATTCGGCGCAACGGGCGCACACCTTCACTTCCACCCCCCGCGCCATGGCCTCCCGCAGCAGTCGTCCCGCATTCTCGTAAGGCTTGTCGGCCTTCACGTGCGGCGCCCACACGCCGTCGATGTAGCAGTACAGGTTAACGGCGTAGCCCTTCTCCCGGGCCTTGAGGGCCACCTTCAGAGCCAGGTCGGCGTACTCGGAGACGAAGGGTCCCCGGTTGAGCAGCACGGTCAGCGTTTTCACAGCACCATCACCTTGTCCCACTCCTCCATCACTCGGTCCACCAAGACGTCCAGGGCTTCCTCCACGGCCACGGCCCCCGGCACCAGGCGCTCGGGGGACAGCCCGCCGGCGCGCAGGTGCGGGGCGCTCACCAGAACCTCGCCGCCGCGGCGCAGCACCGTCTCCAGCTGCTCCGCCGTGGGCCCGTGCTGGTTCCGGCAGGCGGCCAGCACGCCGTCGCTGAGGCAGAAGATGCAGGCCTGGTCCCCCCAGGCCAGGGCCTCGGCCGCGGTGCCCAAAGCGCTGGCCGCCTCGCCGCCCGGCGGCTTGGTGAGGATGATGCCCAGGCGGGAAGGCTTGGCCTGATTGATGAGCTCCAGGATCTCCTCGCGCTCCAATTGGCCGTAGGCCGACAACTTGCGGTTGACCACCAGGGCCGGAGCGGAACGAACCCCCAGGGACGCCGCCTCGGGCGAGGCCACCGGCAGAAAGCGCACCTCCACCTGCTCGTCGGCCAAGTGGTCCCTCACAACGTCCACGACGTTTTGCGTGAGGGTGAGTCAGCGCTTTCCGCAGGGCGTGTTGCGGATCACGTCCAGCTGCAGCTTCATCCGGAAACCCCCTTCGTCGAAAGGCTATTTACAGCCTAGCACAGGCCAAGGTATAATTCCAGTAGAAATAAAGCGAAAGATGCATACCCATCAGGTTATGATTAGAGGGGGACGGCAGATGAACCTGCTGCGCCTGCAGGTGTTCCAGGCCGTGGCCCAGCACCTCAGCTATTCCCGGGCCGCCCAGGAGCTGTTCGTCAGCCAGCCTGCGGTCTCCAAGCAGGTTCGCGAGCTCGAGCGGGAGCTGGGGGTGCACCTGTTCGCCCGGGCGGGCCGCGGCATCCGCCTCACGGAGGCGGGGCGGGTGATCTTCGCCTACGCCCGGCAGGTCCAGGTCCTGACGGAGGAGGCCCGTTGCGCCCTGCGGGACCTGGAGCAGCTGGAACGGGGGTGCCTGCGGGTGGCGGCCACCCCGGGGCTGGCCCCCTACTACCTCCTGCCGGCCCTGGCCCGCTTCGCCCGACGCCACCCGGCCCTGGAGCTGGAGGTGCAGGTGGCGGATGCCGGGCGGATCCGGGGCCTCCTGGAGGAAGGGGAGGCGGACCTGGCCTTGGTCGGGGAGCTGCCCTCGACGCCGGCCCTGGGGGTGCTGCCCCTGGGCGAGGAGCGGCTGGTGGTGGTGGCCGCGCCGACGCATCCGTTGGCCACCGGCAGGGAGGATCTGGCTGCGGCGGACTGGCTGTGGCGGGAAGAGGGATCGGCCACCCGGCGGTTGGGCGAGGAGATCTTGACCTCGTTGGGGGTGGCTCCCCGGCGTGGCATCACCCTTCCGGGGCCGGAGTTGGTGAAGCGGGCCGCCGCGGCGGGGCTGGGCATCGCCTTGGTGGGGGAGGGCTGCGTGGCGGCGGAGTCGGCGCGGGGCGAGCTGGCCCTTGTGCGGACCCTGGGGCGGCGGCCCCTGTCCTTGCTGTCCCGCAAGGGTGCCCGGGTGCCGGCGGCCGCCTTGGCCTTCACCGCCCTGCTGGAGAAGCACGGCCCGGGGGAGGAGCCCGATGCAAGCGCAGCGCCGCATGCTCGATAAGGAGGGTGAGGGGGGTGATGGACACGAGACCGGGGACCATCGGCATCCTGCTCACGGCCTCTCCGGCCCATGCGGCTTCCCGCGCCGCCCTGGCCCTGGCGGAGGCGGCCCTGGAGGCGGGCCATGCCGTGGAGCTGTTCCTGATGGAGGACGGATTGTACCATGCCCTGCCCACCGGTTACCGGGACGATCCGGCGGCGCGGCTGGAGCGGCTGGCGGCGCGCGGGATGAGGGTGGCGGCCTGCACCTTCAACGCCACGGTGCGGGGGTTGGGCCGGGGTCGGGCCGCGCCGGTGGTGGAGCTGGCGGGGCAGGAGGAGTTGGCTCGCCTGGTGGAGAATTGCGATCGGTTCCTGAGCTTCGGCTAGGGGGTGACGGAGGATGCGGGAAGTGGTGGTGGTGCTGCGGGGCCGGCCGCTGGAGCGCGGCTACGGGGCCGAGGCCTGCCGGGTGGCCGTGGGGCTGACCCAGGCCGCCAATCGGCCCACCTTGCTATGCCTGGAGGACGGGGTGGAGGCGGTGGGACCGCTGGGCCTCGAGGAGGAGTTGGCGCGGCACCTGTCCCGCTTCGCCCGGCAGGGCGTGGGCTTGGCGGCGGACGCGGCGGCCCTGGCCGAGCGGAAGCTGACGGCCCAGGTGCCGGACGTCAGGGTGCTGGAGCATGCCGCGTGCCTGGAGCTCTTGGCCCGGGCGGACCGGGTGGTGGTCTTCCGGTGAGGCCGGCGATCCTGCACCTTTGGACGCGTCCGGATGATCCGTTGGCCCGGGAGCTTTTGGCGCCGGGGGACTGCGTGCTGCTGCTGGGGGAGGCGGTGGCGGCCGCGGGTCCCTTCCCGGGAGAGGTTTTCGCCGCCGCCGCCGACGTGCGGGAGCGGGGACTGCAAGTCCCCTGGACCCTGGCGGAGTATCGGCAGCTGCCAGAGCTGCTCTTTCGCTGGGAGCGGGTGCTGTGCTGGTGAAGGAGGTGAGAAGGATGAAGCTGTCGGAAAATGCGCCGGACCGCAGCTTGGACATTCGCGGGGTGGTGTGCCCATATACCCTGATCGACACCCGCGAGGCCTTGCAGGAGATGGATAAGGGGCAGCTGCTGGAGGTCTGGACCGACTGGGAACCCGCGGTGCTCGAGACGCTGCCCAACTACTGCCGCACCCAGGGATATCCCTGCCAGGTGGTGGACCTGGAAGACGGCACCTGGCGGGTGCTGATCCGGAAAGGGGATTGAGGATGGCCTTGCCGGAGCTGTACTGCGACGATCCCTTCGAGCGCGGCTTCTACGACCGGGATCTGGCGCCGGTGCCGGAGGCCTTGGTGCGCCGGCTTTTCCGCACCGTGCCGGATTTGGTGGCCAGACCGCAGGACGGGGAGGGGGTGGCCCGGGTGTTGGAGCGGGCCCGCCGGGAGGGGCGGGGCGTCACGCCACGGGCGGCGGGCACCAGTGCCTACGGCAACGCCGTGCCCGCCCGGGGGGGCATCCTCCTGGACCTGAACGGTCTCAGAGGTAGGGCCGAGCTCTTGCCGGAGGCGGGTGCCGTGGCGGTGGACGCGGCCACCCGTTGGGGCGAGTTGGAGCGCTGGCTGCGCCGGCGCGGCTGGGCGCTGCTGTCCTACCCCACCAGTGCTCCCGGCTCCACCGTGGGGGGCTGGTTCAACCAGCAGGGCTTCGGGGTGGGCAGCCTGCGCCACGGCCGGATGCACGAGCAGGTGCTGGCGGCGCGGATCGTGCTGAGCGACGCCCGGGTGAGGGAGCTTGGGCCCGACACGGATCCGCCCCTGGGGTGGTTCGCCGGCAGCGAGGGGACCCTGGGGGTGGTGACGCGCCTCACCCTGCGGGTGCGGCCGGCGCCGGAGCGGGAGGCCCACCACCTGGTGGCCCTGCCCGACGCGGCGGCCCTGGAGGACCTGTCCCGGACCCTGGCCGGTTGGGATCCGCCCCCTTTCAGCCTCCATTTTGCCGACGGGGAGTTCCACCGCCTTCTGGAGGAGGCGGGGCATCCCGCGGCCCAGGGACTCACCCTGCGGGTGGACCTGGACGGATCGGCCGAGTACCTGGAGGACGCCCGAGCGCGGCTGGCATCCGCCGCGGGCTTGCGGGGCGGGCGGGTCCTGGGCGGTCCCGCGGCCCTGGAGGATTGGCTGGAGCGCTGCTTCGAGGTGCGGGTGAAGCGCGCCGGCCCGGTGCTGGTGGGAGCGGAGGTGTGGCTGCCCCTGGCCTCCCTGGGACGCTTCCTGGAGGCGGCGCAGGCGGTGGGACGGCGCCGGCGCCGCCGGGTCTTCACCTACGGCACCGTGGCCAGCCGGGACCACTGTCTGGTCAACGCCTTCTTTCCGGTGGACGCCGTGGGCTGGCGGGAGCTGCCGTCCCTGGGCCTGGTGGAGGAGCTGCAGTCCTGGGGCCTGCGCCTGGGAGGTCACCCCTACGGCGGGGTGGGCCTTTGGAACGCCCCCTACCGGACGGCCATCCTCTCCGCCCAGGAGCGCGCCGAGCTTTCGCGACGCAAGGCGCGGTTGGACCCTGGCGGACTGCTCAACCCCGGCAAGCTGTACGCTCCGGCGCATCTTTTGCTGCGCCCCGGGCTGTTCCGGCCGGGCCTGCGGGCCTTGGGGTCCGTGCGGATATCTGGTCGCCGAGATGGGTCTTAGGGGTCGGGTACTGCTCCTCTTGGGGGCGGTGTTGGCCTTGACCATCGCCGCCGGCGTGCTGCTGATCATGGCCGAGGTCCGCGCGGACCAGCGGCACCAGTACCGGCTGCAGGGGGCCCACGTGCTGTCCATGTTGGACGAGGCCGCCGCCGACCTGCAGGTGGGGAAAGACAGGGCGGCGGCCGCTCGCGCGGCCTTCGCCCGGGCGGCCTTTCCCGACGTGCGCCGGGTTTCGGTGCGCCTGCCCTCGGGCCAGGAGGTCGCCGCGGGGCCGCCGGTGCGGCCGGGCTGGCTGGCGGTGCGGGGAGCGCTTCCCGGCGGCGGGCGCGGCGCGGTGTACCTATCCCGTAATCGGGAGGACGCCCTGCTGCGCGCGGATGCCGAGCGCTGGGCGGCATGGGGGCTGGGCGGGCTGGTCCTGGCCACCGGTGCCGCCTACTGGGCCCTGGACCGGCTGCTCCTGCGGCGGCTCCATGGGCTGCGCCGGGCGGTGCAGCGCATGGCGGCGGGGGAGCTGGGGGCGGCCCTGGCACCTTCCGGCACCGACGAGCTGGCCCAGGTGGAGGAGGACGTGGAGCGGCTGCGGCGCACCTTGGGGGAGCGGCTGGCGGAGCTTTCCCAGCGGGAGGAGGACTTTCGCACCGCGGTGGCCTCCCTGGCGGAGGCGGCGGCGGGCCGCCTGCCCCTGCGCCAGCGTTGCGCCCACATCCTGGAGGCCACGATCCGGGCCACTCGCGCTCAGACGGGCGCCTTCTACCTGGCGGGCCAGCCGGGGGAGCCACTGGAGGCGGCGGCGGTGCGGGGGGTGCCGGCCCGGGCCTTCAATCCGGCGGTGCTGCGCCGGGAGGGCCGCAGCCACGATCCGGTCTTCTGGCGGACGGGAGGCGAAGACGAGTTCGGCCTGGGGATCCTGCTCTTCGCCGGCAGCCGCGAGTTGGCGGCCCTCTTGGTGGCCCGCCGGGCGGCTCCCTTCGGGTCTGCCGAGGGAGAGGTGTTGCGGGTGCTGGCCGATCAGGCCGCCGTGGCCCTGGAGAGCGCCCGGCTCGAGGCGACTATGGAGGAGCACCTGCGGGAGGATCCGGCCACCGGTCTGCCGAACTACCGGGAGATGGAGGAGTTCCTGCGCCAGCGGATCGACCGCGGTGAGGGGCTGGCCCTGGTGCTCTTGGACATCGATCACTTCCGCCGGCTCAACGCGCGCCTCGGACGGCCCACCGGGGACGCCGTTCTGCGTCGGCTGGCCCGCCGGGTGCGACTGGCGGCAGGGCCTGCGGATCTGGTGGCCCGGGTGGGAGGGGACGATTTGGCGGTGGTGCTGCCGGGAGCCGGCGAAGCGCCGGCCTGCCTGGCCGCCGAGCGGCTGCGCTCGGCGGTGGAGGAGATGGCCTGGGGGGAGCTGTTGGAGCCGGAGGAGAGGATCACCGTCTCCGCGGGCATGGCCTTCTTCCCCGCCTCGGCGGACAGCTACTCCCGCCTGGTGCAGGCGGCGGAAGACGCCCTCTTCGCTTCCAAGCTGCTCGGGGGCAACTGCGTATCGAGCTACCAGCCGGCCTACGCCGCCCTGAAGGAGTTGGACCCCGCCCAGGTGCAGCAGCAGCTGCGGGGCGGCGATCCGCAGACGGTGCGGGTGCTGGCCGCGGCGGTGGACCTGCGCGACGCGTACACGGCTCGCCACGGCGCGGTCATGGCCGCTCTGGCCGCCGCGGTGGGCCGGCGCCTGGGCCTGTCGGCCGCGGAGCAGTCTTCCCTGCGCACCGCCTGCCTTTTGCACGACGTGGGCAAGATCGGCGTCCCCGATCACATCCTGGGCAAGCGCGGGCCGCTCACCGCGGCGGAGCGGCGGGTGATGAACGGCCACGCCCAGATGGGGGCGGAGTTGATCGGGAACCTTTCCGCCCTGGCGGCCGCGCGCCTGGGCGTGCTGCACCATCACGAGCGTTGGGACGGCCAAGGCTATCCCGAAGGCCTGGCCGGCGAGGCGATACCGCTCTTGGCGCGGGTGGTGGCGGTGATCGACGCCTATGAAGCCATGACCTCGGATCGCCCCTACCGCTCGGCCATGGACCCGGCGGCGGCGGTGGCGGAGGTGGAGGTCCATGCCGGCACGCAGTTCGACCCGCGGGTGGTGCGGGCCCTTTTGGAGGAGCTGGCGGCGCGGGAGGCCCGGACCGGATGACCGACTGGCACGCCCGCCTGGGGGTGCGGCCGGGCGCCGACGCGGCGGAGCTGCGGCAGGCGTACCGCTTGCTGGTGCACTTGTACCACCCGGACAAGCACCGCGGCACCTCGGGAGAGGCCCAGGCCTGCGCGCGCCTGCGGGAGGTGACCGAGGCCTACCACGAGCTGCGGCGGCGGGCGCCGCGAGGGCGGCGGGGCGGACCTGCCGGCTGGCTGCGTTTCCGATGGCGGGGGGAGGAGGTGGCCTTGGGCCTGGAAGGGGTGCGGGAGGTGGCGCCCCGCGGGACGCTGCGGCAGCTTCCCGGAGCGGGTCCTCCCTTCGGCGGCTGGCTGGAGCTTCGGGGAGAGTTGCTGCCGGTGGTGGTGCCCCCGGGGCGGCAGGGGTGGCGCTGCGTGCTGATCCTGGAGCAAGCCGGGCGGTGCTGGGGGATCGCCCTGGAGGACCTGCCCCGGCTGGAGACCGGAGGCGAGCCGGGTATGACCGTCCGCCGGGTGGAACCGCAGGAACTGCGGGGGGAGGAGACGGCCCCGGACTAGCCGGCACATGCTCGGATCGGCGGCTTGCGAAGCCAGATGGGGGGAAACCGCATGCGTTTCTACGGGCTGCTTTCCAATGCCTACACTGCGGCCCTGGTGGGTCCCGACGGTTCGGTGGACTGGTATCCCGTGCCGCGCTTCGACAGCCCCACCGTCTTTTGCCGTCTTCTGGACGAGGAGCGGGGCGGTTTCTTCCGGGTGGCGCCGGTGCGGGAGACGGACCAGGTCCGGCAGCGGTACCTGCCGGGCACCAACGTGCTGGAGACTACCTTCGGCACGCCGCAGGGCGGGGTGGTGGTCACGGATTACCTGCCCGTGGGGCGGCCGGAGGTGCGACGGCTGGTGCTGGCGACCACGCCCGTGGCGGTCTCCCTCCAGCCCGCCTTCGGCTACGGCGAGGCGAACCCCGCCTACGACCTGACCGACAGCGGGGGAGTGTTCCGCAACCCCGAAGGCAACGAGGGGCTGCGCCTGGACATCCGCGGCCCCGGGACGCCGGGGGCGGGCCGGGGCCGGCGCGGCCAGTGGGTGTTGCCCCCCGGCGAGTACGAGTTGGTCCTGCGCTACGCCGCCCATTGGGTGCAGGAGCGCCTGGAGTTGGGGGACGGGGATCTGCCGGCCCGGGAGACCCTCGATCGGGAGGTGGATTTCTGGCGGCAGGCGGCGGCGGGGGTCGACCAGGGGCTGGAGCGCTCCCTCTTGGTGCTCAAGGGGCTCACCTACCGGACCGGCGGCGGCATGGTGGCGGCCGCCACCACCTCCCTGCCCGAGGCCCTGGGGGAGGAGCGGCAGTGGGACTACCGCTTCGTTTGGGTGCGCGACGGGTGCTACGCCGCGGAGGCCCTGCTGGCGACGGGAGACGTGGTGGCGGCCCGGCGCTTCCTGGAGTTCTTGTTCAACCTGGTGGACATCCACGGCAAGCCCTTCAACTATCCCTTCTACCGGGTGGACGGCACGGCCAGCCTGGGGGAGCGGGAGCTGGGCTGGTTGGCGGGCTACCGGGGCTGTCGGCCCTGCCGGGTGGGCAACGCGGCCACGGCCCAGACCCAGTTGGACATGGAGGGCAGCGTCCTGTCGGTCCTGGGCCGCTACTTCGACCTGACGGGGGACCTGGCCTTCCTGCGGGACTACTGGTGGGCTGTGGTGAGCATCGTGAACTGGGTGTCCCGGAACTGGGCGACTCCGGACGCGGGGCTTTGGGAGTTTCGCGGTCGCGCGGAGCGCCATGTGCACTCCGGGGTGCTGTGCTGGGTGGCACTGCGGGAGGGCAGCCGGCTGGCCGCGGCCCTGGGCCACGCCGCGGAGGCCGCAGCGTGGGATGCGGCGGCGAAGGCGGTGCGCTCGGAGGTGCTGCGGGAGGGGTACTCCTCCCGCCTGGGCCGTTTCCAGCAGGGCTTTCGGCAGCCGGCCCTGGACGCGGCCCTTTTGACCTTGCCCCTTTACGGTTTCATCGATCCCCGCGATCCGCGCTTCGAGGGCACCTTGTCCAGCATCGAGCGCGAGCTGGTTCAGGGGCCCTTCGTCTTCCGCTACGCCGAGGACGAGTTCGGCACGCCTCGGCACCCTTTCCTCCTGGCCAGCTGCTGGTTGGCCCGGGTCTACCTGCGCCGGGGGGAGGAGGAGAAGGCTCGGGAGGTGTTGGAGGGGATGCGCCGGGGGGCCACCGATCTCGGGCTGTTCAGCGAGCATTTCGACCAGGAGCGCGTGGAGCCCCGGGGGAACTTTCCCCAAGCCTTCGTCCACGCCGCCTATCTCCACAGCCTGCTGGAGCTCCGCGCCGAGCGTCCCCCTGGTGTATAATCGGGGAGGGGGGATGAGGATGCGACCCTTGCGGGTGGCCCTGGCCCAATACAACTTCACCGTGGGGGACCTGGAGGCCAACGCCCGACGCATCCTGGAGGGCGTCGAGCGGGCCCGGCAGGCGGGGTGCGATCTGGTGGCCTTTCCCGAGCTGGCCCTGTCCGGCTATCCTCCCGAGGACCTGGTTTTCAGGGCCAAATTCGGCCGGGACAATCGGGCTTACTTGGAGCGCGTCGCCGCCGCCTGCGGCGGAGTCACGGTGGTGGTGGGCTTCGTGGAGGCCGCCGACGACGTGTACAATGCGGCGGCCGTCATCCACGAGGGACGGATCCACGTCCAGCGCAAGCGGCTGTTGCCCACCTACTCCGTCTTCGACGAGGACCGCTACTTCCGGGCGGGGGACGAGCACCTGCTCTTCACCCTGCGGGGGGTGCGGCTGGGGGTCACCATCTGCGAGGACATCTGGTATGACGGGGGACCGGCGCACCTTTTGGCCGAGTGGGGGGCCGAGGTGATCCTGAACATCTCCTCCTCCCCCTACTACACGGGCAAGCACCGCTACCGCCGGGACATGCTGGCCGTGCGCGCCCGGGACAACGTGGCCGCGGTGGCCTACGTCAACCTGGTGGGCGGCCAGGATGAGCTGGTCTTCGACGGGCACAGCATGATCCTGGACGCGGCCGGGGAGCTTTTGGCCCAGGGCCAGGCTTTCGCCGAGGATTTCCTGGTGGTGGACCTGGACGCCGACGCCGTGGCCCGGCGCCGCCAGCAGGACCCGCGGGGGCGCAAGGAGCCGCACCAGGGTCCGGTGCGGGCGCTGACCCTGTCCGCCGAGCCGGGGCCTGCCCGGCCGCCCTCCCCGGCCATCCCGGTTCCCGCCGAGGACGACGTGGCCCTGGACTACCAGGCGCTGACCCTGGGCGTGCGCGACTACGTGGAGAAGAACGGTTTTCGGCGGGTGATCGTGGGCCTGTCCGGCGGCATCGACTCGGCGTTGACGGCCGCGGTGGCCGCCGACGCCCTGGGGCCGGAACGGGTCCTGGGCGTCTCCATGCCCTCCCCTTACTCCTCCCGGGCCAGCTGCACCGACGCCCGGCGGCTGGCCGAGAACCTGGGCATCTCCTTCCTGGTGCTGCCCATCCACCGGATCATGGCCGCCTACGCCCGGGCCCTGGCCGTCCCCTTTCGGGGCTATCCTCCCGACGTCACCGAGGAGAACCTGCAGGCGCGCATCCGCGGCAACCTGCTCATGGCCCTGTCCAACAAATATCCCGGCCACCTGGTATTGTCCACCTCAAATAAGAGCGAGGCGGCCGTGGGCTACACCACCCTCTACGGAGACATGGCCGGGGGCTTCGCGGTGCTCAAGGACGTGTACAAGACCCGGGTGTACGAGCTGGCCCGCTGGCGCAACGCGCGGGAGGCGGTGATCCCCCAGCGGTGCCTGACCCGGCCGCCCTCGGCGGAGCTGGCTCCGGGGCAGCTGGACCAGGACACCCTCCCCCCCTACCCGATCCTGGATCCCATCCTCGAGCTGTACATCGAGCAGGATCAGGCGGCGGAGGAGATCGCCACCCGGGGCTTCGAAGAGGGGGTCGCCCGGCGGGTGGCGCGCATGGTGGACCAAAGCGAGTACAAGCGCCGCCAGGCCCCGGTGGGGATCAAGATCACTCCCAAGGCCTTCGGGCGGGACCGACGGCTGCCCATCACCGACCGCTACCCGGGCTGAGGGGGCGGGAGCCGTGGAGCTGCGCGCGGTGGGACCCAACCGCTACGAACTGGTGCCGCAGCCGGGGATGCGGGTGCGGGCCGTGGTATATCTTGGGCCGGGCCTGCCGCTTCCGGAGGAGGGTGCCTTACGTCAGCTGGCCGCCGCGGCGTCCCTGCCGGGGCTGGCCGGCCCGGTGGTGGGGATGCCGGACCTGCATCAGGGTTTCGGCCTGCCCATCGGGGGGGTGATGGCCTGCGACGCGGCGGAGGGGCTGGTGTCCGCCGGGGCCGTGGGAATGGACATAAACTGCGGGGTGCGCCTGCTTCGCACGCCGCTGCGGCGGGAGGAGTTGGGGGAGGAGAAGCTGGCCGAGCTGTTGGCGGAGCTGACCAACCGGGTGCCTGCCGGGGTGGGCAAGGCCGGTCGTCATCGGGAGTTTGGTGGTCCGGCCCTGGAGCGGGTGCTGCGGCGGGGAGCCGCCGCGGTGGTGGCGGCGGGTTTTGGGGAGGCGCCCGACCTGGAGCATGCCGAGGAGGGGGGGGCCCTCGCCGGGGCGGATCCGGGGGCGCTGAGCCGGGAGGCGCGGGAGCGGGGGGACCAGCTGGCCACCCTGGGCGGCGGCAATCACTTCCTGGAGATCGGCTTTGTGGCCGAGGTGTATGATCCGGAGGCGGCGGAGGCCTTCGGCCTGACCCCGGGCGGGGTGACCGTGCTGGTGCACACCGGCTCCCGCGGCATGGGCCACCAGGTGTGCACCGACTACACCCGCCGCTTCGCCGCCGCCGGCGGGGCGGGCGGGCGCAACCTGGCGGCGGTGCCCATAGCCTCGGCCGAAGGGGCGGCGTATCTTGCGGCCATGGCCGCCGCCGTCAACTACGCCTTCGCCAACCGACAGTTGTTGACCTGGGAGGTCCGGGAGGCCTTCCGCCGGGTGCTGGGGCCGGGAGACCTGAAGGTGGTGTACGACGTGGCCCACAACATCGCCAAGTTCGAGGAGCACGCCGGAAGGCGGGTGCTGGTGCACCGCAAGGGAGCGACCCGGGCCCTCCCGCCGGGGCATCCCGGCAACCCGCCGGCCTACCGGAACACGGGGCATCCCGCCCTGATTCCCGGCAGCATGGGCACGGCCTCCTACGTGGTGGTGGGCACCCCGGCGGCGGCGGAGACCTACTACTCGGTGAACCACGGGGCCGGCCGGGTGCTGTCCCGGCACGCCGCGCGCGAGACCCTGTCGGAGGCGGCGGTGCGGGAAAGCCTGGGCCGGGTGCGGGTGGCGGGGCGCCTGGGCAGGCTTTTGGACGAGGCCCCCGCGGCCTACAAGGACATTGCCCTGGTGGTGGCGACCCTGAGCGACATCGGGTTGACCCGCCAGGTGGCCCGGATTCTGCCCCTGGCGGTGCTCAAGGGGGAGGGGGAGGAGGCTTGACAGGCCTGAAGCATGAGTTATGAAGAGGCCCTGTGGCGCGGGTTGTGGGCGATCTGAAGAAAATTTCGCCGCAAAAGGGGCTGGACTTAATCCGGCCCTTTTGTTATGATCAACTGGGGTGTCCTGATTGGAGGTGAGTCGTGTTGTCGCGTTGCAATTTGGTTCCTCCTTTTTGGGTGGGCGATCGGCTTTTCACCGACGAGGACCTGGTCTTG
>JAJZIM010000073.1 GCA_021810565.1 Bacillota bacterium
GCGCTGGGCCACGGGCACCGGCGGATGGCGAACGTTGACCGATTCGGCTTCCCCAAGGGGCACCGTTCGCGGTCGAAGTCGGTCCACGGCTTCCGCACCGGAGCTGTCGCGCTGGCCGAGGTGGCTTGGGGGAAATACGCCGGTGTCTGGCGCGGCACGGTGGCCGTGCGGTCTTCGGGATCCTGCGACCTGAAGGACGCCGCCGGGAGGCGCGTTGCGCAGGGCATCCCCTGGCGGTGTTTCCAGCTCCTGCGGCACAACGACGGCTGGCAAGTCGGAAGGAGGGAGGTGGCCATTCCTCCCACCCCTGAAGGGGTGGGCTTCCTGGCCGCGATTCTGTGAAGGAGGTGGGGCCCCCCATGGGGGGCGGAGGATGTTGAACAAGGTGTTGTTGATCGGCAGGCTTACGGCGGATCCCGAGCTGCGCTACACCACCGCAGGCACGCCCCTGGGCACGTTCACGCTGGCGGTGCGCCGCCCGTACGCCCAGGAGGAGCAGCCGGACACCGATTTCATCGATGTGGTGCTGTGGCGCAAAACGGCGGAGGTCTGCGCCGAGCACCTGACCAAGGGGCGCATGGTGGCGGTGGAAGGGTGGCTGCAGCTGCGCAAGTGGGAGGGATCGGACGGACGCAAACGGCGGGCTTTGGAGGTGGTGGCCCAGGGGGTGCAGTTTCTGGACCGTCCGAGTGCTCCGGAAACCCTCGGCGAGAGCGTGGGATGAGCCGTGGCGACGCTGGTTTTGGCCGTGGATCGGCCGGACATCGCCGCCTGGGTGGAGCACCACCTGGGCGGGGATCCGCAGGTGGTGGGGGCGGCGCAGCTGACGGATCAGGTCCTGCCCCTGTTGGAAGAAAAGGCGCCGCAGCTGTTGCTGCTGGGCGAGTGGCTGGAAGGGGAGCTTGAGCTGGCGAGTCTCTTGGCCCAGGTGCGCTCTCGGTTTGAACGGGTGCGGGTGGTGCTGCTGGTGGGAACGATGGAAGACACCGGGGAGGAGAGCAGGAGGACCGCCGAGGTGGTCCTCCTGGCCATCTCCTACGGGATATATGACGTGGTGGTTTCCCGCGGCGGCCAGATCGACACCGCGTGCCTGGCCCGGGTGTTGCGCCGCGCCCAGGGCTGGGCCGAGGTTCGCGAGCTGCGCTGCCGGGTGGACGCGGTGCGCCGGGGCGAGGCGCCGCCTCCCCCGGTGGCGCTGCCGCGCCAGGACGGGGTCCAAGCCCCGCCCCCCGCGGCACCCCGGAGGCGGCGGGGGCGCCCAAAGCACGCACCGCCGCCGCCCGCCCCGGGATCGCTGGTGGCCGTGTTCTCTCCCCAGGGCGGGGCCGGCAAGAGCACCCTGTGCCTCAACCTGGCAGCCGCGGCGGCGCGGTGGGGATGCCCGGTGCGACTGGTCAACCTGGATCTTCGGCTGCCCACCTTGGATGTGCTGCTGGAGCTGACCGCGGTGGGCGGGCTCTATGAGCTGCTGTCCGGTCTGGCCGGGGGCAGGGTGGGACCGCCGGACGGGGAACAGGCGTTTCCGGCCGAGCTCTTATATCCCGTGCGCGGCTGTCCCGGCGTGGAGGCGGTGCCGGCCGGGCGCAAACCGGCGGGCATCATGGGAGTGCCGGAGGTGCCGGGGGCCAAGCCGGCCGACCAGCTCGAGGTGGTGGGAGCGCTGTTGCGCTCGCTGTGCCGGACGCCTTCCGGAAAGACGGGGAGTATCTTCACCGTGGCGGATCTGGGGACCGATTCGGAGGAACCGCTGGTGCTGGGGGCTTTGCGGGAGGCCGACCGGGTGCTGTGGGTGGTGGACGCCCAGCAGGCGGCGGCCCTGGGGCCTACCGCCCTGCGGTGGGCGGAGTTGCGGCGTCTGGCGGGGGTGCTGCCCCTCCATCTCGAGCGGTTCGCCGCGGTGCTCAACAAGGACGCAGCGGGCACGGGGCTTACCGTCGCCAAGGTGGAGGCGGCCCTGGAACTGCCCTGCGTGGGCGTGCTGCCCTTCGACCCGGCGGGGCACCGGGCGGCGGTCCAGCGGCAGCGGCCCTACGTCGCGCTCTCGGAGGAGGCGGCACCCTGGTTGGAGCTGGCCCAGCGGCTGGGCGCCGGGGGGCGCGGTGAGAAGGGAAGGGGATGATGCGATGGGGAGAAAGGTGGATCTGAACAGCCTGGTTCGCGAGGCGCCGGAGAACTCCCCGGGGGAGGACCGGGTGCAGGCGGTGTTCCAGGCCCTGCTGCCGGAGTTGTCCCAACGCCACGCCGATCTGCTGCACCGGGTGGCCAGGGAGGAGGAGCGGCGGGATCAGATCCGGGCCGTTTTGCGCCGGGAGGTGGCGGCGCACGACGAACTGACCCCGGAGGAGCAGGCGGAACTGCTGCGCCGGCTGATCGCGCACACCCTGGGTTTGGGGATGCTGGACGGACCGTATCAGGATCCCAAGGTCTCGGAGGTGCAACTCAACCCGGACGGGCGGATCTTCGTGGTGCGGGAAGGCCGCCTGGAGCCGGCCGAGGCGCGCTTCCCGGAGTTGGCGGCCGGTCTGGACGCCCAGGAGGCTTTTCGTTTCTTCCAAGGTTTCTTCGGGGACATCGACCGGCCGCTGTCTCCCGAGGAGCCGGTCCTGGACGGGTGGTTGCCGGACGACAGCCGCATCAACGCCGTTTTTGCCCCGGCGGTGCGAGGCGGTCCGGCCATCACCATCCGCAAGTCGCCCAAGATCAAGGAGGCGCCGACGGTGCGCACGATGCTCCGGGACGGGTGCCTGTCGCGGGCCATGGCGGCCTTCCTGGCCTGCGCCGTGCGCGGGCATTTGAACCTGATGATCGTGGGGCCCCCGGGGGCCGGGAAGACCACCCTGATGTCCGTGGTGCTGGGGTTTGTGCCTTCCGACGAGCGCGTGCTCTCGGCCCAGGACGTGCTGGAGCTGCAGTTGCCGCCGCGGCTGCGCAACCACGTGGAATTGGTGACGGTGGAGCGGGGCGGAGAGCAGCGGGTGCCCATGCACCGTCTGGTGCAGGCCATGCTGCGGATGACCCCCAGCCGCGGCATCCTGGTGGAGGTGCGGGGCCGGGAGACGGTGGACTACATCAACCTGTGCAGCGTGGGCACCCGCGGGAACATCACCAGCATCCACGGCTACACGCCGGAGGACGCCCGCAGGCGGGTATATATGGAGTTCCAGAAGGCGGGAGTGGGGATCAGTCGGGAGGACTGCTACGACCTGTTCCATCAGGCGACGGACCTGGTGGTGGTGTGCTTGCGCACGCCTGACGGGCGCTACCGGGTGGCCAGGATCACCGAGGTGCTGCCCGAGGGAGGCTTTCAGGACCTGTTCGTCTACGATCCGGCGGCGGATCGGCACCAGGCGGTGGCTCCCCTGTCCGAGGCCCGCCAGGAACACATCCATCTGTGGTGGGGAGTACAGCTGCCCCGCTGCCTGCGGGATCCGGCGGCCCTGGAGGCGTTGGAGCGGCGGCAGACAGCGCGGGAGAAGGGAGGCGAGGAGCATGGGCGGATGGGCCGCGGCGGCGGCATCGGGACTGGGGGTCCTGGGGGCCTTGGTGACCGGCACGGCGATGGACCGCATCCGGCAGGCGCGTTGGAACCGGCTTCCGTGGGGGTCGGCCTTCCTGGGCGGCATCGGCGCCTGCACGGTGGCCTTGCTGGTGGAGCGGGCCTTTGCCAACGGGGCGGCGGGACTTGCCGCGGCGCCCTTGGGAGGCGTCGCGCCGGGCCTGTTGCGCGATCTGTGGCGCCGGCGGCGCGGCCAAAGGCAGGGCGAGGCGGCCGGTGACCTGGTCGGCTTCGTGGCTTCCGCCGGACGGGCTTTTCAAGCTCCCGCCAAGGCGGTGACCTTCGTGGTCGGCTATCTGCCGGAACCCTTGGCGGAGCAGGTTCGCGGCATCCTGGCCGCGCACCGGTTGGGAGCGGCGGGGAAAGGCGGCTTCGAGGCGGGCTTCGCCGCGCTGGCGCGGCAGACTGGACGTCCCGAACTTGCTCTCCTCGGCCGGATCCTGGATGCCGGGGAGCGGGGTGGGCGGTGGCAGGACGGTCTGGCCCGCTTGAGCGTCCTGATGCAGGAGTGGTTGCGCTGGAGCCAGGAGCGCCTGGTGGCGCTGGTGGAGTTTCAGGCGGCGGCGGGGGCGGTGGCGGTACTCATCGCGGGGCTGGCGGTGGGGCTGGCATACGGCTGGCCTTTCGCCGCCCGGGTCTACGCCGCCACCTCGGTGGGGCGGGCCGGCCTGGCCGCAGGCTTCGCGGTCCTCTCCGGGATCGTGATCTTCGTGTGGCGGCTGGGCGACAGCACGGACATATGGAAGGGATAGTCTTGCTGGGATCCATCGGAGGCAGCCTGCTGGCGGCCTGGGCGGTGCGTGCCCTGGCGGGGGACGGGGCGCTCTGGCGGGCCGCGACCACGGCCTGGGGGCGCCACGCTCTGCCGAGGTGGGCCCGCAACTACCAGGAGTTGATCCGGGAGGCTCCGGAACGGGCGGCGCAGCGGGTGCTGCTCTTGGCGGCGACTTGGGGCGCCGTGGCGGGGCTGTTGGCGTACGTCACCGGGCGGGGACCGTTGTGGATTCTGCTGGCCGCAGCCCTGGGAATGGCCGCGGGCGCCGGCATGGGCTACGCCGCCTTGTGGTCCCGTTTCGTGGCGTGGCGGGATGCGTGCGTGACCGAGCTCATGAATGTGGTCGATATTTTGAGTTGCCTAGTGGATCCGGAGATGGTGTCCGGGGTCCTGCCGGGAATCCTGCCCCTGGTGCGGCAGCCGCTGCGTCGGGAATTGGTCCGACTGCTGGCGGACATCAACACCACCAAGCATCCGGCGGCGGCGTGCGACGCCTTTGCGGCGCGCATCGGCCACCGCTTCGCCTACTCCTTCGCCCAGGTGCTGCAGGTGGCCTGGGACGTGCGCGTGTCAGCGCGGCTGTTCGAGGATCTGTCCGCCGGCTACCAGCGGGTGCGGGAGTTGGCGGTGGCGATCCGGACCCGGGGGAAGGTGGCGGCCATGGCCCTGATCGTCATCTTTGGTCTGTTGGGGGTGGCTTTCGTGGCGGGGCCGCCGGTGCTGCTGTATATCTTCCATCATATCGCCAACCCGAACTGAAGGAGGAATGCGCCGTGGTCCGCACGTTGCTGACAAGGCTGGTGTATCTCAAGCGGGGAGAGGACGGGCGAGTGAGTTTCGTGGAACTCCTCGGGTACAGCTTCGCCTTCCTGGTGGTGCTGGGCATCGTCCTGGCCTCGGTGGATGCTCAAGTGGGAAATCTGATCCAGACCATCTTCACCCGCGCCCAGACGCCGACCGGGGGTTGAGGCATGCTGCAGTGGGTGGCGGCTTTCGTGGCGGTGCTGGCCATGCTGGCCAGCGCGGCCCTCGATGGGGCGGCCATCTTTCGGGCTACCGGCCACGCGGCGGCCTTGGACCTGGCTGCCGCCAGCATCGCGGCCAGCGAGGCCCAGTACGGGTGCTACACCCAGGTGTTGAACGCGGCCCTGCCCAGCTTCTTCGCCGCCCGGGGGATGGCGGCCGACCGGGTGCAGATCCTGGTGAGCAATCCCGATCAGCCGGCGGCCAACGGCCAGAGCGTCTTCGCCCAGGTGAACTACACCAGCTACGTGCGCGTGTTGCTGCCTTTCGGTGCTTCCTTTACCGAGCCGGAAACCTTCAGCCGCTCGGCGGTGGACATCAGCGAGTATGCGCCGGGAGGGCCGGCGCCGCCGTGCACACCGCCGGCGGGCTTCGGGGGGTGAGTCGATTGCGGCGATGGTCGGACGAGCGGGGGCAGGCGGACATGCCCGGCCTGTCCCTGGCCTTCTTGGCCGCCGGGGGGTTGCTGGCCTTGGCATGGTTTCTGGTGTCGGTGCTGGCGGCGGCCCTGAACCTGACGGTGGGCAACCAGGAGGCGGTGCTGAGCCAGGTGCAGGCGGCGGCGCAGTATGCGGCCGAGCAGGTGAATCTGGGCAACTTCGCGGCGGCCTCGGCGGGCGGAGGCGAGGTGCGTATCTCCCCCAGCCGATCTCGCACCGCTTTCCTGCAGGCTATGAGCATCACCACGGGCTTTCCCGGGGACGGCGGGGGGCAGCTGTTCCCGGGCTCGAACCGGTGGTTCGGCGGGCCGCTGTACGTGCTGGGGATGCAGACGTACCAGTGGTCCGATGTGGGCAGCCGGCTGCCTGACGGGGAGCCGGTTACTTGGCCCGGAGTGTGGGTCCAGGTGGCCGTGCCCCTGCGCCTGCCGCGCATCCTGCCCTTCTTCGGCCAGACGGTGGTGGAGCCCATCGCCGCGTATGCGCCCTCCAACGCGTTGGATCTGGCCAGGCGGCAACTGAACTACCTGCCGGCGGGTCCTCCGCCCAACATGCCGCCGATCCCCGTGCCCCCGCCGGTGCAGCCGCCCAAAAGCACCGGTTCATGACCGACCTGGTGTTCGGTGAACCGGTGCCCGCCGGGGTGGGCGTCGCGGGGTTGGTGTTTTGGCCGGCGACTTTCGGCTGGGAGCCGGCCCGCTGGGTGGAGGTGGCGGTCTTCGCCTATCTGACCGTGTACCTGGGCTTGGTGCGGCCCGCGTGGCGGCGGCGATCCGCGGCCTGGGGCCTTAGGGTGCTCTTCCTGGTGCCGGTCTGCCTGCCGCTGTTGCGCGTGGCCCTCCGCCGGCGGGGGTGCGGCCTGGGCGGTGCGCCGCGGCGGGCACTGGCCGTGCATGCGCGGCGGTGGCGGGGCAGGGCGCGGGATTTTGCCGGGGGTTTCGCTACGGATGTCGCGCTCTTGCGCCGCGGGCTGGGCGGGGTGCCGCTTTGGCTGCTCTTGGACTTGGACCTGGGCCTGCCGGCCCGGCTGGATCGGCTGCTGTGTCAGTTGGAGAGGCAGGGGGCCGCCGTGGGTGGTGATGGTTATCTCTTCCCCCGCGGCGGACTCCTCCTGGATTGGCGGGCGCGGCGCTCGGCGCGTTTCCTGCGTTGGAGCGGCCCCAGGGGGCGGCGGGTGCCGCGCTTCATGGTGGTGAACTTGGAGCAGCTGTCGTAGGGGGGTTGACGATGGAGCGGGTGGTGCGGGTGGTGGTGCCGGCGGTGGCGGGTTTGCTGCTTTTTGCCTTCAGCTACGGTCGGTTGGAGGCGCAGGCGGCCCCGGCACGCTTGGTGCCCGTCCTGATGGCGGCGGGGGAAATGCAGGCGGGGGAGCCCTTCAACAAAGCGGCGGTTCGGGTGGATATGTTGCCGGCGGGGGTGCGCACCGAGCAGGTGTTGACATCCGCGGAGCAGGTGAGGGGCTACCTGGCCAGCGCCAGGCTGGTGCCGGGGCAGATCATCTACCGGCAAGACCTCAGCCGCAGCCGTGCCAGGGGCGGGCTGAAGCCCGGAGAGAAGGGAGTGGTGCTGGCGGCCAATCTCACCACCTCGGGCGGGGTGAACCCGGGGGACCGGGTGGACGTCATCGGTCGGCTGGGAAAGAAGCAGCCGCTGGCCGTCCTGTTTTCCGGGCTGCGGGTGGTGCGGGTGTTGAATTCCGCCGCCCAGCGAACCGCCGTCCCGTCGGCAGGACCGGCGTCGCACCGGGCCGCCCGGTCGGGAAGCCTCGTTCCCGGCGGGCAGGCCGACCAGGTGCCCACCTTCGTGGAGGTGGCCTGTCCCGGCCAGTGGGAATTGCGCCTGGCCCTGGCTTCGGAGTATGGGGTGCTGTTGGAGTTGGATGGTCCCGGGGTGCGCCTCCCGACGCTGGGCGCCTGAGTCGCGCGAAGCCATATCCTTCCGACCCGGGCTTGCCGGGCCGTTCTTGACGGGGCTGCGGGATCGTGGGATGATGTTGCGGGAGGGGTATGCCATGGGCGCGGTAGAAGATGTGCTTGACATACTTCAGAATGTGGTGGTCCCGAGCCTCAAATCCCTCGAGGCTAGGATATCGGGCCTGGAGCGGGCGATGGAGACCTCCGAGCGGCATACGGCCGAGCGTATCAACGACCTGCGTGCGGATGTGAGCGCCAGGTTGGAAGCCATGCGGGGCATGATGGAGGCCGAGTTGGGCAGTATCCGAAGTGAGATGGACGCTTTTCGCAACGAGGTTCGGGCGTAGATAAGGGCCATCCGGGCCCTGGTCGAGCCGGGCCCTCAGGAACCTGGACCGCATCCGCGGCGCCAAGCCATGGGGAGATGATTCTTTTCGATCCAAGGTCCAGGTGTTTTGCGGCGGATCGCCATTCGAAGGCTGGCCCGCTTGTTTCTCCATGGGGCGGTGGCACCGATGAGAGGGCCTTGCGTCCCTCCGGGACGTGGAGGTTTGCAACCGCCGTGCGGACCGACGATGTCGCTGGTGGGGAAAGGCGGTACGGATCGGAGAGCCGGCCAGAGCTTGCTCCTTGAGCGGCGGAGGCGGGCCCGACGTCGGCCCGAGATCCCGGGCCGGGCAGGAGATGCCGCCGAAATTGCCGAATAAGCTGACCGATGAGCCACGGCTGGTGGCTTCCTGGTGGTGACCTGGTGATTTCCCACCGGTCCGGACAGACTGCCTTCCAGGTATACCGCGTAAGTGACCGCAGGCGTTCTGCCGAAGGGAGGCGTAGGTCATGCTTGAGGGTAGCGGCGGGTCCAGGTCTTTGGCACGGGCGTGCGCCTTTTTCACCGTACACGACACGCTGGGGGTGCGAACGAAGGACGTTGAAAGCGTATGGCAGCAGGCTGAGGGAATACTTGCTCCGGATGGGATAGAGTCTCCAGAGGAGTTCTTGGATGAGGTCGCACGGATGACGGGGGCGGATCGCC
Source organism: Bacillota bacterium (assembly GCA_021810565.1). Classification (GTDB taxonomy): domain Bacteria; phylum Bacillota; class Sulfobacillia; order JAJZIM01; family JAJZIM01; genus JAJZIM01. The sequence continues at coordinate 8,741 of JAJZIM010000073.1, forward strand.
AAGCTGTAAGAGGAACGTTCGATCGGATTCGCAATAGCATGCTCGCTGTCGGGACACGCATGCGGGTAATCGAGCGGGGCGACGCACGGTATCCACAGTTGCTGGCAAAGGTTGCTGACGCGCCGCGTTTCCTTTTTGTGGTGGGTGATCTTTCCCTTGTTAGTCGCCCGGCTCTGGCCGTGATCGGGACAAGGAAACCCACGGAAGAAGGAGCTCGCCGTGCCAGGAAGCTAGGCTATCTGTTGAGTAAGCGAGGACTCGTGGTTACTTCCGGACTTGCCCTCGGTATAGACGAAGCGGCTCACCTCGGTGCCCTTGAGCATGGCGGTGATACGGTGGCCGTTCTTGGTACCCCAGTGGACAGGGTATATCCTCGTGAGCATGCGGAGCTCCAAAAAATCATCTCCGAGACGGGGGCACTCGTCTCTCAGTTTCATCCAGGAGCACGGGTTCAGCGGTACTTTTTCCCCATGCGCAACGCGGTGATGAGCGGTCTTTCGATGGGAACGGTGGTCGTGGAGGCTTCTGAGACAAGTGGTGCCTTGATACAGGCCCGCAAGTGCCTGCAACAGGGACGGAAGCTGTTCATACCGCAAAGTACCCTGGAACGCCGGGACCTCAAGTGGCCCAAGATGTACGTAGAACGCGGAGCGCATGTATTTCAAACAATAGATGAACTTTTGGATGTGATGGAAAAGGAATGTCTCATGCCGATGGAAATGGGGCAACCAAGTATGGGCGCAATTTCGATGAAGCCCCTGCTTACGGTAGATGTTCGTTGAACTCAACGATTTGAAATGCGTAGTCGTTCGGACTCCCGTGAATGCGGGACCGGAACTTGCGGCGTTCTCTCAATTAGCACAGCATTTGCGGTGCGTATTTCTAATCAGTGACCACTTGCCATTAGCGGCTGACATAGCCAACGGCATATTCATGACTTTGGATCACAACTATTAGGCTGTTTGGAGGAACTTTGTGAAGGGGGAGTGACGGGGTGGACGAAGACAGAGGGCTGAGGTGTCCAAAGTGCGGTAGTCCCGTGGAGGTCCTGAAGTCGCGGGCGGAGTGCCTGAACAGGGCGTGTGACTTCTACGTGGTCCTGACCTGGGACGAAATAAGCAAGATGTCTGGCGAGGAACTTATTGCTGCCTCCGATGCCAAGAGGAAGGAGATCGAGGAGAACAACAGGCGGCTGATCAGAATGATGGTCTGACGCGGTCTGGACAATGGTCAGGGTTCCGGAAGGAGACGGAATATTTCCTCCCGGTTGATGGTTTGGGTGTTTCCGCGATGGGGTTCCTGTCCTGCAAGGGCGGGGACCCTTTGCGTGGGAGCGGTTCTCTGCGGGCACCGGTCGTATCGGCATGGACTGGGGCGGGGCGGCCTTGCCCTGCCTCTGCAACAACGGCTATAATCTACCACGAGGGAGGAGATGGTTCCATGCCCCGCAGATCGATGTATCGGCTCCTGGTTCCTCTGGCGGCGGCCCTGGCCTTGGCGGGCGGGTCGGTGGCCCCGGTGTTCGCGGCATCCCTTAGCGACTTCACCGATGCCGGGCTGTGGGCAAGTGGGGTCTATTCCAGCACGGTCTACAACCCAACACCCAATCCTCCCAGTCAGCAGGGGTGGGCGCCGCTTAGCGAAGCCTATAACGCCTTGGACATGAACAAGACACCACTCAAGGGGATTGCGGTGCCCCTGAACAGCACCACGGAGTCGGGCTTGTCCACCTTCGGGGAGCAGCCCTACGAGAGCCCGACCAATCCGTCGTCCTACGGCTGGGCGGGCAAGGACATCTTTCTGGCCATCCGTTGGGATCTGATGACGGGCTACCCTGCCACGAACTCTGCGGCGGAGCAGGCGTTCGGAGTTCCGGCCAACCCGGCGGATCTGCCGGACATGCAGGTGTGGGGCGGCGCCCTGGACAAGGCGGCGGGCTCCGACCAATTCTACACTTTCGATGCCGGGGCCAACATCACCGAGGGCGAGTTCGCGGCCATTCTGACGCGGGCCGTGGGCCTGTCGGTGAACACCTCGGTATGGGACAACGGACAGTCCTACGCCCAGGCGCTGGAGAGCGCGGGGATCGTGAAGAGTGCACCGGACCTGACCGCGGACATCAGCCGAGGGCAGGCGGCCACCTGGATTGGGCGGGCATTGGCCTACGAGAAGGCTGCTCCGGCGGCAAACCCGCCGAGCTTCAGCGACGTGCCAAGCACCAGTCCCTACTACCAAGGAGTGGAGCAGGCGGCGGGCTACGGGATTATCGCGGGGTTCCCGGACGGGACGTTCCGGCCTGCCGATCCGATCACGCGGGCACAGGCCGCAGCAATGATTACGAAGACGGTGGCAGCGCTGAAGACGAACCTACCCAGTCTTCAGACCCTGCAGCAGGCGGTGCAAAACTACCTGAACGGGGAAAGCGCCATCGAGTACCTGGCGAACCGGGTGGACCAGGCGCAAGTGGCGCAGAACCCGAGCCTCATCGCGAAAGCCATGCCCACCTTCCTGCCGATCATGGAGCAGTACACCACCCGTAGCGAGCTGTATCCTTTGGCTACCGGATGGGATGGTGGCGTGATGGGGCCGGATGGGGTGGGTTCGGGATATATGGCCTTTGTTGGCCTTCAGGTGCGACCGATTGCTATATACAATACAACGGCAGAAGTCGATGTGCGAGCTACTTCTGTTGTGATGAACCGCAATGGTCAACCTAGCAGCAACAATAGTGCCACGAACGATACAGCAGAATCTCACTTCTTCCTGCGGCTGCTTAATGGTCAATGGAAAGTTAGTGACGTTCTTGGCAGCGTAGGGTGGGGGCCAATGATCCAAGATGCCAATTCCAGCTATCAAGCTGTTCCCATGTCCCAGGCGGAGCAGGAGGCGGAGGTGCTAAACATCCCGACGTTGGCCCAGAAGCTGGCTGCGCAGGCGGGCATCAGCTGACGCCGTTGCCGCAGCCTTAACAAGGCAAGAGGGGCAAGGCGGGGAAATCGTCTTGCCCCTTGCCATTTCTGTTGGTAGAACGGACACGCTTCCCAGGCGCATTGCAGCCCCTCCAGTTGCCGGATGGGAGCCGAGGCCAATCGGATGCAGGCAAATGGGGGGATGCCCATGGTCATCCTCTACTTTATGCACCATCACCTGCTGGTGATCCTGCCGCTGGTGAGCCGTCGTAGAAACAGAGAAGCGGGCCTACCTCACAAGTAATCCCGCTTCCCTGCCGCAGTATCCGCCGTAAGCCTGCACGGCCTCGGCTCCCTGTTCATCTTATGCCACAGAGATGGGAAAAATGCAACACGTGTTTCACGGCGGGTCGTCCATCGGGCGGCCCGCCCATCATTTGCGGGAGGTGCTGTGAAAGATGCTCTATTTTCTGTTCAGCCGCCGCTGGGAACCCCTGCGGGGGTTGCTGGTTGGTGTGGTGTCTGTCGTGATGCTGGTGGTCTGGGGTGCGGGATTGGCTTTGGCAAGACAACCTGTATCTACTGGAGGCACCGGCTGGAACCCCCTGTCCCTGTACCAGCCCTGCGTGACGGGCAACGGCGGCACCGGCTGCTCCGGCTACGGCTTGCCTACGCCGTACTACCTGCAGGAGGGCAACCCGAACAACCCGACCTACGCCCGGGGGCCGCAGCCCAACCCGCCGACCACGACGGAACAGGCCCTGGCAGGCTACCAGTGGGTGAACACCTATCAGCCGGACCCCAACTTCGGCGCGACGGGGTACGGATTTGAAGCTGGGGCGCATGCTTCCGGCTACTGGGCCTACGGCCAACACCTCTGGACAGAACTCTCCGAACTTGGCTACTACCAGGAGATGCAGCCGGTGGACTTCGAGCTGGGGCTGTCCGACGTGACCACCTCGGTGGGGGTGCCGTCGGGCCAGAGCGATCCGGTGGCCTCACAGTTCTCGGTGTTCAATCAGGGCGCGGGGGTGTCGGCCACCAACACCAATCCGGTGATCCCCGCAGTACCCTGGTACGGCAACCAGGAGCCCACCGCCGGCGGGCACGGCACCAAGCTGGTGTCCCCCGGCGACAGCATCGGGCAAACCTATGGGCGCGGCGCGGGCGCGTTGGCCATCGGCTCCTTGGCCGCCGGAGGCGGCGGTGCCATCGGCACGGAGCAGAGTGCCATCCAGGACCAGGCGCAGGCCATGGCCGCCGCCGTGGCGGCCAATCCGGGGGACAACTCCGACGGCGGCTTTCTTCACGCGGCGAAGACGTCCGTGAACAGGAACAAGCTGGCCTCGGTGTTGGAGCAGAGCCTGCCAACGGTCATATGGCCTTCCGACGCGGCGGAGGCCGAGTTGGCCGCCTACGATCAATGCGTGGCGGATCATGGTGCCGCGTCTTGCCAACTCTCTCCTGCGGGGCAGCCTTGGGGGCCGATTCTGGCGAGGATCGCGGGAACGAACGCCAATCCACTGGGCCTCACGCCGCCCGGGACGACGCCGCCTCCGCCGATGCCCCGGTATTTCGTGCAGCTTCTGGATGCGGCCCTCTTCAACCATTCCCCGTTGGTGACCCAAGCCAATGAAACGTCGGGGGCCGCGAACTACGGCTACGACCCGGGAGCCACCTGGTGGCCGACCCAAACGGTCAACTCCATCCCTGGCTTCCTGGACACCTTCGTCAACCCTATGATCCAGGACTTCGGTCTGGAGTGGACGGCCACGCAGTTCCTGGATACCTGGGCCTTCCCGACGGACGGGGGGTACTTCGCGAACCAGCTGAGTTCGGCTCCGACTAGTGCGTTTACCTCAACATCGGCGGCCGAGGCCTGGCTTGATCCGCTGGTGGTCAGCTTCCTGAACCCGGACAACTTCTCCTCGAATGCACCCGCGTCGGGAAGCGGGGGGCCGCCCGGGGGCATATCGGTGCTGGACCTGCCCTACAACCCGGCCTTCTGGCGGCTGACGGGGGGATTCGCCGGCGGGGGTGCGCAGCCCAGCGGCTACGGAGTGGCGGTTCAGGGACAGCCGGTGCAGATCATGGCGTGGACGCGCCAGGGGCAGGAGTCCTATCCGGGTGGTCCTAGGCCGTCCTCGGGCAGCACGCCATCCTCGGTGACTGCAACGATGCCCGACGGCACCACGGTGACCCTGGCGCAAGCGGGCCCCGAGACCGTCTCCTTGCCCTACCTCGACAAGACCTACACGGTGTGGAAGGGCACCTGGACGGCGCCGGCCAGCGTGCAGCCCGGCAAGTACAAGGTGACGTTCACGGCCAATTGGGCCGACCCGACCGCGCTAAGCGACTATGCCTACGTGATAGTGGTTGCTCCGGGGAAGGGAACCGGGAGCGCCCCGTCGGGCAACGAGGAGTTCGGGCAGAACTTCGTGGGATCCGCCAGCGGGACGGTGACGGTGCCGGGGGTCACGGGATCCCCACCCGGCCCCTGCGGCGGGTTTGGCGATGTCGTGATTGGCAAGGCTACCAACCCGGCCCAAGACGGCATCCAGTTCTCCTGGAGCGAGCCCTCCGGAGCGCCCGGCAGTGCGCCCGCGGGTCCGGAAACCTTCTACGCCAACGGCTACGAAACCGGTGTGCCAGGTCCGATAGCGCAACTGCGTTCAAGCAAGGGCTGGGATCAGTACCGCGCCAGCGCCTTTGCGGCGAACACCACGCAGGTCGGCGTTGACGTCTCCTGGAACTGGCGCGTGGACGCCTGGCCGTTCGGTTCCGGTGTGCCCAATCCGCAATATGAGCCGGCGGGCGGTGTCCCGGTGCAATACCGGTACACCAACTTGATCACGGCCGTGGTACGCTGGTGGCTAAACCTTCAGGTGGGAATCACCAAGAGCGGGCAGCCGATCTGCAGGGTGGTGGGTTCGGGGACCTTCGATGTTTCCGGCAACCAGGTGAGTGGCGGCAGCACGGTGACGGTGGCCGGCACCCGCTTCTACGTCCAGCCGTGATACCAGTTTGTGGGGGTTTGCTTCCAGCGTAGCCGGGACTCGTTTCCGATTTCGCGGAGATTTCGCCCCCGACGGTAGGCGATATTCACATCAATGGAGGGGCCTGCTGACTGGATCGGCCGGGTCCCTCCCCCGTCCCGTCCACAGCTTATCCGCAGTCTGTGCACAGAAGTTCCCTGGAAGCGCACAGCTTGCCCACAAGGAATCCCGGCGCGGGCGAGGAATCAGGTCAGAGCCGAAGATCCCCCCCGGGAGGAGGTGGCGGGCCGGCGCTGGCCGGGGCATATAAAGAGGTGGGTGGGGTACGGCACTTCGGAAGAAGGAGACGATGGGGTTGCCGAGGATATGCCCGAAGTGCGGGGAGTCGACGCTGGAATACAGTAATTATTTCAACGCGGCTAGGTGTCAGAATCTGCGATGCGAGTACCTGGAGCGGATGCATGGACGGGAGTTTTTGCGAAGATTTGACGAGGCCGACCACCGACTCGCCCCGGGCAGTAGGAACCGGACCCCGCGCACCACGTCAGCCACCCACGGCTAAAGCCGTGGGCATGAGGGACCAAGGTCCCGAGTGCCCGGCTGACCAGACCCGGCGCGGGAGGCATGCCAGCCGATGACCGCGCTACGTTGGAGCCAGGTTCCAGGACCCGCTCCGGGGTGCCTCTCCAGCCCCGGACCACGGAAGCCGCGGTTCACGGAAGCCCAGGGGTAGGGCGGAACGGATCGCGGCGGCGAA
>JAJZIM010000074.1 GCA_021810565.1 Bacillota bacterium
GGTCCTGGAACCTGGCTCCAACGTAGCGCGGTCATCGGCCGGCATGCCTCCCGCGCTGGGTCTGGTCAGCCGGGCATTCGGGACCTTGGTCCCTCATGCCCACGGCTTTAGCCGTGGGTGGCTGACTAATAGTCCTCCCTCAAAAGACCCGCTTGGAGTCCAGGAGCAGGGTCACCGGGCCGTCGTTCACCGATTCCACCCGCATATGGGCGCGAAACCTTCCGGTGGCCGCCGGCACCCCGTGGCGCGCCAACTGGGCGGTGAACTCCTCGTATCGGGCCGCCGCCTCCTGGGGCGGCGCCGCGCCGCCGAAGTCCGGCCGCCGCCCGCGGCGACAGTCGCCGGCTAGGGTGAACTGGGACACCACCAGCACCTCGCCGCCCACCTCCCGCACCGAGCGATCGAACCTGCCCCCCTCCCCGTCGGGGAACAGGCGCAGGGCGGCCACCTTCTCGGCCAGGCGGCGCCCGTCCGCCGCCGTGTCTCCCCGCTCCACCCCCAGGTAGACCAACAGTCCGCGGCCCACCGCGCCCACCGTCGCGCCGTCCACCGTCACGGCGGCCCGCTCCACCCGCTGCACCACCGCCCGCATCAGTGGGAAAGCTCCTTGGCCACCCGCTCCACGCTGAGCACCGCGTCCACCCGGCGGATCCGGTCGGTGATGGACTGCAGCTCACCCATGTGCTGCACCTCAATCACTACATCGATCAAAGCGGTGTGATTCTTGAAGGTGCGCACCTTGGCGTTGAGGATATTCACCCGATTGTCAGCCACCGCGTTGAACACGTCGGCCGACAGTCCCGACCGGTCCAGCGCATGCACCTGCAACTCCACCGGGTGCACCGAGCGGACCGCCTGATCCCAGGCCACCTCGATGGCCCGCTCCCGCTCCCCCGCCAGATGCCGCGCGTTGGGGCAATCCGCCCGATGCACCGACACCCCCCGCCCCCGGGTCACATAGCCGATGATGGGCTCCCCCGGCACCGGGCTGCAGCAGCGGGAGAAGCGCACCAGGACGTTGTCGATGCCCTTCACCCGCACCCCGTTGGAGGGCTTGCCGAAACCGGTCCAGGAGCCGGTCTCCCGCGGCGCGGGCCCGGGAAAGCTCTTGCGGTGCTCCTCCCGCAGGCGGTTCACCACCTGCTGCGCCGACAGGCCGCCGTAGCCCACGGAGACGAAAAGGTCGTCGGGCAGCTGCAGGTTGTAGCGGCGGCTGGCCTCCTCCAGCCACTCCGGGCGCAAAAGCTCATGGGACTCGAAACCCTGCCGCCGGACCTCCCGCTCCAAGGCCTCCCGGCCGCGCTGCAGGTTCTCCTCGCGGTTCTTGGCTTTGAACCATTGGCGGATACGGTTCTTCGCCCCGGCGGTCTGCACGATGTTCAGCCAGTCGGCGCTGGGGCCGGAGCTCTTGTTGGTGAGCACCTCCACGATGTCGCCGTTCTTCAGCCGATACTCCAGGGGCACGATCTTGCCGTTGCATTTGGCCCCCACGCAATGGTGGCCCACGTCGGTGTGGATGCGATAGGCGAAGTCCAGCGGCGTGGAGTCGGCCGGCAGATCCACCACGTCCCCCTTGGGGGTGAAGACGAAGACCTCGTCGTCGAACAGATCCACCTTCAGATTGTCCATGAAGTCCCGAGCGTCCCGCAGGTCCCGCTGCCACTCCAAAAGACCGCGCAGCCAAGCCAACTTGTCGTCCAGGGTGTCGGCGCGGCCGCCCTCCTTGTAGCGCCAGTGGGCGGCAATGCCGAACTCCGCCGTGCGGTGCATCTCCCGGGTGCGGATCTGGATCTCGAAGGTGTCTCCCCCCGCACCGATCAGGGTGGTGTGCAGGGACTGGTACATGTTGGATTTGGGCATGGCGATGTAGTCCTTGAAGCGCCCGGGCATCGGCTTCCACAGCGTGTGCACCAGCCCCAGGACGGCGTAGCAATCCTGCACCGTGGCCACCACCACCCGCACGGCCATCAGGTCGTAGATCTGGTCGAAGGCCTTCCCCTGGCTCCACATCTTGCGATAGATGCTGTAGAAATGCTTCGGCCGCCCCTGGATCTCGGCGGCGATGCCGGCGCCGGCCAGCGACTCCCGCAGCGTGGTGATGATCTGCTCGATGTACGCCTCCCGCTCCCGCCGACGCGCCGCGACCTTCTTCACCAGTTCCCGGTAGCGCTCCGGCTCCAGGTAGCGGAAGGACAGGTCCTCCAGCTCCCACTTCATCCGGAAGATGCCCAGGCGATGCGCCAGGGGGGCATAGATCTCCAGCGTCTCCTGGGCGATTTGGAGCTGGCGCTCCGGCGCCAAGTGGCGCAGGGTGCGCATGTTGTGGAGGCGGTCGGCCAGCTTGATCAGGATCACCCGGATATCCTTGGCCATGGCCAGGAACATCTTGCGCAGGTTCTCCCCCTGCTCCTCCTCGCGGCTGCGGAAGGACAGGCGCCCCAGCTTGGTGACCCCCTCCACCAGCCCCGCCACCTCGCCGCCGAAACGCTCCTGCACCTCTTGGGACGTGACGGCGCAATCCTCCACCACGTCGTGCAAAAGACCCGCCGCCACCGTGGGCAGGTCCAGCTGCAATTCCGCCAGCAACCCCCCCACCGCCAGGGGGTGCTCGATGTACGGCTTGCCGGAGATCCGCTGCTGCCCCGCGTGGGCCTGGGCGGCAAATTCCCAGGCGCGGCGCAAAAGCCCCGTGTCCGCCCCAGGGCTGTACTCGAGCACCTTCTTTTCCAAAGTCTCGTATCGCAAGAACCCTTCCCGCCTTCCACCTTCCGTTGACTCCTCGTTATTCTAACACAAAAAAACGCCCCCGGGCCATGGCCCGCAGGGTCGCGCCGCCGCCAGCGGTCACTTCGGAACCGGGATCCGGTGCTCCCCCCTCAGCCGGCCGCCCGGGCTGCCCGCAGCCGGCCCAGCGCCGTCGACTGTAGGTGCAGTCTTCCCCACTCCCCGCCGCCGATCCGCAAGAAGGCCTCCACCACGGCGGGATCGAACTGGCCGCCGGCGGCCCCCCGCCGCAGTTCCTCCGCGGCCTCCTTGAAGCTCCGGGAGGCCCGGTAGGGACGGTCGGAGGTGATGGCGTCGAAGGAGTCCACCACGGAGAAGATCCTGGCCGGCAGGGGGATCTCCTCCTCGCGCAAACCCCGCGGATAGCCATGGCCGTCCCAGCGCTCGTGGTGAGAGAGCACGATCTGCCGGGCGTCCCCCAGAAACTCCAGGTGGGCCACCAGCCGATAGCCGATCTCCGGGTGCCGCCTGACCTCCCGCCACTCCTCCCCGGTCAGCGGGCCCGGCTTTCTTAGCACCGCGTCGGACAGCCCGATCTTGCCCACGTCGTGCAAAAGCGCCCCCCAGCGCAGCCGCTGCAGCGCCTCGGGGTCGTCAACCCCCAGCTCCCGCGCCAGCCGCTCCGCATACAGGGCCACCCGCAGGGCGTGCTCCTGGGTCTCGTCGTCCCTGGCCTCCAGGGCGGCGGCCATGGCCAGCATGGTCTCCTCCCGCAAGGCGATCCCGTGCAGGGCCGCCGTGGCCGCCATGCCCAGGGTCTCCACCGCCTCCCGCGCCGCGGCCGAGGGCTCCGCTCCCGAGCCCAAGAAGCAGTTCATGGCTCCCAGGGCCTTGCCGTGATACGACAACGGGAAGGACATGATCCGCGCCAGGCCGAAGGACGCCGCCCGCTCCCGCATCGGACCGAACTCCACCCCTTCCGGATAGGGCGGGTCGACGCTCAGGGACAGGAAACGCCCCTCCCGGTAGACCACGGCACAGGGAAAGGCCGACTCCGGAAACTCCGGGCGGGTCGGTATCCGCATTCCCGCCGCGAAAGCGGCCCCCTCCCCGCACACCGCCCGGGGGACCAGGGCCTCCTCCGGGTCGGGGGTGAGCACCACGGCCAGCCGGGCCCCCAGGATGCCGCAGGCACCCTCCGCCACGGCCCGCAGCACCGCCTCCTCGGACTGGGTCAGGGCCAACTTCTCCTTCGACCAGGCCAGGATCTCCTCCACCCGAAAGCTCTCCGACCGGGCGGTCACCGCGTCGTTGAAAGCCGCCGCCAAATCGCGAAACTCCGCGTCCCGCTGGGGCGGAATGCGGGCATTCAGATCCCCCCGGCCATAGGAGCGGGCCGCCGCCACCGCCTCCTGGATGGGCTGGGTGAGCCGGTAGCCTCCCAGGCGCAGGACCATGCCCCCCAGCACCAGGGCGGCCAAGGCCAATCCCAGCGGCAGGGCCTGGTTGGTCGCCGGCAGGCCCTCCCCGGTGAAGACATACAGGGGGAAGCCGATGCCCTCCAAGGGGTCCAGCACCGCCAGCACCTTCCGGCCGACCACGGGGGCGTACATCTCTCCCACATAGACGAAGTTGGCGCCGCGTCGGCGCGCGATTTCCGCCCGCGCCCTCGCGTTGAACACGGGGTGGCCCAGGCCTTGCTGGTCCGGGGTGTACAGCAGGGTGAGCGCGGGAGTCACGAGAGCGAAACCGTGCCACCCGGTGGTGGCGGAGGCGATGCCGGCATCCACGGATTGCGCCAACGCGGTCAGATTGAGCACCCCGACTTCCACCCCCGGCAGTGCATGGCCCGCCCCCTCCCCGCCAAGGACGGGCACCGCCATGGCGACCAGCGCCGTTTTCCCCACCAGCTGCGGTGGGCCATACAGAACCTTTCCCTGGTCGGCCGCCTCCCGGGCCAGGCGCAGACCATCGGCGGGGATGGCCGGGCCGGATGAGTCCAGGATCCTCCCGGCGGGGGACAGCATCGCCACGGCGCGCATCCCCGGGGTCGCCAGGGCCTGCGCGTCCGCCGACCGCAGGAAGGCCCGGGCGGCGGGGGAACCCGTCCGGGCGGCCGACAGGGCGGCCGTCAGCCCGGGGTCAAGCCGGGCGCGCAGCAGCCCCGTCTCGTCCAAGAGAACCGCCCGCTGGAAGGACTCCCTGGTGGCGGCGCCCCCGGCCTCCACCAGGGTGCGGTCCGCGTGCAGGGCCAGCCGGGGAGCGAGCACCATCCCATAGGCCGCCAAGCCCACCGCGACCAGCACGGAAAAGACGACCAGGATCGTCAGCTTGCCGCGAATGGTGGAAAGAAAACCGCCCCGCTTGCTCACCTGCATCCCCCCGGCCCACCGGCGTCATCTTTCCGAACAGTTCGACATCTGTGCCACGATCCCTGCCGGCCTGCCTCCGAGTCTCAGCCGTCCCCCGGAGGCGGCTCCTGCGGGCTGCGGGGCGGGATGGTCCCCCGCCGGCGCAGGCGATACTCCCGAGCCAGGGACAAGAGGGCCATCACCGCCGCCCCCACCACCACCGACCCCACGATCACCAGAGCCAAGGGAACCTGCGCCGACCATAGCAGAAAGGTGATCTTCACCGCGGCGGCGTTTTGCACCGCGAAGATCGCCACCAGCAAGGCGAACAACAGGCCCAGCGCCAAATAAGCCAAAAGACTCCCCTCCCCCCCCGGATATTCGCTCCCAGGCACCGGATTCCTCCCGGAGAACTGGCGGGCGGGGAATCCCGGAGCCGGGGGCCATGGCCCCCGGCTCCGGCTCTTTTCCGTTTGAATGCTACCCCTTGGGATAGATGTCGTGGAGCGGAATGGCCAGGCTCCAGCCCCAGGAGTTGGCCAGGTACATGGTGCCGCCCACGATGACCGGGTTGATCATCCCGAAGCGGCCGCCCACCGGGTAGCTGGAGAGGACCGCTCCGGTCTTGGGGTTCAGGGCGAAGACGTCCGAGCCCGCCGCCTCGTACAGCACGCCCTTGTAGTACACGGGGCTGCCGCGGTCCTGGGTCAGGACCATCTTCCCGGCGATCTTGCTCTTGGGCAGGGTCGTCTCCCACAGCTTGGCGCCGGTCTTCACCGCGTAGGCCTGCAGCGTCCCGTTGTCGGGATCGCCCACGTAGGCCACGCCATGGTGGACCATGATCAGGCCCGCCTTGAAGGCCAGGATGGCCTTGCCGCGACCCAGCTTGTGCTGCCACAGGATCTGGCCCGTGGCCGCGTTCATGGCGTACAGGTCCAGGTTCAAGGTCTTGTTCGCGGCGTTGAAGCTCACCACCGAGTCGTCCAGCACGATGCCCGCCGTGGGATCCACCACCGGGGAGTTGTCCCCCATGCCGGTGCTGAAGACCTTGGGCACGGTCTGCTTCCAGACCACCTTCCCCGTCGCCGCGTCAAGCGCGTAGACGAAGTTGGGATCGCTGAAGCCCACGTAGACCAGGGTCTGTCCCGTGGCGGGGTTCTTCCACCAGTTGGCGGAGGACATGCTGTCGAAACCGCCCTTGCCGGGCGCCACCGCGGTGATCCAAAGCGGCTTGCCCGTCTTCAGGTTGAGGGCGTAGACATGGCCGTCGCCGTTGCCGAAGATGTAGGCGTTGCCCAACACCACCCCGTCCGGCATGACCTCGCCCTTGGTGTCGTAGCTCCAGACCTTCTTGCCCGTCTGGGCGTTGAAGGCCCAGACGCCGGCGAAGCCCATGCCCCGGACGATGGGCGCATGCTTGGCGAACTTCATGACGTTGGAGTAGGAGAAGCCCGTGTCTCCGGAGTCCACGATGACCAGCCCGCCGGCCACGATGGGCTCGGCCATGTTCTGGTTGATGGTCATGCCCTCCCACAGCTTCTTGCCGGTCAGGGCGTTGATGGCGTAGACGCGGTTGCGGTCCTCGCCCACATAGATGATGCCGCCCACCCCCGTGACCCCCACGGCGTTGCCCAGGTCCTGGGTGGTCTTGACCGAAGCGTGGAAGTAGCCGCTGGGTCCCTTGCCCAGAACGCTCTCGTCCCGGGGCGGCTGGTTCAGGGGAATCCCCCGATGCTCCCGGAAACGCCAGCTGGTACCCTGCAGCACCTCGGAGGCGGCCCCGGTGCCCGGGAAGACGGTGTTGTGCTCCTGGTTGGAGCCGTACTGCAGCCACTGGCTGGGAAATCCCGCCGCCTGCGGCGCCGCGCTGGTGGGCGCCGCGGCCGGGCCGCACCCCGCCAGGGCCAACATCCCCAAGCCGGCACCCGCGGCCAGCCATGCCTTGGATCTGCGCGTCAACTTCATCCCCCACCTTCTCTCCTGATGTTTGTGTTCCCGGCCCGCGGCCGGACGCAACCCGCCTTTCGTCCACCACCCCTTCCCCCGCGGTTGTGCACACCGCACCATTAAAAAATATACCGCAAGCAGTTGGGTTGCGCCATAAACCCTTGGTCTATCTTCCGTCGCCGGCTCTAAACTTCCGGGCTAGACCGCAAAGGGCCCCGGCCTGGCGGCCGGGACCCTCCCTCATCGTCCACCCTTGCGCTGCCGGCGGCTCTTCTTCTTCTTGCCGCCGCCTTTGGGCACCGACGGCCGGGGCCCCGTCTCCCCCCCACCCTGGGCCACCGGCACCGGGTTGGCCATGCTCGCCGGCGCGGGGGCCGGCCCCGCCAGGACCTTGGCCACCGCCGCTTTCCCGGCCGCGGCGGAGCGCGCCCGCTCGGCCTCGTCCCGCTCCATCCAGGTGACCCACAGCGGTGCGGCCACGAAGATGGAGGAGTAGGCGCCGAAGAACACGCCCACCACCATGGTGATGGCGAAATCCCGGGTGGTGGCTCCCCCGAAGAGCAGGATGGCCAGCATGGCGATGATCACCGTGGCCGCCGTGTTGATGGAGCGCACCAGGGTCTGGTTCAGGCTGCGGTTGGCCACCTCGGCCACGCCTTCTTTGTTCCGCTTGCCCATGTTCTCCCGGATGCGGTCGAAGATGATGATCCGGTCATTGATGGAATAGCCGATGATGGTCAGCACCGCGGCCACGAAGGCGCTCGAGACCTGCACCCGTAAAAGGGAGATGATCCCCACCGAGACCAGGGCGTCGTAGAACACCGCCGCGATGCCCGTCAGGGCGAAGCGGGCGTTGAAGCGGATGGCCATGTACACGATGATCAAGAGCGAGGCGGTGATCACCGCCAGGATGCCTTGGCGGACCAAGGTCGAGCTGATGACCCCCGTCACCTTGTTCAAGGAGACGGTCTGGAAGGATCCCAGGTTCTTGGTCAGGGCGGCATCCAGATTGCCGCGCTCATGCTCGGAGATCACCGGCATGGTGATCAGGACCTCGTGCCCGCTCTTGCCCGTGGCCTGGATGATGCTGTTTTGCAGGTGAAACTGGGCCAGCACCCCGCGCACCGCGGCCGTGGTCACGGGCTTCGCGAAGCGGGCGTCCAGGATGGTGCCCCCGGTGAAATCGATCCCCAGGTTCAGCCCCTGGGTAAAAAGCGAGGCCATGGCCACCACGAAGACCAGCGCCGAGGCGATGAACCAGATCCTGCGCCGGCCGATGAAGTTGAAATTGGACACTGCCCGACCTCCCCTAACCCAGGAATACCCGGCGTTGCTGCAGCGCCGGGATCCCCGTCACCAGGTTCAAAAGGTACCGGGTGAGCACCACCGCCGTGAGCATGCTGGCCATGACCCCCAAACCCAGGGTGACCGCGAAACCCCGCACCTCGCCGGTGCCCAACTCATACAGGACCGCGGCGGCGATGATGGTGCTCACGTTGGAGTCCAAGATGGCCCGGAAGGCGTTCTTGAAACCGTGATCGATGGCCGCCCGGAAGGACTTGCCCATCCTAAGTTCGTCCTTGATCCGGGCGAAGATGATCACGTTGGCGTCCACCGCGATGCCCGCCGACAGCACCATGCCCGCCACACCGGGCAGGGTGAGCACCGCGTGGATGCCGATGAGGAGCAACAGCAGCAGGAAGGTGTAGATGACCAGTGCCAAGTCGGCCAAGAGCCCCGCCGCGCGGTAGAAGCCGATCATGAACAGGCCGATCAGCACCACCGCCACCAGCATGGCCACCTCGCTGTCGTGGATGGACTGGGCGCCCAGGGTGGGGCTCACGGTGCGCACCTCCACCAGTTTCAGCGGCACCGGTAGGGCGCCTGAGTTGAGCAGCACCGCTATCCGCTGGGCCGCCTGGAGGCTGGGGTAATTGGTGATCATGGCCTTCCCGTCGGTGATGGGGCTTTGCACCGCGGGCGATTGCAACAGCTTGTTGTCCAGGTAGATGTAGATGGGAGCCTTGGTGGGCGCGTCCTTGGTGGTGGCCGCGGCGAAGGCCTTGGCCCCCGCCGGCTTGAAGGTCAGGTTGACGATGGCCGCTCCTTGGCTGCCCCCCGTTCCCAGGGATGCCTGGGCGCTGGCCAGTTCCCGGCCGGTCAGCACCACGTCCTGGGGATTGGTGGGCTTGCCGTTCTTGAAGGTGAGCGGCTTTTGGGAGAAGATCAGCTGCCCGGTCTGGCCGATGGTATTGATGGCCTCCTGCTGGTTCTTGACCCCCGGCAGGTCCACCAGGATCTGGAGCGTACCCTGCTGTTGGATGGTGGGCTCGGACACCCCCAGGCTGTTCACCCGGTAGCCGATGCGCTGCAAGGTGTCCGCCATATCCTTGCGGGAGGTGCCAGCTGGCGCCTGCAGCACCGCATGCACCCCGCCCTGCAGGTCAAGCCCCTCGTTGATATGCAGCAGGCTCTGCTTGTCGGTCACGGGATGGGCCACGAAGAAATAATAGCCGATTCCGATCGCCGCCGCTATAATCAGACCTAAAATAGCAAGATTACGACCCAAATCTTCACCCTCCTACGCTGATCTCCTCCACGCCCGCCCCATTATATCCTTCGACCTTTGCCTTGTCAATTTGCTCGCAGGCAAAATCTGCTCAGGTCGGCAGCCGCCCGCCGCCCACCACGGTCAGGGGCGGCACCCGGGTCAGGGGAGCCAGCACCGTGCCGGGGTTGGTGACCGTGTTGCAGCCCAGGGAGCAGCCGTCTCCCAAGAGTGCCCCCAATTTGGTTAGGCCCGTGGGCCGGCGTCGGCCGCTCCAGGTGGCCTTGATCTCCCGCTCGTCCAGGCGCAAGTTGGATAGCTTCGTACCCGCCCCCAGGTTCACCTCCCACCCCAACACCGAGTCCCCCACGTAGTTGAAATGGGGCGCCCGGGCGTTCGGGAAGAAAAGGGCGCGCTTGGCCTCCGTGGCATGCCCCACCACTCCCCCCGCCCCCACGTACACCGGTCCCCGCAGGTAGGCCCCGGCGCGCGCCACCGCCCCCGGACCCAGGTAGATTCCCTGGCCCAAAAGCACCGCCCCCGGCTCCAGCACCGCTCCCCGGTCCAGAAAGACCCGCTGGGCCAGCACGTGGGCCCCGTCGATGTTCACCCCGTCGGCCATGGTGATGCCCTCCGGCAACAGCTGCGCCAGCCGGTCCAAGCCGGCCAGCACCTCCCAGGGGCACGCCGCTCCCTCCAGGATCTCCTTCAGGTACGCCTCCCCCTCCGGTTCCGCCCACAGGTCGAAGAGCATGCGTCGCTTCCCTCCCTCTCGGTCATACTGCTCCGGACCTCAGCCGGCATGGCGTCCCGCCTGCCGCCGCTTGCCCTCCAGCTCCACGATCAGATCCCGCAGCAGGGCCGCCCGCTCGAACTCCAGTTGTTTCGCCGCCTCCTTCATCTCCCGGCGCAGTTGCTCCAGACGCTTCGTCAGCTGCCGCGGGGTGAGCCGGGTCGCCGTTTCGTAATCGGTGGGTGTCTCCGCAACCCGGGTGGCCTCCAAGTTCTCCCGCACCGCCTTTTGCACCGTCCGGGGAGTGATGCCGTGAGCGCGATTGAAGGCCATCTGCCGCTCCCGGCGACGCTCGGTCTCCCGCAGGGCCCGCTCCATGGACCCGGTGACGGTGTCGGCATAGAGCACGGCCCGTCCCTCCAGGTTGCGGGAGGCCCGGCCGATGGTCTGGATCAGGGAGGTGTCCGAACGAAGGAAACCCTCCTTGTCCGCGTCCAGGATGGCCACCAAGGCCACCTCGGGCAGGTCCAGTCCCTCCCGCAACAGGTTGATGCCCACCAGCACGTCGAAGGCGCCCAGGCGCAGGTCCCGCAACAGGGCCATGCGCTCCAGGGTCTCCACCTCGGAGTGCAGGTAGCGTACCCGCACCCCCGCCTCCCGCAGGTACTCCGTCAGATCCTCGGCCATCTTCTTGGTCAGGGTGGTCACCAGCACCCGATGGCCACCCTGGACCGTGCGGCGGATCTGCTCCAAAAGGTCGTCGATCTGCCCCCGGGTGGGGCGCACCTCCACCGCGGGATCTACCAGGCCCGTAGGGCGCACGATCTGCTCCGCCACCCGCTGGGCCTGCTCCTGCTCGTAGGGGCCGGGGGTGGCGGAGACATAGACCACCTGCGCCACCCGCTGGGCGAACTCGGCAAAGGTGAGGGGACGGTTGTCGAAGGCGGAAGGCAGTCGGAAACCATAATCCACCAGGGTCTCCTTGCGGGAGCGGTCACCGTGGTACATCCCCCGGATCTGGGGGATGGTCTGGTGGGACTCGTCGATGAACACCAGGAGGTCTTCCGGGAAGAAGTCCAGGAGGGTGTAGGGCGGCTGGCCGGGGGCGCGCCCGGTCAGGTGGCGGGAGTAGTTCTCGATGCCGTTGCAGTAGCCCACCGCCTCCAACAGCTCCAGGTCGTGCCGGGTGCGCTGCTCCAGGCGCTGTGCCTCCAGGAGTTTGTCCCGCTGCCGAAACCAGGCCAGCCGCTCCTCCAGCTCCGTCTCGATGGCGACCAGGGCCGGGCGCAGCCGCTCGGGAGCCGTCACGTAATGGGAGGCAGGGTAGACGGCCACGTGGCGGCGCTCCCCCAGCAGCTCGCCGGTGACCAGATCCACCTCGGTGATGCGCTCCACCGTGTCTCCGAAGAACTCCACCCGAACCGCCCGCTCGGTGAAGGACGCCGGAAACACCTCCAGCACGTCGCCGCGCACCCGGAAGGTGCCCCGGGTCAGGTTGACGTCGTTGCGGGCGTACTGGATCTCCGCCAGGCGCCGCAACACCGAGCGCAACTCCCGCTGGGCCCCCACCCGCAAGGACACCACCAAGTCCCGGTAATCCTGGGGAGAGCCCAGGCCGTAGATGCAGGAGACGCTGGCCACCACGATGACGTCCCGGCGCTCGAAGAGGGCGCTGGTGGCCGAGTGGCGCAATTTGTCCACCTCGTCGTTGATGCTGGAATCCTTCTCGATGTAGGTGTCGCTGACCGGAAGATAGGCCTCCGGCTGATAATAGTCGTAGTAGCTGACGAAGTACTCCACGGCGCTGTCGGGAAAGAACTCCTTGAACTCGGCGCAAAGCTGCGCCGCCAAGGTCTTGTTGTGGGCGATCACCAAGGTGGGCCGCTGCACCCGCTCGATGATCCCGGCCATGGTGAAGGTCTTGCCGCTGCCGGTCACCCCCAGCAGCACCTGGTGGGCCAGACCCCGCTCCACCCCCTCCGTCAACTGGGCGATGGCCTGGGGCTGATCCCCCTTGGGCGTGTACTCCGAGCGCAGGCGGAACAAATCCATCCCCCCGAAAACTAAAGCGGCGGCTGATGCCCGCGCCTTCCTACTCCCAAAGCGTGTTCATGGAGATCACCAAGTCCGGCAATCCCTCCGGCTCGAAGCTTCCCGCCGCCTCGACGCGCCTCTCCACCTGATACCGACCGTCGACCAATCGAAACGCCATCAGGTAGCGCGCATCCGGATCCACCACCCAATAGCGGGGAACGCCCGCCCGCTCATAGACTCTTTTCTTGTCCGCCCAGTCGCTCCGGGCGGTGCCGGGCGAGAGTATCTCCACCACCAGGTCCGGCGCACCTCGCACCTGGTCGGAGGCAAGGATGGAGCGGCGCTCCCTGGCGATCCAGATTAGGTCCGGCTCCAGGTAACTGCCGCTGTCGGCGAACACCACGGCCACGGGCGCCGTGAGCACCTCCCCCGACTGGGTGCGCTTGGCCCAAGCCCAAAGCATTCCCGCGAGACTTACGCTGACCCTTTGATGCGCTATCTTAGGCGGCGGACTCAACTCCAGCCTACCCCCGATCACCTCGTAGCGGTTGCCGTCCTCGGGCAGCGCCGCGAACAATTCCCAGGTCCAGGTCCCGTCGGGCACACACCACATCCAGGGAACGCCCGGGACCTCCCCCTCTGCATAAGGCGCCGTCGCCTCCCGAAAACTGTCCACGCTTTCTCCCTCCCGCTGTGCCGCGCCCTGACTAGGCAGGCTTCGCCCTGGTCGGGGCGCAGCCTCGGTTCGCGCCTTCATCATAGCACAGGCGGCCGATCGGAGCAAAGTCAGCGTCCCAGGGGGCGCACGCTGGCCCACAGGTTGTAGGCGAAGATGGCGAAGGCGATGAAGAGCACCCCCGCCGCCCAGGGCAATAGCCCCGCCCAGGCACCGTCGAGGAAGGCGGCAGCCATGCCCACCACCCCGACGTTGGCCACCCAGAACTGCACCCGCACCAGGGGCCAACTGTACACGTCCCGTCCGCTGAAGCGGGGCAGGATGTGGTAGGAGATGCCGAAGATGAGGAAGCTCATGAAGCCCACCAGATTAAGGTGGGCATGGGCCAGGCCCGGCCGGCCCCCCAGGGACTCCAGCCAGGCCTTGCCCGCCGGGATGGCCAGGATCACCCCCGTGGCCGTCCCCAGGACCAAGTAGACCAGGGCCGCCCGCACGTAGGCCACCAGGAGCGGCTTCAAGGTCGCTCCCCCTGCAGGAGGGACCGGGCCTCGGCCGGGGTCGGCACCCCCACGTGGACGATGCGCCCGTCGATCAGGGTGGTGGGCACGCTCTTCAGCCCCACCTCCAGGGACAGCCGGCGCCCCTCGGGCGTTCCCACGTCCAGAGTCCTAAAGGCGAAGCCCTCCTTGTGGGAGAGCTTCCTCCACACCTGCTCCGCGGCCGGGCAGGAGGGGCACCAGCGGGAAACGGCCAGGATCACCTCCATCCCTCCCCACCCCCTATTCGGTGCACCGCATGCATTGGATCTTGAACTGCTCCAGCTTCTTGCGGTAGGCCTCCTGGGCCGCCTCCCCGAAGAGCAGGCGGGAGGCGTCTCCCTCCAGGTCGTCGGGCCTTATCCGGGCCACCCAGCCGTCGCCGTAAGGATCGATGTTCAGGATGTTGGGGTTGGCCACCGCCTGGTCGTTGACCTCGGTGATGGTTCCAGCCACCGGCGTGCGCACCGGTCCGGCCCACTTGCCGCTCTCCAAGGCGGCCACGGCGCGGTGCTGCACCACATGGACGCCGACCTTCTTGGGCCGCAGGAACAGGATCCGTCCCGCCTCGGTCTGGGCCGGGTCGGTCAGCCCCACGGTCACCAACTCCCCCGGGCCCCGGCGGGCCCAGGTGTCGTTCTCCACGTCGTAGTACAGATCCTCGGGCAGCTCGCAACCTTGGAACTCGGCCATCCCTGCCACCTTCCCCCCTTATTTCCCCTCCCGCCGCCTCCCCAAGAGGAGCAACAGCACCAAGCGGCTGCTCGCCGTGAGGCCGTGGAGCACCCCCGCCGGGCAATGCACCAGCCGTCCCGGACTCAGGGGGAACACCTCCTCGCCGACGATGAAGCTGCCCTCTCCCTGCAGCACGTACACCGCCAAATCGTCAGCCGCGTGGGGCGACATGCGCGCCCCCGCCTCCACCGAGAGCACTAGGCAACGCAGATCCTCGCCGTCGAAGAGCACCTTGGGCGCGTAGGGTATGCCGAGAAACTCCGCGTGCTCGGCCGGCACGAACTGCGCCGCGCCCATCACTGGGCCTCCTCCAAGGTAAGCGCGGCGGCTTTTCCCCCTAGCTCCTCTAGCACCGGGCCGGGAAGCTCTCGCTGGGCGATGGGGAAAAGGATGTGGTCCTCCTTGTCGATGTGCCCGCGGACCAGCTCCACGAAATCGCCCACCGCCGCCAGGTCGGACTCGGTCAGCTCTGGTTGTCCTCCCAGCCTCCCCAGTTCTTTGGTTCCCTCGCGCATCTCCACGTGCTCGGCCAGCATCACCCGGATGGGGCCGTCCTCTCCGATGCGCTGGGCCAGCGCCGGAAAGAGCAGCTTTTCTTCCTTCTGCAGGTGCAGCTCCAAATCCTGCTCCAGGAACTCGGCCACCCCGCGGACGGTCTCCAGCGCCCAGGTCGCATCGTCGCCGGCTTCCACCTCCTCCAAGAGGTTCAGCCTGCCCAACACCGTCCGATGCTCGTTCATCAGGTCCTCCAGGATGTTCATTCCGCTCCCTCCTCAAGGTTGCCAACTGGCCGGCGCCCCTATGCGGGTGGCCAACGCGAACAGCGCCACGAACCCCGCCGTGATCAGGACCTCCTGCCGTCCCAGCCGCCGGAACTGGTCCGGCCCGCGCGGGCGCCGGGGCACCCCCGCTGCACTGCGCCACAAGCCCGGCAGGAAGGCCAGGGGCAAGAGCGGCGGCGCCCATCCCGCTCCCGCCGCCGCGCCCAGGGCCATGGCACCCACAGCCTCCGGTACCGCCGGGGAGATGCGGGCCCGGCCGGTGGCGCGGCGCACCCGCATCAGCCCTCCCGTCAGGTGGGCCGCCACCGCCAGGCCGGCC
>JAJZIM010000075.1 GCA_021810565.1 Bacillota bacterium
CCGCGATCGGGGTCTCTTGGAAGTCGCCGCGCTGCCTGATCCACGTGGTGCCGGCCATCAAGGCGGGCGCCACCCAGGAGGAGATCTTCGAGGCGGTGGCGGTGGGCATGATCGCCGCCGGTTTCGTGCCGGGCGGTCCCGGCATCCCCTACGCCTTCGAGTACGCCCTGAAGGTGCTGGAGGTGGCCGAGAAGTACCGCAAGGGTGAGCCCTGGGAATACATGCAGCCG
The DNA here is from genome assembly GCA_021810565.1 of Bacillota bacterium. Taxonomy (GTDB): domain Bacteria; phylum Bacillota; class Sulfobacillia; order JAJZIM01; family JAJZIM01; genus JAJZIM01. The sequence goes on from JAJZIM010000075.1 coordinate 231, forward strand.
CCGGAGTTCCGCGGATAGCGTGGCAACTGGGGGGAGGGCCTTGGGCCCTCCCCGTCCCAACAAAGGGGGCGGAAAAGCTGCGCAGTAAGCTTTCCCCTGCCCGGTGGGTGCTCCTGATCGCCGGGCTGGGCTGGTTCTTCGACAGTCTGGTGATCATCCTGTTCAACGTCCTGGTTCCCCAGATCAAGGGTTCCCTGCACCTGGGGATGGCCCAGGTGGGGCTGGTGGCCTCCCTGTTTCTAGTAGGCTACACCCTGGGCACCCTGGGCGGGGGCACCGTGTCCGACTATTTGGGACGCCGGCGCACCCTGTCCTGGTCCATCGTCTTCTATTCCCTGACCACGGCCCTGACGGCCACCGCCGGGAGTCTGGGCTCCCTCGGCATCTGGCGCTCCCTCACCGGGCTGGGCGGCGGCATGGAGCTGCCCGCGGCCGGCACCTACGTCACCGAGGTCTACCCCGGCCGCACCCGGGGCCTGGGCACGGGGATCATGTTCTCCTTCTACAGCCTGGGGGCGGTGGCGGCCAGCCTCTTGGCCGTACCCTTCGCCGGCTTTGCCGGCGGTTGGCGCTTCGCCTTCGCCGCCTGCCTGGTGCCGGGCTTTTTGATCTGGGTGGCGCGCCGGCGCCTGACGGAGTCGCCCCGCTTCGTCCGGGTGGCGGAGCTTTCCCGTCGCACCCAGGTGCGCCCTCGGGTGAGCCTGCAGGGAGCGCTGGCCCCTCGCTACCGCAGGAATTTCCTGTGGCGTGCCCTGACCTGGATGGGCACCGAGTGGGCCTATTGGTCCTATGCCGTGTACTTCCCCCTGTTCCTGATGCGCCAGGGCCACCTGACGCCCCAGGGCCTGCTGCTGCCGCTGAGCCTGGTCTACCTGGGGGGCGCCGCTCTGGTGGTGGCCTCGGGTTACCTGTGCGACCGCTGGGGGCGCTGCCGGGTGGGCGGAGGCTTTGCCGCGGCGGGAGTGGCGGCCATGTTCCTGCTGACCGGTACTGCCGATCCGGTGCTGCGGTGGCTGACGGCCGCCCTGGTCTTCGGCCTGTTCCAGGGGCCCTGGGTGGCCGGCCTGTTGACCACCACCGAGGGCTTCCCCACCGCCATCCGGGGCAGCGCCACCTCCGCCGCCCTGACCGTGGGGCGGGTGGCGGCCATGTTCGCCCCGGCGGTCACCGGGTTTTTGGCCCAGACCTATTCCCTGCAACTGGCCTTCCGGCTGGGAGCCCTGAGCCTGCTTTTGCCCTTGGTGGGCTTCATCCTGGTGGGGGAGACCCGGGGGAGGTCCCTGAGCGACGTGGCCCTGACCGGGTGGTGGCCCCGGGCCTGGGAGGCCTTCGACCACGGCACGGGCTGGCCCGCGTGGGCGGGGGAGCTCGCGGCGCGCGCCGCCGATGGGGGGCTGAGCTGTGATGGCACGCGCGAGGCCTTCGTCGCCGCCTGAGCCGGAGCCCAACCCCCGGCGGGTGGTGGCCCAGGCCATGGCTTTGGAGGTGCCCGAGCGCCAACCGGTGAGCATCCACTCCGGGGGGGCTTGGCTGCTGGCGCAATCCGGGCTGACCTTTGCCTCCCTGGCCGAGGATCCCGATCGCATGGCCGGCCTGGTGATCCACTGGGCGCGCCAGTTGCGTTCGGACATCGTCTACGTGGGTTCCGGGTACAACAACGCCTACCTGACGGCCCTGGGCTGTCGCGTGCTGTGGCGTGATCCGGCGCCGCCGCAGCTCGCGGTGGCCTCGCCGTCCCTGGGACGGCTGGATCCGGGATGCCTGGAGTGGGAAACGACCGCCCGCACGGTGCGCCTGGCCGCCCGCCGGGTGGTGCGGGAGTTGGGCCAGGAATATCCCGTGGCGGTCACCCTGTGGGCGCCCTTCACCCTGGCGGCGCTGCTATTGGGGCTGGAGGATTTCCTGCGGGCCTTGATCCGGCGTCCGGACCTGGTGCAGGGGGCCATGAGCGTGGCGGGGGACTGCGTGCGCGCCCTGGCCGGGCCCCTCTTGGGGCCGGGAGGGGTGGATATCGTGTCCCTGGCCGACCCCCTGGCCTCAGGCAGCCTGATCTGTCGCGAGCATTTTGCCCGCTTCGCCCTGCCCGGCCTGCAGGGGGCGGTGGAGGGCTTCCATGCCCGGGGGGCGGCGGTGCTGGCGCATTTCTGCGGCTACGCCTCCGACCGGCTGGACCTCATCGGGGAGACCGGGGCCGACATCATCAGCCTGGGAGCAGGGGTGAGCCTGCGGCAGGCCAAGGCGGCCCTGGCCGGGAAGGCCTGTCTGGGCGGCAACCTCTCCACCCTGCACCTGATGCGGCACACCGCGGAGGCGGTGGCTGCGGAGGCCGGGGAGTGCTTGGCCCAAGGGGGGCCGGGGGGCGGCTTCATCCTGATGCCCGACTGCGACTTGTCCCCCCTGACGCCGCGGGGTAACGTGGAGGCCTTTTTGCGGGCGGCCCGGGGGGAGCCGGCAGGACGGCGGGGCCGGCGCCGCGGCCGCCGGCGGGGGCGGCGATAGGGGGGAGGACGGTGCGGCGGGAGGTGTTCCTGGGTTTTCTGGTGACCAAGCTCTTGCATGGTGCCGGCGAGCGGACCTCGTCTGCCCGGATCCTGCGCTTGGCCCAAGAGCTGGGAGAGACCATCTCGCGGGAGCAGGGGGTGGATGACGGGGGAACCGCCGGGGACGACGGCTGGGACTTCGGCCGGCGCCTGGCCGACGTCAAGCGGCAACTGGGCGGGGAGTGCCGGGTGGTGGACGCGGCGGGTAGGGAGGTGCGGCTGGAGCTTTCCCGGTGCCCCTTCCAGGAAGTCATCGCGGGGGCGCCCTGCCTTTGTCTGGTGACGGCCGGGGTCTTCGGGGCCATGGGCAGCCTTCGCTGGGGCTACGGCGCCGTGGAGCTTGAGCAAACCATGGCCCAGGGGGCGGCCACCTGTCGGGTGCGGGTGGCGGGCAGGCCCCTGCCCCGCTCCGGTACGGTACTGCAGTTTGCGCGACCTGGAGCGCCGCAGGGCATCCCCCGGCCGATGGTCCCAGGCGGCGGGCTGCGGGGGATCTTGCAGCGATGGGAGGAGAACCTGCTGCGCTGGCTGCTACGCGGCGGGGAGGACGCGGTGATCGAGGCGCTGCCGCCCGGGCTGCGGTGCCGGGTGGAGCATCCGTGCCGGGTGCTGGTGCTGGCGCCGGGGAGGCAGGCCGGGGTCGGCTGGCTGCGGCGGGGACGGGGGGCGGTGCGGCGCCTGGTGCCCCAGGCCCTGACGGCGGCGGTGGATGGGCGCTTGGCGGTGGTGGTGCCCGCGGCGGGGGAGGCCGAGGGGGGCCTTCTGGCGAACGCGCTCCAGCGGGCCGCGCCCGCGGGGTTCTGGCGGGTGGGAGTGGGGGGGCCGGCGGGGCGGTGGAGCGAGTTGGCCGCGTCCTACCGGCAGGCCTTGGCGGCCCTGGCCGTGGGGACGGGTCTCGACGAGGACGCTCCCCTTTGGTTTGACCACCTGGGGGTGCATCGCCTGCTGCACTACCTGGAGGAGGTGCCCCAGGCCGTACTGGCCGCCCAACAGATGTTGGCACCACTGGAGGAGTACGACCGGCGGCACACCGCGGGTCTGGTGCGGACCATCCAGGCCTACCTGGACCACCAGGGCCGGGCCGGGGAGGCGGCCCGCGAGCTGTTCATCCACCCCACCACCTTGCGCTACCGGCTGCGCCGCGCCCAAACCTTGGGGGGCTTCGACTTGGGCCGCTATGAGGATCGGCTGTGGCTGCTCCTTTGTCTGCGCCTCCACCGAACCAGCCCGAGCTGAGGGCAAAAAAAGGCCGGCCGCAGCCGGCGGGATGGGACTCAAGCGCGCATTTCCTGGGCGGTGTTGACCCGGCGGCCGAGAATCTGGTGCGGCGCTCGCAGGCGCCCCGTCTCCACCTCGTACACGTAGCCGTGGATCTGCACCTCCGAGGGGATCAGGGGGTGGGCTCGCAACAGCTCCACTTGGGCGGCGCAGGTGGCGTCCACGTCGGAGAACATGCCGATCCACTTGCCGAAGGCCTTCGGATCCGACAATTTAAGCTCCGGCACGGCGGGGTTCAGGGACAGCTTGGCAAGGTCTATGTGCTTTTCCCGCAGGGCCTCGACCAACTGGTCCGCAGTAGCCGACATCATGCCGCACTCGGTGTGGTTGACCACCACGATCTCCCGGGTGTCGAAGAAGTTGCAGGTGAGCATGGCCGAGCGGATGGCGTCGTCGGTGACGATGCCCCCGGCGTTGCGGAACACGTGGGCGTCCCCGAGACGGATTCCCAGGGCCTCCTCCACCGGCAGCCGCTCGTCCATGCAGGCCAGCACCCACAGCCGCCGGTTGTTGGGGATGCCCCGCTGCCGGCGCAAGGCCCAGTCGGCCCTGGCGGCGATGTCGGCGTCCATCTGTTGATGAAGCACGCTTCTCACCTCCTTCGCGGGTCCGTCTCACCACCAGCATAAGGCGGGGGAGGGGGGTGGTAAATACGGCGGGGAGCGGAAAGTCCGACGGCGGGATTGCTCCCGAAGCAGGAAAAATACCGGGGACGGGGAATTAGAAATAAAAGACGGGACAAAGTATGGAAATTCGGGAGGGGGATCGGACCCATGCGCGGACAGGCCCTGGTGGAGACGGCCCTGGTCATGCCCCTGCTGATGGCCCTGTTCATGGGCATCGTCTCCTTCTCCTTCTTGGCTCTGGCCTATGCCGATTTCACCGAGGCGACCAGCCAGGCGGCTCAATGGTGGGCGGAAAACCCGGACCAGACGCCGGCCCAGGTACAGCAGCAGGCGGTGGCGGATGCTCCCTGGCCGGGCCTGGAGGCCAGCCAGGTCCAGGTGGAGCCGGCGGATTCCCAACCCGCTCCGGGACAGTGGGTCACCGTCCGGGTGGTCTACCCGGTGGGGGATCTGCCCGGGATAGGACCCGTCCTGAAGAACCTTTTCCATGTAGGCGCCACCCTGCGGGTGTCGTCCACCTACCTGGCCCAATGAGGCGGGATGGACAACGGGGCCAGGCCCTGATCTGGACGGCCATCTTTCTGTCCCTGCTGTTCACCCTGGGCGGGGTGGTGGATCTGGCCCACCTGGTGGAGGTGCGCGTCGAGGCGCAGCAGGCATTGGACGCGGCGGCCCTCGCCGGGGCCTGGGGACTGGAGCAGGACCAGTCCGGCGGCTGCGGCCCGGCAAGCGCCTGCGCGCAGGACGCCCTGGCGGCGGCGGCCCAAAATGGCTTCCCGTCCGTGACGGTGCAGGAGGTTTCCGGCGACGAGGTGGTGGTGCGCGCCCGGCCCCAGGTGCCCACCTATTTCCTGAAGCTGGTCGGCATCCGCCGGGTCACGCTGAGCGTGGCCGCCGCCGCCGACGCCTACACCAATCCCCTGGACCAGTGCTGCAGCCTGCTGACCCTCTTCGGCTGGGAGGCGCACCAGGGCATGGTGGCCCAGGGGGTGTACGCCCCGGGCTTCGCCCGCAACGCCACCTCCTTCACGGTCAACGGCAGCGGACAGCTGGCGGTGCAGGGCAGCATCTTCGTGAACGGGGGGATCCTGCTCAACGGAGCGCCCAGCGTCTCGGCCACGGGATCCTTCGGCACCAGCAGCTGCCCGCCCCTTTGCGGCACCAGCCTGAACAACGGCGGCGGCTGGTCGCCCACCCCCGCCTGGAGCCAGCCCTACGTGCCCGATCCCCTGGCCCCCTTCCTGGCCGGGCACGCCCCGGATCCCTCCCGCCTGCCGGACCGGGACGGGGAAGTCATCATGGGGGTAAACCACCACCGCTACGTGCTGCAGCCCGGCTACTACCCCGACGGCATCGCCATCAACGGTTTCGGCCTCATCATCGACCTCGAGCCTGGGGTGTACTACCTGGGCGGCACCGGCCTCGTCCTGAACGGGGCCGACGACACCGTGCGGGGCACCGGGGTGATGCTGTACCTGCCCCAGGGCTTCCTCGTCGACAACGGCTCCGGCGACTCCTGGCGGCTGTCCGCCCCCTCCACGGGGCAGTTGGGCTGCGCCACCTGCTACCCCGGCATGCCCGCCGGGATCGGGGTCTGGTCGGATGGCATCGGGGCCATGACCGTCAACGGCGACAACGCCACCCGGCTTTACGGCACCGTCTACCTGCCCCAGGCGGAGCTCGTCATCAACGGGGTGAACCAAAGCCACGTGGTCCACGGCGACGTGGTGGCCCAGATGCTCGTGGTCAACGGCGTGAACCAGGAAAAGGTGGGCCCGGGCTTCGGATCGGGTGAGCAGCCCCAGGTTCCGCAACCACGCCTGGTGCAGCCGCCCCCCTGCGGACCGGGGGTGGCCGGATGCTAGGTCTGGCCGTGCTGTTCCTGGGCACCTTCGGGCTGAGCTTCTGGCTGGTGGAGTGGTTCGGCAAGCGTTCGGTGCTGGCCCGCTTCGAGCGTCTGGTGGCCAGGCGGAAAAAACGGCGGCAGGAGCGGGAGCGGGTGGAGTCCCTGCTGCGCCGGCGTGCCCTGGCGGCCCTGGCCGAGGCGGAGCGCCAACTGGTCCACCAGGATTTCAGCCGGGAGGTGAGCCTTTGGCTGCGCCGGGCGGACTTGGACTGGCGGGTGTCGGAGTTCCTGGCCCTGGCGGTGGGCTGCGGGGCGGGTCCCTTCCTCTTGGTGCTGCTGCTCTTGGGCAACGGCCCGGCCGCCCTGGCGGCGGGGATGGTCGGGCTGGCGGCGCCCTTTGGGTACCTGCGCTCCCGTCAGGGATCGCGCCGGGAGCTGTTGGAACAGGAATTGCCGGACTTCCTGACCGGCTTGGCCAACTCCCTGCGGGCCGGGTACTCCCTGGCGCAGTCCATGGCCACCGCCTGCCAGGCGGGCAGCGGACCGGTGGCCCAGGAGTTCGCCCAAGCGGTGGCGGAGATGGCGGTCAACGTGCCCATGGATCGGGCCTTGGAAGGCATGGTGCGCCGGGTGGGCAGCCGGGATCTGGAGCTGGTGGTCACCGTGATCCTGGTGCAGCGCCAAGTGGGAGGCAACCTGGCGGCGGCCCTGGACCGCTTGGCGGAATTTCTGCGCCGGCGCCGGGAGATCAGGGGACAGCTGCGGGTGCTCACGGCGCAGGCACGGCTGTCCGCCTGGATCATCAGCGCCCTGCCGGTGGCCCTGGCCGTGGGCCTGTCCGCCGTCTCCCCCCAGTACATGCGCGTGCTGGTGCGCACCTCCTTCGGCTGGGTGCTCCTCGGGGTGGGCGGCGCGCTGTTGGCGCTGGGCGTCCTTTGGGTCAGCCGGGTGGCCCGGGTGGACGTGTGATCGGTCGGGTGGTTCCGAGAGGGGGCTAAAGAAAACGGCAGGTTGCGTCGATACAGATATTGGGAAGACCCCTGAGGACCGCGCCGGGGCGCGGAGGTTCCTAAGGAGGCCTGGCCGTGGCGGATGTGAGCGAGGAGCGCAGCCCGGAGTTGGCGCTCTACCGGGCGCAGTTGCGCGTCGCCGCCTTTTGGCTGTACCTGGGCAGCATGGGGCTGGTCCAGGCCTGGGCGATCTGGAGCCGTCCCAACCCGCGGCTGGCAGAGGTGGAGGCGGTGTTGGCCACCGGCATGGCGGTGGCCATGCTGATCCGGCGCCTGCCCTGGAAACGCTGGCCGGCGGCCGTCTTCCTGACGGTGGCCGTGGCGGCTACCGCGCAGATCTCCGCTCTGCAGCTGCTGGCGGTTCCCGGCGCCGACGACCTGTTGATCTTCGTGGCCATCGTGGGAGGCCTGTACTCCGCTGGATGGGAACTGGCGGCCGTGTTGGGGTTGCTGATTGGGGCGGAGCTGGCGCTGGCTCCCGGCGCGGAGGGGGCGATGTCCGCCGCGGTGCTGGTGGGCAGCGCTCTTTTGAGCCAGCGGCTTTTCGTGGCCTTGCGGGAACTCACTCGTCGGCTGGAGGTGAAGGTGGTCTTGCGCACCGCCGAGTGGCGGCAGACCTTCGACAGCATGCTGCCCGCCGTGCTGGTGCTGAGCCGCGAGGGGCGGGTCCTCCGAGCCAATGCCGCCGCGGCCCATATGATGGGGGGCACACCGGCGGACCTGAAGGCGCGGCGCTGCTGGGAGGTGGTGCCCCCGGGGCTTTGCTTTTGCGGCGAGTGCCGCGTGCGCCGGGGCGACTGGCCGGAGCCGCTGCGGACGGTGCAACGGGTGGGTGAAACCTGGTACCAGGTGAGCCTGAATCCCAGCCCCGAGCACGACCGGGTGATCTGGCAGGCCATGGACATCACCGCCGAGAAGCGGGCGGAGCGGCAGGCGACCGAGCGGGGTCACCGGCTGTCCCTCCTCTACGGCCTGGCGGAGCTGTTGGGCAACCCTGGCGAGGCGGCGGTGACGATGCGCCGGGCCCTGGATTTCCTGCTGCCGCGCCTGGGGGAGCTGTTGGGAGTGGGGGAGGCGGTGCCGGGCGGCGTCTTCCTGCGGGACGAGGCGGCGCAGGTCTTGCGCCTCACCGCCGCAGCGGGCCTACCGGCAGAGTTTGCCGTCCGGGATGCGCGGGTGCCCTGGGGGAAATGCATGTGCGGCACCGCCGCGCAGCGGGGGCAGTTGCTCATCGCCTCCGAGGACGCCCCGCCGGTGAAGCTGCGGGGCTACTGCTGCGCGCGCTCCCTGGGGGAACACACCCACGTCAGCGTGCCGCTGGTTTCCGAGGCCGGGGTGGAGGGAGTCTTGTTCCTGCATTTCCCCCGGAGCAGGAGCCTGGGCGAGGAGGAGCAAGCCCTTTTGCACTCCGTGGGCGAGCTCCTCGGCATGGCCCTGCGCGCCGGACGGCTGTATGAGGCCACGCGGTTTTTGGCCGTCCACGACGGCCTAACCGGCATGACCAACCATCGGGAGTTCCAGCGGCGGCTGCGCCAGGAGGTGGCCCGGGCTCGCCGCTATGGGCATGCCCTTTCCCTGCTGATGGTGGACATCGACCACTTCAAGCAGATCAACGACACCCTGGGGCATCCCGAGGGCGATCGGGTGCTGGCGGAACTCGGACGACGGCTACGCCGGGAGTGCCGAGAGACGGACCTGGCCGCCCGCTACGGGGGCGAGGAGTTCACGGTGCTGCTCTTGGAGCAGGACGGGGCGGCGGCGGTCCAGGTGGCCGAGCGTCTGCGCCGGGCGGTCGAGCAGCAGGCCTTCCCCGTCGGGGAGGGTACGGTGCCGGTGACCATCAGCGTGGGGGTGGGTTCCCTGGAGGAGGGCATGGGGCCGGAGGAGCTTTTGGCGACGGCGGACCGGCGGATGTACGCCGCCAAGGCGGCGGGGCGAAACCAGGTATGTTTTCAGGACGCGCCGGAGTCGATCCACGATGAAACCGGTTAGTTGCTGAGCCTCAGGAATGGCGTGCCCTGGCGGCAGGCGCCCCGGCTTGCCAGTCAGGATGAACGTTTTATGACAAAGTGTCGAAAATTAGACTATCGAGAGATGAAGACATATTGTGCCTGCGATGGATCGCCGCCGTGTTCCGCGGGGGCCGGCGGTCCGGGTGGGCCCCTTTTGTCGACCGAGGCTGGCGGAGCGACGCAGCGCGCCGCATGGGGGGGGGAGCGGCACGGAGCGGACGAGGGTGGGACCGGAAATTGAAGGTCGGCGGCTGGCCGAACCCGTGCGGGATGCGGGTGGGAGCGTGCTGCTGGCGGAGGGCACGGTGCTGCGGCAGGTTCATGTGGATTTCCTGGCCCGGCAAGGCGTGAGCCGGGTGGCGGTGCACCAGGCCGACCCCGACGGTATGCAGCTGGTGCCGACCCTGGACGACCTGGAGCATCGGCGTGGGGTGGCGGCTTTGGCCGAGGCCTTCGGGACCTGCCGGGCACGCCGGGAGACCCTGCTCCATCAGGCGCTGCAATTCGGCCGGGAGGTGCTGTGCCATGCGGGCCCCCAGCGCCGTCCACCGGGCCGCTTCCCCTTCCGGGAATACACCTTGCACCACTCGGTGGAGGTGGGGCTTTGGTCGCGCCTTTTGGCCCAGGAACTTGGTTTGGACGAGGCTGGAGTGGAGGAGACGACCCTGGCCGGTCTGCTCCACGACCTGGGCAAGTGCCGGGTGCCCTCGGAGGTGCTGCATAAAGACCGGCAACTGGATCCCGAGGAATGGCAACTGGTGCGCCAGCACCCTTCCTGGGGTGCCGACGCCTGCCGTAAGGGCGGGCTGCGGGGGCGGCGGATCCTGCAGGTGATCCTGCAGCATCACGAGCGGATGGACGGCGCCGGCTATCCTTTGGGCCTGAAGGGAGAGGAGATCTGCCTGGGCGCGCGGGCGGTGGCGGTGGCCGACGCCTTCAGCGCCATCACCTCCTACCGCGACTACCGGGGCCGAAAGTTGCCGGTCCAGGCAGTGGAAGAACTGCAGCGGGAGGAGGGCCACTACGACCCGGAAGTGTTGGCGGCCTTCTGGCGCCTGCTGTCGCCCTACCGGGAGGGGGACGCGGTGTGTCTGGCGGACGGCAGCCGGGGTCGGGTGCTGCGGCCGGGGGAGAACCCCTACGAGCCGTGGGTGGAGACCTCCGATGGGCGGCGGATGCGGGCGGCCGCTCCGTTTGCCGTGGTGGGGTGGGCCGCGTGAGCGAGCAACTGTCCTGGTAACGGCGCAGGCGCGGCGCTAGGCTCCGACGTCGCCCTTAGGGGGGTACGGGTGGAACACCAGACTGCCGGATCTTTACCGTCCGCCTGTCCGGAGTCGGGTGCCCGAGGCGGGGTGCGGGTTGGGGATCTTGAGTCAGGGCATGGTTGACGGGCGAAGATCACCGTGGTTCCCAGGCAGTCTGGGGCCGCAGGGTGGGCAGCCAGCGAGCGTCGGCGCAGTCGGTGGGGTCAGCGCGTCACAGCAGGCGTACGGCGACCTGAGTTGCCACGGCGGGACGGACCTGACCCCACCCCTGACGGTGCATGGGCCGCAAAGCGGGACTGGCGCGGGAGATGACTCCTTCGGGTAATGGTTGCGGCTACCCGCCACGGGTATCATGGGACCGGTAAAGAGGCTCGCGCAAGAGCGGGCGACGCTGGCGTCACCGGACGGCAGGGGTGGGCGGTGTGCTGGATGTGAAAAGGCTGGCCGGTGCCCTGCAGCGACGGATGGGGCGCCTCCAAGGCGGCGGCAGGCTGCGCTGGCCGATCCTGTCCATCATGGTGGGCTTCATGGCGGGGGTGATCTTGGTGGGGGTCTTCCTCACCCTGGGCGAGGTGCGCCGCGACACCCTGGCGGCCTACCGCCGGGAGGAGGTGGCCCTGGCCGCCCCCTTGGCCGACCAGCCCGCGCCGGCGATCCCGGCACAGGCTGCCCGCTGGCGACGGGAGTTCGCTTCCATCCGCGATCATGACCCGCGGGTGGCTGTCCTGGACCTCTACGTCCCGGGGCCCAAAGGGTGGCACGTGGCCGTCAGCACCCGAGCCAGACGGGTGGGGATGTCGGCCTTGCCGGGGGATCTGGCGGCGGTCCGCACGGGGCGGGTGCAGTTTTGGCGCACCGCCGTGGGGGGGCAGCAGGCCGCCCTGGAGGCGGATGTGCCCGTGGGCGGGGCGCGCCCGACGGCAGTGCTGGGAGTATACCTGTCCTTGGCGCCGCTGGAGCGCAAGCTGGCGCGGGATGAGGCGCGTTGGGCACTGCTGGGCGGTGGGGGGCTTCTGGTCACGGCGGTGTTTCTCATGCTCTTCTTGGATCGGCGGGTGCTCGCGCGGCTCGGTCGGCTGGTGGCGGCGGCACGGGCCATGGAGGACGGCGACTTGGGAATGCGTCTGGTCCCGCGGGGCGCCGACGAGTTGACGGAACTGGAGGAAGGATTCAACCGCACGGCCCAGGCCTTGGCGGAGAGCGTCGCCCTCCAGGAGGAGCGGCGGGTGGTGTTTCGCAGTTCCATCGCCGATCTGGGGGAGGCGATGCGGCTCGGGCTGACCGAGGAGGAGGTCCTGCGGCGCATTCTGGACAGTAGCCTGCAGGTGGTGCAAGCCAGGGCGGGGGCGTTCTTTCTTCCGGTTGAGGGCGGGGGACTGCGCTTGGCCGTGTGCGCCGGGGAGGCCGCGCTGCCCCGCGGCGCGGCGGTGTCGGCGGTAGTGGGACAGGCCTTCGATATCGGCAGGGCGGTGGAGGAAGGGGTGCGGGACGAGGCGGGGCTGGAGTGGCGGGTGCTCGCGGTTCCTTTGGTCCGGGGCGAGGAGTTTTTAGCCATCGTGGCGGCGGCCGCTCCGGGGCGGGTGGCCTTCGACCGGGAGGATGTGCTCTCCTTGCGGGTTCTGGGGGATCAGGCGGCCCTGGCCATGGAGAACCTGCGCCTGTACCGGGAGCGGGAGGTACAAGCCAACACGGACCGGCTCACTCAGTTGGCCAACTACCGCTTCTTCACCGAGTTCCTCACCGCCCAGGCCGGGCGGCGGGTGGCGCTTTTGATGGTGGACCTGGACGAGTTCAAGGAGATCAACGACCACTTCGGGCACCTGGTGGGCGACCAGGTGCTGCGCCGGGTGGCTAGGGTGCTGGAGAGTGCGGTGCGGCAGGAGGACGTGGTGTGCCGGTACGGCGGGGACGAGTTCGTGGTGGTGCTTCCCGACACGGAGCGCGAGTTGGCCCGCCAGGTGGCGGAGCGGCTGCGCGCGGCCTTGGAGGGCACCCAATGGCGGGATCTGCTGGAAGCCGGATGGCGGGTCACCGCATCGGTGGGGGTGGCGACCGCGGAGGGAGGGGCGCGGCTGTTGGAGGAGTTGGTGGGAGAGGCCGACGCCGGATTGTACCTGGCCAAGGCCCAGGGCAGAAATCGGGTGATCCAGGCGGGGTTCGTGCCGGAGGAGGGCGCCTCCGAAGGACTGCGCCAGGTGGTGCGGGAGGCGGACCTGCAGGTGATCCGGCTCCTGGCCAGGGTGTCCGATCTGCGCGATCGGTACACTGGGGAGCACGGGGAGGAGACCCTGAGCCTGGCCTGGCGTCTTGCCGGGCAGATGGGGCTGTCCCCGCGGGACCGGGAGGCCTTGGAGGTGGGCTGCCTGCTGCACGACATCGGCAAGGTGGGGGTGCCGGATCAGGTGTTGCACAAGCCGGGGCCTCTCAGCCCTCAGGAGCGGTCGATAATGGAGGAGCACCCGCTTTTGGGAGCCAGGATCCTGGAGGAGGCAGTGCACCGGAAAGGGTCGCTCGAGGCGGTGCTGTACCACCACGAGCGCTGGGACGGCAAGGGCTATCCCGAGGGGCTGCGGGGGGAGGAGATCCCCCTCATCGCCCGCATCGTGGCGGTGCTGGACGCCTTCCAGGCGATGACCTCCGACCGGCCCTACCGCGGGCGTCGCAGTGTGCGGGAGGCCGTGTCGGAACTGCGCCGAGGCGCGGGCACCCAGTTCGACCCGCGGGTGGTGGAGTTGTTCGCGCGCTCCCTGGCGCCACAGGCGCGGCAGGTGCCGGCGCCAGCGCCTGCCGAGGACTGAGGCGTTGACCTGCTCCTTCCCAGCGTTGGGGTGGTATCCTTGGCACAAATCCCGAGGCGCCGGCCTTCGGGCGGCGGGATGGCCCGGGCGGGTGACCGCGGCGCGGCCAGGAGGGGCGGCTGTGCGAACGGAAGGGATCTCGGAAGGGGACGAGGGCAAAGGGGGAGCGGCGATGGCGGGCAAGGAGAACTGCTGGGAGATGAAGGGCTGCGGGCGGGAGCCGGGAGGCAGCCGGGCGGCGGAGTTGGGGGTGTGCCCGGCGGCGGCCCTGCGACCGGCGCAGGGGATCAACGGCGGAAGGGGGGCTGGCCGGATCTGCTGGGCGGTGGCGGGCACCATGTGCGGCGACCGGGTGCAGGGCACCTTCGCGGCCAAGGAGCCCTCCTGCATCCTCTGCGAGGTTTTCCAGCGGGTGCGGTTGGAGGATGGCCGCGCCTTCCGGCTGCTGCTGCCTGGACAGACCTATCGGCGCGGCCTTCCTCGGACATCGGCGGGGTGAGGGGCCAGGGAGGAGCTTTTCGCCGCGGCTGGCCGTGGCAGGCCCGATGGCCGCCGGTGGCCGATCCGGCGCCCTTCCGCGACACCGGCAGGAATATGCCGCCCGGGTGCGGAAATACAAGGGCGAGATGCGGCGTGGGGGGTGGCGGGCACGGCTGGTGCGGCGGAAGGCTGGGAGGCGCTCCACGCCGAGGCTCCCGTCGCCATGTTCCTGGTGGACGGGGAGGGCGTGCTGCGGGCGGCCAACCAGGCGGCCAGGAGGCTCTTTGGCTGGCCGGATGAGGCGTGGCGGGGCACAGTTTGCCGGGAGCGGGTGGGATGCCGCCGGGAGACTTGCCGCTGTCGGCGGGAGGCCGCAGGGGGCCGACCATTTCCGGCAACCTGGGGGAGTGGCCAGGCCGCGGACCCTGTGTTGGCGGTGCCGGTGGGGCACGGCGGTGAATTTTGCGCCGTGACCGTGCTCGGCGCGGGGTATGCAGCGTTGGATGCTCTGACCGGCCTGGGGAACCGACACGCCTTGACCCGGCGGCGCGAAACGGGCTGGGGTGCCGCGGGCGGCGCGGCGCTGCTCCTGGACTTGGACGGCATGAAGGAGATCAACGATCTGTGGGGACATGCGGCGGGGGATGCCGTGTTGGCCCATACGGCTCGGGTGCTGGCGTCCAGCGTGGGATCTTCCGACCTAGCCCTGCGTTGGGGCGGCGACGAATTCGCCGTGTTCCTGCCCGGGGCAGGCCGGCAGCGGGCGATGGCGCTGCGCGAGGAGATCCGCCGACGGCTGGAGCGGCGGGGTGAGTTGCCTGCGGAGTATCCCCTGGGCGTCAGCTGCGGCATCGGCCTTTGGAATCCCGGAGAGGACCCGGCGGCGGCGGTGCGCCGGGCGGATCCGGAGCTTTACAGAAAACCAGCGCGAAAGCCCACTCATTTTATGGGTGGGATGAAGCGCCCCCCTTGTGTTTTCCAGCCCTGAAGTTATAATCTGGTTATGGGTCAAGCGCATCGGCGAACCGCCACTACTGTCTCCCTCATCAACGATCATTTCGTCTTCTGCCCTCGCTATCGCCGATGTT
>JAJZIM010000076.1 GCA_021810565.1 Bacillota bacterium
TACTTGGCGGTTCTCAGGCCTAGGGGTCGTCGAGACTCCGGGGGTCTGAGGCGGGAGGACGAGGACTCCAACCGTCAAGAAATCAAACGAGGAACCTGAAAGTTCCGAACCGATACCTAGAAATGTCTAGGTTTCGGAGAGCGGTTCACTGCACTTGGAGGACTCCCGACAGGGTGGGCTTGCCCGCGGTGGTCGCGGTGAAGGGGAAGCTGCCCTTGGTGGAGGGGGTGAACGAGAAGGTGGTCATGTTGTTGGGGGGGATGGCCTGCTGCAGATGGAGGGACGGCAGGCTGAAGGTATAGGTGTGGTGGCTCGTGTTCAGCACATCCAACTGGGCCTTTTGCCCCAGGCTTGCCTGGACCGTCTGGGGGCTCACGGCACCGTTGGCGATGGCGATGATCAGTGGGCCGGAACTGGTGGAGGGAGGACCGGTGGAGCCGGTGCCGCCGGTGCAGGAGGTGTCCGGCGCCCACTTGGCGGCGGCGATGATCTGCGGCGGTGGGATGCTGGACGGGATCTGGAGCAGGTTGGTGGGACGGCGCCAGAAGACCTTGGTCACGGGCTGGCAGCCGCAGGAGGGATCCCAGAGCAGCTTGGGGTTGTTGGCGCACACCACTGCCGGCACATGGATGTTGCCCTGGGTGGTGGGCTGGGTGCCTTGGATGAACAGCCCCTCCTTGATGTCCTGGGGTGGACAGTAGGGGCCGGGGAGCAGTCCCGAGCGGACGCTCACCGCCACCTGCACGATGCCCGAGGGGCGGGAAAAATGCTCCACGGGCTGGCCGGCCAAGGCGGTGGTCATCAGGGCATGCCAGATGGGGCCGGCGTAGGTGGCGCCGTAGAAGCCGAAATTGGGCTTGGGCCGGGTGTCGCTGTAGCCCACCCACACCCCCGCCACCAGTTGAGGCGTGTAGCCCATGAACCAGCCGTTGTGGCCGTGGTTGGTGGTGCCCGTCTTGCCGGCGGCGGGGCGGTTCAGGGGGAAGCCGGAGCCGGTGCCGTAGGCGAAGACCTTCTCCAGCATCTTGGTCACGATGTAGGCCACCTGGGGGCTGAACTCCGCCTGCTCGTGGGGACGGTACTGGTACAGGGCGGAGCCGTCAGGCCGCAGCACCTTGAGGATGGCCACGGGTGAGACCCGGATACCGCCGTTGTCCAGCTCACTGTAGGCGGAGACCATCTCCTTCAGGGAAACGCCCTTGGTCAGACCGCCCAGAGTAGCCGCCAGGGTGCGGTCGTTCTTGGCTCCGGAGCCTACCAGGGTATGCAGGTGGAACTTGTTCAAGGCGAAGTTGAATCCCGTGTCCACCCCGATGTGGTTCAGGGTCTTGACCGCCACGTTGTTGTCCGAGATGGCCAGGGCGTGGCGCAGGGTCATGTAGCCGCGGAAGAGGTGGTCGTCGTTTTCGGGCCATATCTTGCCCTTGACGATGCTGAAGGGCACGTCGTCCATGACCGTCATCTCGGTGAGCCCGCTGGCGATGGCGGCGGTGTAGGTGTACAGGGGCTTGATGGATGAGCCGGGCTGGCGCAGCATGCCCTCGTAGGGTCCCAGGCCGCTGATGGTTCGGTTGCGGACCAAGAGGCCGGTGTGGGTGCGCCCGCCGACCATGGCCAGGATGTGGCCGTTGTGGGGGTCCATGATCAGGGCGGCGGCCTGAGGATTGGGCGGTTGCCCCGGCTTCATGGGGAAGGCGCGGTTCATGACCTGAGCCACGGCGTCCTCGGCGGCCGTCTGGTCGTGCATGTCCAGGGTGGTGTAGATCCGCAGGCCGCCGTGGTAGATCTCGTTCATCGAGAGGCCCAGCTTGACGTTGAGGTATTCGATGACGTAATCCACGAAATAGGGCGCGGGGTAGCTGGTGGAGGCGGAGGAGGGGGCGAAATGAAGCGTCTCCGCCAGGGCGGCGTGCTCCTGAGCCTGGGTGATGTAGCCGTACTTGGCCATGGCGTGCAGCACAAGGGTTTGACGCGTCTTGGCCCCTTTGAAGTTGGCCAGGGGGTCGTTGGCGGAGGGGGCGTCGATCAACCCGGCCAGCATGGCCGATTGAGCCAGGTCCAGGTGCCGCACCCCCACGCCGAAATAGGCGCGGCTGGCGGCCTCCACTCCGTAGGCGCCTTGGCCGAAGTAGATGGTGTTGAGATATTTCTGGAGAATTTCCTGTTTGGTGAAGTTGCGGTTGAGTTCGATCCCCAGGACGAACTCCTTCAGCTTTCGGCTCAGGGTTTTCTGATCGGACAGGTAGAGGTTCTTGGCCAACTGCTCGGTAATGGTGCTGGCCCCCTGCACGGGGCGCAGGCCGGCCTTGAGGTCCACCAGGGCGGCGCGGGCGATGCTGAGAAGGTCGAAACCCTGGTTGCGGTAGAAATTGTGATCCTCTATGGAGATCACGGCATCCTGCAACGATGTGGGCATCTGCTGCAGCGGCACGGGGATGCTGTTGCGCACTCCGTGCAGGGTGGTGATCACCTTGCCATTTGAGTCGTAGATCACGGAACTGCCGCCGGACGCGTTCAGGGATCCGATGGGTGGCAGGGAATACAGGGTCCAGGCGAAGACGCCGGCGCCCGACACCAGGAGGATGCCGGCAGCCAGGAGCAACACCCGGCCCCACCTGATCCTTCGTCTACCCTTCGGCTTCCCGCTGGTCTTGGCAGCGGCACGGTTGCCCAAGGGGCGCACCTCCTTAAGAGCTGTCCCGGCGCCCAACCCTTAGGGTTGAAGCGCGGGTTCCCGGGGTCGCCCCCGGAGTTTCCTGGTCCGCCGACCGCCGTGCCGCGGGTTTTGGACCCGCAGCGGCCGGTGCGATTGCCCCAGGCGTGACTTCGGACCGCTCCTGCCCGACTGGCAGCCGCTGAGCATCCGCCACGTGACCATTCTTTGCTTTCCCTGGGATTATTATACCATAGACTGCCATGGACGCCACGGATGCCGCCCGCTTGGCTCCCTTCCCGGGCACGGCCTGAGGCAGGGGAATGCCCGGGCGTTATGTTCAACTTCCCGATTATAACACAGCAAGATTGCGGGAAGCCAGCACACCGGCACGACCGGAAAATGCGTGCCGCCCCGCGACGCGGCGGCAGGATTTGCGCCGTTCGGCCCCGAAGGAGAAAAGCTTAGAATCTGCAGCGCAAGGAGCATGGCATGGAATTAGCGGCAAAGCTGGACCTGTTGCGTCGGGGCACCGCCGAGATCGTCTCCGAGGAGGAGTTGGCCGCCAAGCTGGCCCTGGGCAGGCCGCTGAAGATCAAGCTGGGCCTGGACCCGTCGGCCCCGGACATCCATCTGGGGCATGTGGTGGTGCTGCGCAAGCTGCGCCAATTTCAGGATCTGGGCCATCAGGTAATCTGCCTCATCGGCGACTTCACCGGGCGCATCGGCGACCCCTCCGGCCGCTCGGAGACCCGGCGCCAGCTCACGGAGGACGAGGTGCGGGAGAATGCCCGCACCTACGCCGAGCAGGTGTTTCAAGTCCTGGATCCCAAGCGTACGGTGATCGACTTCAACAGCCGCTGGTTGAGCCGGCTGGATTTCGCCCAGGTGGTGGAGCTGGCGGCCAAGACCACCCTGGCCCGCCTGCTCGAGCGCGACGACTTCCAAAGCCGCTTCAAGGCGCGGCTGCCCATCCACCTGCACGAGTTCTTCTATCCCTTGATGCAGGGCTACGACTCCGTGGCTCTGGAGGCGGACGTGGAGCTCGGCGGCACGGATCAGAAGTTCAATCTCCTGATGGCCCGCGGCCTGCAGCGCGACTACGGGCAGGAACCGGAGGTGGCCATGCTGATGCCCATCCTGGAGGGAACCGACGGGGAGCGCAAGATGTCGAAATCTCTGGGCAACTACATCGCTCTGCGGGACGCCCCCTCGGACATGTACGGCAAGGTGATGTCCATCCCCGACCGGCTGCTGCGGCGGTACCAGGAACTGTTGACCGATACGCCCTTGGAGCAGCTGGCGGCGGAGGAGGAGGCCATGGCGGCGGGGCGGTTGAACCCGCGGGACGTGAAGATGCGCTTGGCACGGGACATCGTGGGCGAGTTCCACGGGGCGAAGGCGGCACGCTCGGCCGAGGAGGAGTTTCGCCGGGTTTTCCAGCGTCGCGAGCGGCCCGAGGAGATGCCCACGGTGCGCGTGGCCCCGGGCAGCCGGCGGCTGATCGAGCTGCTCCTGGAAGCGGGGCTGACGCCATCCCTGTCCGAGGGGCGCCGGCTGATCCGCCAAGGGGCGGTGCGGGTGGACGGGATACCCTGGACGGCGGAGGAGGGGGAGCTGGCCCCGGTTTCCGGCATGGTGCTCCAGGCGGGCAAGCGGCGCTTCGCCCGGGTGGAGACGGCTTGACTCCGGCGCCGGAAGCTTGTTCCTTTTGCCGCATCGCCCGGGGAGAGGAGCCCGCCCTCCTGGTCCTGGAGGAGGCGGCCTTCGTGGCCTTCCTGGATCGGCGGCCGCTGTTCCCGGGTCATTGCCTGCTGGTGCCCCGGCAGCACGTGGAGACCTTGACCGAATTGCCCGCAGCGCTGGCCGGGCCGCTGGTCGCGGCGATGCAGCTCCTCACTCGGGCAGTGGAGGAGGCGGTGGCGGCGGAGGGCAGCTTCCTGGCCGTGAACAACCGGGTCAGCCAGAGCGTGCCGCATCTCCACGTGCACGTGGTGCCGCGCCGCCGGGGAGACGGACTACACGGCTTCTTCTGGCCGCGCCGGCCGTATCCGGACTCCCGGACCGCCCGGGAGGTGCAAACCGCCATCCGCATCGCCCTGGGGCGGCTGGGATCGGCATAGAGCCGCCGGCCCCTATCCCGGGAACTGCGCCAACTCCTCCTCCGGGATGTCGAAGTTGGAGTGCAGCGCTTGGACGTCGTCGTGATCCTCCAGGGCCTCCACTAGGCGAAGCAGCCTTTGGGCCTCCTCGCCGGCCACCCGCACCGTGGAGCGGGGCACATAGGTGAAGTCGGCTTCCTGGGACGGGATGCCCGCGGCCTCCAGTTTGCGGCGGACTGGTTCCAGTTCCTCGGCAGGGGTGTAGACCAACCAGGTGTCGTCCTCGCGCTCCAGGTCGTCGGCACCGGCCTCTAAGGCGGCCATGGTCAGCTCATCCTCGTCCGGCACGGGCGAGGTGCTCAAACGGAGCACGCCGCGGCGCTCGAACATCCAGGCCACGCAACCGCTCTCTCCCAGGTTGCCGCCGTGCTTGGTGAACAGGTGGCGAATGTCCCCCGCGGTGCGGTTGCGGTTGTCGGTGAGGATCTCCAGCAGGATGGCGGTGCCGCCGGGACCGTATCCCTCGTAGAGGATCTCCTCCAGGTTGGCGCCTTCGCTGCCGCTGGCGGCCCGCTGGACCGCCCTTTGGATGTTGTCGTTGGGGATATTGGCGGCGCGGGCCTTCTCCATGGCCGTCTTCAGCCGGAAATTGGCTTCGGGGTTGGCGCCGCCCTGACGGGCGGCCACCGCCACCTCCCGCAAAAGGCGGGAGAAGGTCTTGCCCTTCTGGGCGTCCACCACGGCCTTGCGCCTTTTTATGTTGGCCCATTTGGAGTGTCCGGACAGGGGCCATCCCTCCTCGTGTTCAGATCGTCTCGTTGAGGCTGCCCGGGCGATAGCCGGCCAGGTCCAGGGTCACGTAGGTGTAGCCCAGCTCGCGCAGGGCGCGATGGATCTCCTCGCGGCGGCGGGATGCGGTCTCCCAAGCGGCGGGACCCAGCTCCAAGCGGGCCAGTTCCCCGTGGTGGCGCACCCGCAGCGGCCCCGGCAGGAAGCTTTTCAGATAGGTCTCCGCCCGGCGCACCTGCTCCAGCACCGGGGGGGTGATGGGAGTGCCGTAGGGGATGCGGGAGGACAGGCAGGGCTCGGCCGGTTTGTCCCAGTTGGGCAGCCCCCGGCGTCGGGCCAGGGCGCGGATCTCCTCCTTGGTCAGGCCGGCCTCCAGGAGCGGACTTCGCACCCCCAGTTCCCGGGCGGCGTCGCGACCCGGACGCCAGTCCCGCGCATCGTCGGCGTTGGTGCCGTCCAGCACGGCGGCGAGCGCCGCCGCCCGGGCCACCTCGCGCAACCTGCCGAAAAGCTCCCGCTTGCAATGGTAGCAGCGCCGGGGGGTGTTGGCGGCGAACTCGGGGCAGGACAGCTCCGCGGTCTCCAGCAGCCGGTGGCGGGCGCCCAGAAGCCGGACCACTAGGCGGGCTCCGTCCAACTCCCCCGGCGGTAGGGTCTCGGAGACGGCGGTGGCGGCCAGCACCCGCCCCCCCAGCTCTTCCACCGCGAAGCTCAAGAGCAGGGAGGAATCCACGCCGCCGGAGAAGGCCACCACGGCGCCGTCGAAACCGCGCAGGATGGTGCGCAGGAGTTGCTCCTTGTCTTCCACGGTTACTCCTCCCGGTAGGATTGGAAGTAGGGATACATGCTGAGGTAGCGCTCCCCCGTGTCGGGGAAGACCGTCACCACCGTGCGCCCCGCACCCAGTTCCCGGGCCAGCTGCAGGGCGGCCCAGCAGGCGGCGCCGGAGGAGATTCCCACGAAGACGCCTTCCTGCCGAGCCAAGAGCCGCGAGGTGCGGAAGGCCTCCTCGTCGTCCACGGAGATGATCCGGTCGATGACGGAACGGTTCAGCACGGGGGGGATGAAGTTGGCTCCGATGCCCTGGATGCGGTGGGGTCCGGCGCAGCCGCCGGACAAGAGGGGCGAGGCGGCCGGCTCTACGGCCACGATGCGCACCCCCGGCACCGTCTCCTTCAGCACCTCCCCCACGCCGGTGATGGTGCCCCCCGTGCCCACCCCGGCCACGAAGGCGTCCACCCGGCCGCCGGTCTGCTCCAGGATCTCGCGGGCCGTGGTGCGCCGGTGGGTGGCGGGGTTGGCCGGGTTCTCGAATTGGCGGGGGCTGTAGGCGCCGGGAAGGGAGGCGACGAGTTCCTCGGCCCGGCGCACCGCGCCCAGCATGCCCTCGGAGCCGGGGGTGAGCACCAGCTCCGCTCCCATGGCCCGCAGCAGCTCCCGGCGCTCCAGGCTCATGGTCTCGGGCATCACCAGCACCAGGCGATAGCCCCGCACGGCGGCCACCACCGCCAAGCCGATGCCGGTGTTGCCGCTGGTGGGCTCCACGATGGTGCCGCCGGGGGGGAGCGTTCCGTGCTCCTCGGCGTCGCGGACCATGCCCCAGGCGATGCGGTCCTTGACGCTGCCGCCGGGGTTGCGGGACTCCAGCTTGGCCAGCACCGACGCGTCCTGGGGTCCCACCAGGCGGCGCAGGCGCAGCAGGGGGGTGGCGCCGATGAGAGAGAGGGCGTCGGGAGCGGCAGGCATCAGCGCCCGCCGCCCATGAAGTGCAGGATCTTCACCTGATCGCCCGGCTTCAGGGGGGCGTCGGCGATCTCGGAGCGGTCCAGGATGCGGCCGTTGAGCTCCACGGTGACCATTTCGGGACGGGCCGCCAGCTGGGTCAACAGGGCGCTCAGGTTGCTGTCCTCGCTCACCTGGCGGCGCTGACCGTTCAGGACGATCTCCATGCTTTCCACCTCACTCAATGATCTCGAGGGGTTCCTCCGTGATCACACCTTCCCGGATAAGGAAGCAGCGTATTTCGGGCCCGGGGTCCCGCAGCGAAACGATGATGTAGCGGCTGTCGGGGTAGAAGGCCAGCTCCACGTCCCGGGAGGAGGGGTAGGCAGGGGAGGCCGGGTGGGAGTGGAAGATGGCCAAAAGCTCCTCCTGGCGATCCCAGATCTCGCCCATGACCCGCAGCTGTTCCCGCGGCTCGATCAGGTAGCTGGTGCGGCTACGGTCGGCGTTGGTCAGCGGATGAACGCGGCTCACCCGAGCGTCCCGGCCGGCCAGGATGCCGCAGGCCTCCAGGGGCGCCTCCCGGCGGCAATGCTCCAGGATCGCCGCCAGTTGGGCGGTCGTCAGCTCAAGGGGCACGGGTGCCGGCTCCCGGGAGGTCGCAGGCCAGGTCGTATTCCGCCAGCTCCCGCAGCGAGGTGATGGTGGGGTGCTCACCGCAGACGGGGCAGCGCGGGTTTTTGCCCCATTCCACGGTGCGGTAGGTTCCCTCCAGCACGTCCACCGTCAGCACCCGGCCCACCAGGGGCCGGCCGATGCCGAGGAGCACCTTGATGGCCTCCGTGGCCTGCACCGTGCCGATGATCCCCGCCGCGGCGCCGATGACCCCCGCCTCGGAGCAGCTGGGCACCGCCCCCGGCGGCGGCGGTTCCGGGAACACGCAGCGGTAGCACGGACCGCTCCCCGGCACGATGGTCATGGCCATGCCGTGGAAGCGCAAAAGGCCGCCTTCCACCAGGGGCTTGCCGGCCAGCACGCAGGCGTCGTTCAAAAGGTAGCGGGCGGGGAAATTGTCCACCCCGTCCACCACCACGTCGTACCCGGAGATCAGGGAGGCCACGTTGTCCGCCCCTAGGCGCACGGGATGCAGTTCCAGGCGCAGCTGGCTGTTCAGGGCGGCCAGGCGCCGCCGGGCCGACTCCACCTTCAGCTCACCGGCGTCGGCGGTGGTGTGCAAGAGCTGACGCTGCAGGTTGGACAACTCGACCCGGTCCATGTCCACCAGGCCCAGGGTGCCGATGCCCGCGGCCGCCAGGTACATGGCGACCGGGGAGCCCAGGCCGCCGGCCCCCACCACCAGGACCCGGGACTCCCGCAGCTTCTTCTGCCCCCGGCCTCCCACCTCGGGTAGGATGATATGCCGGGAGTAGCGGCGGATCTCCTCCTCGCTGAAGCCGAACATACCTGGTTAGCCCACCTTCCGGACCATAATTTCCCATTGAGAGGGGCCGATGGGCTGCACCGACAGCACCTCGTTGCCCTCGTTCTCCATGCTGCGGGGCACGTTCTCCACCGCCGGCGGGTAGTCCACCACCACCCGCAGCACCTCACCCACCGCGATCTCCTCCAGGGCCAGCTTGCTCTTGACGAAGGTGTAGGGGCAGATCTCGCCCTTCAAATCCAGCTCCCGATCCGCTTTCAACGCTTGCGTCCCTCCTCGATCTTCTTTCCCACCGCCGCCACCTCGGCGGGAGTGAGCCCCACCACCACCTGGTCATCCCGGTAGCCGGACAACTCCCGGCAGCCCTGGCAGAGGAAGGACAGGTTGGCCTTCTCCGTCCGGTACACCTGGGCGGTGGCCTCGCCGCACACGGCCATCTCTCCGCGGAAGGACACCTGCATTCCTCCCAGCAGGGTGGCTAGGCGGGTGACCTGGGCCGGTGTCAGGATGAAGAGCCACACGTCCGCTTCCTCCCCGCCGATGACCACCGCGGTGGTGCCGCCCTCGATGCGGGGCTGCACGTCGGCAAAGCGCGGCTCCCGGAAGCCCAGGGCCAGCTCCGGGTTGGGGCAGGATAGCCGCCGCACGGAGGCGGGGTCAAGGACGAAGCGCTCCCCGCGGGCGGCGCGCAGCACCAAGTCGCAATAGGTGGGGGAACCCGTGGCGCCTCCCGGGGGCGCCGGATCGCCGCGCAGGATCCGCACCGCCACTGGCGCCAGCTCCATCCCCAGGTAGCGCTTCAGGCGGTGGGGCATGCCCCCACCTCGCAGCTGAAGCCGTACTCGCCCAGGGCGGTGATGCTGGGGGTGTCGCCGCATAGGGAGCAGGCGGGATCCCGGTGTACCGCGAGGGTGTGGAAGTCCATCTCCAGGGCATCGTAGGTCAAAAGCCGCCCGACCAGGGGGCGACCGATGCCCAGGAGCAGCTTGATCGCCTCGGCGGCCTGGACGGTGCCGATGATCCCGGGCAGCACCCCCAGCACGCCCGCCTCCTGGCAGCTGGGCACCAGCCCCGCGGGCGGCGGCTCCGGATATAGGCAGCGGTAGCAAGGCCCCTCCCCGGGCAGGAAGACCGTCACCTGCCCCTCGAAGCGGAAGATGCTGCCGTGCACCAGTGGCTTGCCCGCCAGGTGGCAGGCGTCGGCCACCAGATAGCGGGTGGCGAAGTTGTCCGTGCCGTCCACCACCAGGTCGTAGTCCGCCAGCAGGTCCAGGGCGTTGCCCCGGTCGATCCCCGTCCGATGGCACACCACGCGGACGTCCGGGTTGAGGGCCCGCAGCTTCTCGGCGGCCGAATCCACCTTGGGTCGGCCCAGGTCGGCCTCGGCGTGCAGGATCTGGCGCTGCAGATTGGACAGGTCCACCACGTCGGGATCGCATATCCCCAGGGTGCCCACCCCGGCGGCGGCCAGGTAGTAGGCGGTGGGGGAGCCCAAGCCGCCAGCTCCCAAAAGCAGCACCCGCGCGGCCAAAAGCCGCCGCTGGCCCGCGCCTCCCACCTCGGGCAGGAGGATGTGCCGGGAATAGCGGCGGATCTGCTCTTCCGTGAACAAGCTATCACCTCACCCTAATCGTACGAATTCCGATCGGATTTGTCAACAAAGGGGACACACCTACCCGGGCCACCGGGGCACCTCAGGCGCCGCCGGCGATGGCGGGAACGATGGAGATCAGGTCGCCTTCTCCCACCGGAGTGTCCAGACCCTGTAGGAAACGGATGTCCTCTTCGTTCAGGTACACGTTGACGAAGCGGCGTAACTGCCCAGCCTCGTCGAACAGGCGCTCGTGCATTCCCGGGAACTGAGTCTCCAGGTCGGCCAGCACTTGGGACACCGCGGCTCCTTGGGACTGGACCTCGCCTTGTCCGGCCGTCAGCCGGCGCAGCGGTGTGGGGATGCGCACTTTCACGCTCATCGTCTTCCTCCTCAGGCGGTATGCTTCAGGATCTGGCCCTCGAAGGAGCTCAGGGTGGGAGGGATGGGCCGGACCTCGGGCAGGTGGCCCTCCAGGGCTTCCACGGTCTTCAGGCCGTTGCCGGTGATGTACGCCACCACCGTCTCCTGGGGGCGGAAGCGCCCGGCGGCGGCGAGCTTGGTCAGCACCGCCACGGTGACCCCGCCGGCGGTCTCGGTGAAGATGCCCTCGGTGGAGGCCAGGAGTTTGATCCCCTCCACGATCTCCGCATCGTTGACCTCCTCCGCCGCGCCGCCGGTGTTGCGGATGGTGCGCAGGGCGTAGTAGCCGTCGGCGGGATTGCCGATGGCCAGGGACTTGGCGATGGTGCGCGGTTTGACGGGGGTGATGTTCTCGGCACCGGCCTTGTAGGCGGTGACGATGGGGGAGCAGCCGTGGGCTTGCGCCCCCGAGAAGCGCGTGTCCCTGGGTTCCACCAGCCCAACGGCGGCCAACTCCCGAAATCCCTTCCATATTTTAGTCAAGACGGAACCGCCGGCCATGGGAGCCACCACATGGTCGGGCAAACGCCAGCCAAGTTGCTCCGCCGTCTCGAAGGCCAGGGTCTTGGAGCCCTCGGAGTAGAAGGGACGCAGGTTGATGTTGACGAAGGCCCAACCGTATTTGTCGGCCACCTCCGAGGAGAGGCGGTTGACCTCGTCGTAGTTGCCTTCCACCGCCACCAGGTTGGGCCCGTACACGGCCGTGCCCACGATCTTGGAGTGTTCCAGGTCGGCGGGGATGAAGATGTAGCACTCCAGGCCCGCCTTGGCCGCATGGGCGGCCACCGAGGCGGACAGGTTGCCGGTGGAGGCGCAGGCCACCGTTCGGAAGCCGAACTCCAGGGCCTTGGACACGGAGACGGACACGACCCGATCCTTGAAGGAGAAGGTGGGGTTCACCGAATCGTTCTTCAGGTACAGATGGTCGATGCCCAGGCGCCTACCCAGGTTGTCGGCCCGCAATAGAGGGGTGAAGCCGGTGCCCAGGTCCACCGGTTGCTCACTCTCCACCGGCAACAGGTCCCGATAGCGCCACATGGTCTTGGGCCCGGCGGCGATCCCTTCGCGGGTCACCGAGGAGCGGATCGCGGCGTAGTCGTAATCCACCTCCAGAGGGCCGAAGCAGTACTCGCAGATGCTGATGGGCTCCAGGGGGAAGGTCTCGCCGCACTCCCTGCATTTGAGCTGCCGCACGTAGGACACTTGACCTCAACTCCTTTCTATGGCACCAAAAACAATGACCTCTTCACAGCTGATGAAGAGGTCGCAAAATGAGCACACAGCCTCTCTCATCTCTCAGAAGCGGGGTGTGATCCCCGCCCTGTCGGACTTGGCACCGCTGCACCCCTGGGGGTGCCGGTTGCCCAGGTTTCCTCGGGCCAGTCCCTCCACCTGTCTGGATAAGAGTCTCCGACGAGGTATGCGATTGTCAAAGTTGTGGTCATTCTAGCACCAGCAGAGGGGATTGTCAATAGGCCGTCGCTGCCTTTCCAGGTCTTCAGCCTCGCCTCTAGGGAAGCTGGGAGCCCGTCCCGGCCGTTGATTGTCCCTGGGTGCCTCCCCGCGCCGTCCCCCACTAGCCGCGACTTTTTGACGATATGCAACCTGTAGTATACAATTATCAAGGTAAATATGTTGCAGGGAGAGGATACTGATGCATATTCCCCCGGAGGAGCTTATCGGCGCCTTGCGACAACTCAATCCCTGGTGGGTGGCGAAGCAAGTGCCCGACAACCTTGCCCCCTCCATTCGCCGCCTGGCCTTCCACGAATCCTTGCACCTTCTGTCTACGCCAACCCGTCGGGCCATCTTTCTCTCGGGAGCACGGCGGGTGGGCAAGACCACGGTGCTCTACCAACTGGCCGGGGATTTTCTGAAGCGCGGAACGGCTCCCGTAAACATCCTCTATCTCTCCTTTGACCATCCCTTCCTAAAGCTAGCCGGTATTCGTCGGCTGCTGGATCTCTACGAGCAGGAGGTGGGGCCGCGCCCCGGCGGCCAGCTGCTTCTGCTCGACGAGGTGCAGTATGCTGATGACTGGGAGCTGTGGGTGAAGCAGTTGGTGGACCGGGAACCCGTCTGGCGCATTGCGGCGGCGGGATCTGCCACGGTCTTGCTCTCAGAAAGTCTTGTGGAATCGGGGACGGGTCGCTGGGTCACGGTGCAGGTGCCGCCCCTGTCCTTCTACGAATTTCTTGCCCTCCGTAAGGTACCGGAGCCCCTCGACCTTCCGGAGGCGACTTTTCCACTTGACATAGCCTGACAATTGGCTACTGACGAAAGGGAAACCGGCGGCTGTGCACCCTCCGGTTGCCGCAGACCTGGCGGTCCCAACGATAAGCCAACCAGAAAAAGATCCTAAAGCGGCGGGGAACCCGTTGGATAGGAACCGGGCGGGCACTTTACCCCTGCCGCCGCCGTAGCCGTCCGAGAAACCGATGGCATCCTGGGAGCCGAGGCGCCGCCTGGAACGGCACGACGAACCCCGACGCCCGAACCACTCGGAACCCCCGTTGGAAGGGGGCCGGGCAGTCCCTTGCTTCCTGATATTTGGCGATGATCATATCTATTGACAGGCAGCCCATCGCGGTATATTATGCCGCGGTGGGCATCATCTGTAGTTTGGGAGGTGAGCGGCATGCCGGCCATGTCCTGCATCACGGTGACCCGTACCGTTAAATTCAAGGTCCGGCCCGAGGCCAATGCCGGCAAGCGTGACGCCCTCCTCGCCACCGTCCAGGGCTGGGACCGGGCCGTGGGCTTCTACACGGATTTCTTCCTGGAGCACCCGGGTATCTTCAGCGAGCAAAAATCCTACGTCGTGCGGCGGGGCAAGCACGCCGGAGAGGAACGGCGCCGCCCGCTCACCAATCAGGAGATCCTGACCTGGGCGGAGCGCCACACCGTGGTCACCAGGGCGCATCCGAACCCGGTACGCGACTTCGGACGGGTCTGCCCCAAAGCGCCGACCGTGCTGCGTCGGGCAGCCATCAACTACGCCGCCGGGGCGGTGCGCGCTTACCGGTCGAACCTGGCCAACCGGGAAGCGGCGAATCCCAAGCAACGCGGCAAGACCCCGGCCCTACCCCGGCCCCACCCGCACCTGGTGGCCTACGAGGGGCTTTCCTCCTTGCGCCTGGAGAACTACCAGAAAGGCTTCCTGCGCCTGCGTCTCTTCAACGGCAAGCGGTGGAATTGGCACAACGTGCCGGTGCAGGGTCCACCTTACGCCGGGGAGCTTTTCACCCAGTCCCAGGCGGAAAAGGCGCGCATCGCTGCCGAGCGGGAGGCGCAAAACGCACGGCTGAGGGCCGAGGGCCGCGCCGAGCGCACCCGGGAGGAGCGGGAGGCGCTGCGCCCAGCCGTCGGCGTGTGGGTGGCCCAATCCCCCGTGCTGATCCCTAAGAAGGACGGTTGGTGGGTTCACGTACCCTT
>JAJZIM010000015.1 GCA_021810565.1 Bacillota bacterium
GCGCTAAGGCCCATGCCCCTGGCCTTGCCGGCCTGAGGCATGGGGCCACGGGGCCAGGAGAGCCTGGGAAAGGCGTGGTGGGGTCCTCAGGCAGAACCCCACGGCTTCAGCCGTGGGAGAGCGTCAGTGTGTACACGAATATGACTCGAGGGAGCGACTACCCATGCGCTTGGTCACGGTGCGCGAGCTTCGCAGTCGAACCGCGAGCCTCTTCAACGAATTGTCCGAGGCCGGGGAGTTGGTCATAACCTCCAACGGACGGCCCGTCGCCTTGCTCACTCCCCTCAGGGAAGCAGGGTTCGAGGACGAACTCGCGGCCCTGCGTCGCATGCGCGCCACCTTGGCCCTGAACGAACTCCAACGCCGGTCGGTGCAAGAAGGGCTGGACCGCCTGTCGGAGGAAGCGATCGAGCGGGAGATCGAGCACACGCGTCGCGAGCGCAAGGCTTGATGTCCCGTCCCGCCCTGATCCTGGACACCAACGTGTTGGTGAGCGGCCTTTTGAACCCCGCCGGCGCGCCGGCGGACGTCCTGCGCCTCGTGCTGGCCGGGCACGTCCGGCTCGCCCACGACGCCCGGATCGTCGCCGCATACGAGGCGGTGTTACACCGCCCCCGCCTCCGTCTGGACCCCGCCCTGACCGCGATCCTTTTGCGTGGTCTGACGGCGGAAGGTATAATCGTGGCCGGCGTTCCCCTGCGCCACCGGCTGCCGGATCGGGATGACGAGCCGTTCCTGGAGGTGTGCCTGGCTGCCGGGCCCGGAGCCGCCTTGCTCACCGGCAATCTGCGCCACTACCCCGAACCGGCGCGGGCCGGGGCCGTGGTCCTGGGTCCACGCGAATGGCTGGAGCGTTGGCGCCAGGGCAAGGCGTAGGGGACGAGGGCGGCCATTTCGCCCCTTATGGACCCGCTATTAGACCGGGTCCCGTACCGGACCGCCCCCCTCCCCCGAGACGCCGCGAGTGATCCGCCCGCCGTCGCCAGGCCGGAGAGCTCCCGCGGCTTTCGGACGTCGCCGCGGTCCGCCTGCGCCTCATCCTGTCGACGAGCGGCCTGACCCGGGGGAGGCCTGGCCGGGACCACGCCGGAAACCACGGAGACTCCCCTGGTCTAGACCGGTTCCGAGGGCCGGTATAGAATGCGGCGGGGCTGAACAACTGGCCGGAGGTCTGGGCCACGCATTCGGTGGGCGCTTTCGACGCCAAGACCAACCTGGGCCGACTGCTGGACCTGGTGGAACATCAGCGGAAGCATATCACCATCACCCGGCACGGCAAACCGGTGGCCATCTTGTGCCCTGTCGCCGCCAAGCAGTCCGAGGAACGTCAGGCGGTCATTGCGGCGATAAAAGCCTTCCGACAGGGCAAACGGTTGGGGGGCGCGAGGTCCATCCGCGAACTGATCGACGAGGGACGGCGGTTGTGATGATTGTAGCTGCCAACGCTTTTTGTCATCGCCAATTCCAGATGGCAATGTGCACGGCTACCCACACTGGCCGATGTCATCATACCCAATCATACTGCCAGGCCTCCAACCCTCCACCCTTGCAGTGTTGAGGTTTCTGCATAGCCCGCCCGTCACCGAAGACTGACGCAGACCCGTCAGCAATGCCCTCCCAACAGCCTGAGGCCAACGCAGGCCTGCTCTCAGGGTCTTGGTACGTCTCTATCTCGGCACATGCCCCTCAACCGAAGCTGAGGTGTGCCTACACGAGAAAGACCCGAGATTGACAACGCGTTATGCGGCTCCATGGCTGCCATCAGTCCCCCATTGTGCCGGTGGCAATGTCACCGGCCAAACCCCCCGAAATCAGGACAAATAAATCGGCCATCTACAGTGATGACCTTCGTTCTGGATGCTTGGGTCACCCTGCCGTGGTTTCTCGAAGACGAAGACGACCCCTACGCCATGTCCTTGCCGGATTCCCTGAGGGAAGCGCAAGCGGTGGTGCCTGGGCTGTGGGCACTGGAGATCGGCAACGGGCTGTCGCCAACGACTGACCCCGGCCGAAGGCGGTCAGGCCCGACGTCTGCCGCGCTCCCTGGACATCGAGATGCATCAACATCCGACGGTCGACCGCCTATTATCGGTCGCTCGAACCCATGAGTTGGCGGTGCACCATGCCGCTTATCTGGAAGCAGCCATGCGGCATCAGCTTCCTCCATCCACTGCGCCGCATCAGACGGCACCGCGGCGATTCACCCCAAAGCCCACGCAGCCGCCTCCGCCGCCGCCTCCGCCGCCGGGACCACCTACTCCACCGCAACGGCCACCCCCCGCGCAGTTCCTCGGTGCGCGGCCGCGCAAGCCGCGGCCCAAAGAACTACCGGCCAGGTCACCCGAAAAAAGCTTCCCCACCCCGCCTAGCCCAGGGCGCCGGATCGTTCCCAGCAACGCCCTGGGCCGGACGCGCTTTCATGCCCGGACAGTTCTGGCAACCATACCATCGAAGGTGCTGGAGGTGGATGCTTGAGCACCACCTGGGGGTCACGGGCGCCTTTTGCAATCTTCCGACTTTTCTCTCGACGTTTATCCCCCTCTCCTGCACCCCGCACTCCGTGCTCCAACGAGTCAGCCACGACTTTTTCGGCCGCCGGTCGCTGTTGGCGCCCCTCATCTACGCTCCGGGGATAAGCAGCTTGGCCAACAGCCCGAGCACAGCCAGCAGGAGCAGCCCCAGAGACCAAGTGCGCAGGGAGTTGATCTCTCTACGAAGATCCCTCATGTCCTGGTGCATTAATTCGAAACGCTTGCCCGTATCTTCGCGCATCGCTTCGAAATGCTTGCCCGTATCTTCGCGCATCGCTTCGAAATGCTTGCCCGTATCTTCGCGCATCGCTTCGAAACGTTTGTCCGTGTCTTCGCGCATCGCTTCGAAACGCTTGTCCGTGTCTTCGCGCATCGCTTCGAAACGCTTGTTCATGTCTTCGCGCATCGCTTCGAAACGCTTGTTCATGTCTTCGCGCATCGCTTCGAAACGTCTCTCTAGGCTTTCGAAACTCTTGCCCGTGCCTTCGCGCAGGACATCCATCCGCTTGTTCAGGTCTTCCAGCCGCTGCAGGACCAGCCAAGTGGGGCTGACCCGCTCCTCCGGTCCCTGGGGGCCTTCCGGACCCATCGCGGCAGCCGCTTCATCCGCCAATGCCGGTCACCACCTTGCCGCTACATTATATCCTGCTCCGCCGAAATGGGCAAGGCTGGCTGCCAGAAAACTCAGGCAGGCTGCAGCGCGGCAGGTGTAGATGGCTGATTTCTTTGTCCTGATTTCGGGGGTTTTGGCCGGTGACATTGCCACCGGCCAGCGTAGATGGCCGAGGACATTGTCACTTGGAATCGACGATGTCACAAAGCCTTGGCACCTACAACAGGCGTGCACCTTCAGTTGCCCGTTCGGCACCTTCCACGGCAGACTCTCGCAGATCGTCTGGGCCGGTTCCGTCAGGCTCAGACCCGGAAAACGCTCGGCTGTCCGGCGGATCAGTTCCAGGTCCGCCGTGCTGAACAACCGATCCCCGATCCAAAACGGCGGATCCCATCGTGTAGCCGTGGCCTACCACCCCGATACCATCAACTCTTAAGTTCCAAGCTGAAGAGACTGCCTGACATGGATATAAATGAAGGAGGGCCTCCCTAAGGGGTGGCCCTCTTCCATTGCTTTTGTCCTACGCTTTACCGATATAACCCAGATATTTGGCCAGGACAGCCGCAGCCTGAGCCCGGGTGGTCAGCCCCGTCGGCTGGAAGGTGCCGTTCGGGAACCCGGCCATCAGCCCGGCACCCACCGCCGCCTCCACCCCCGACTGGGCATAGGGAGCAATGCTCGCGGCATCCGAGAACTGGCTCAGGGATCCCGTGGGAGCGGAACTTCCGAGCAGCTTGGCCAGCATCACCGCCATCTGCTCCCGGGTGATGGAACCGTTGGGATCGAAGGTGGTGGAACTTACGCCCGCCACCAGTCCCGCGTTGTAGGCCGCCGCCACGTAGGGCGCGTACCAGGCCGAAGGGGACACATCCGTGAAGGGACTCGTCCCGGAGGCCACCGGCGCCAATCCCTCGGCCTTCACCAGGAGGGTGGCGAACTGCGCCCTGGTCAGGGTTCCGTTGGGGTCGAAAACCCCCGGAGCCATGCCGGCCACCAGATGCGCTCCCAGCAGCGTGTCCACCGCGCTCCTGGCCCATGGGGCCTGGCTCAGGTCGCTGAAGGTGGCGGTATTGGCCAGCACCCCATAGATGCTGAAGTGGGGCAGGTTCGCGCTGATGGTGTCGTTGCTGGTATCCACCTTGCCCCCAACCCAGGTCCAGGTGTTGGTGGCCGGGTTGTAGCCATACACTCCCAGGCGCAACGGGCTCAACCCGCCCAGGGCACTCGGATTGTACTGGAAGGTGGCCGGCACGGGCTGGGACGGCTCAGCCCCGTTGGCGGTGGAGATGCTCCACTGGGGGCTGGCCCCCACCATCCCAGCAGCCACGGTGTAGGCCTGGGCCGTCGGGATCGCATCGACGTTCACCGTCACCGTGGCGGAGAAGGCCCCGGCAGGAACGTTCAGGACGACGGAGTTGTCAGCCATGGCCACCGTCCCCCCAGCCGTCGTCACCGACACGCTCGCCGAGGTAGAGGTATTGGTGGGTGAGGTGGATGTCGGACTGGATGCCGGGGCACCCCCGCTCCCACCGGCTCCTCCGCAGCCCGTGCACGGCGCCGACTGGACCTGGAAGTAGCCGGTCAGCGTGCCGTCCACCGGATCGGTCAGCTGCACCTGGTACGACCCGCTGGGCAGTCCCGCGTTCAGATCGAAGGTGAAGTACCCGTTGCTGACCACCGTCGGGTTGGACCACCAACCTGGCTCCGACTGCCCGTTGTAGCTCAGGGTCATGGTGGGCGGGTAGGCACTCCAGTTGGTGTTGCTCCCGTAAACCGCCATGGCCACCGGTCCGGTGTAGTTGTAGGGCAGGGTCGCGGGCGCCACGGTCAGGGACGGCGATGCCGCCATGACCGTGAGGGGAATGCTCATGGACACCCCACCGGTGATGTCGTTAACCACCACGTCGTACTCCCCCGGGGCCAGGCCGGCCGGCAGGGTGAACGAGGCGGCGGTGTAGCTGGTGACGGTGGCCTCCACCGCCGGGTTGGGCGGATTAAGGTCGATGGCCGTCTCCTGATTCGCCGCGTACACCACCTGCGCCGTCACCGCTCCCGAAGCGAAGGCGGAGTTCACCCCGGTGATATCGATGGTGGTCGGGCTGTAGCCGGCCGTCACGGAAGTCGGACTGACGCTGCCTGCCTCCGCCCCCACGTCCAGGGAGGCGGTCAGGGTGCCGTCGGTCGAGTCGGTCACGCTGATGTTGCCCTGCCCGTCCGGAAGACCGCTCACCATGGTGAAGGTCAACCTGGTGGGGCTTTGCACCTGGACGTTACTGACATATTCGTTGCCGTTATACTTCAGGGACACGGTGGTCCCCGCGCCGAAGTGGGTGTTCACGCCGCTGATGGTGATGGTCTGGGCGGCGTAATTCGGCGCCAAGGCCGTGGGGCTGGCGGTGATGCTGGGCGGATAGCTCGGCGCAAGGTTCGTCAGGTAGCTCAAGAGGGCCTGGAAATCCGGCGTGCCCCAGCCGGTCACCGGGTTCCAGCCGTCAGATGCGTAGTAGGGGCCCACGCCTCCCGACGCCATGGTGTCGTTGTCCCCGATGTACACCTGGTGGAACACCGTGGTGTAGGAGCTGGACTGGCCAAGCTGGTACAGCGTCGGGTTGAAGTAGCCCAGGGGCGGCTTCCCGGCGTTGCCGAGGGCTTGGTCCACCAGGGCCACCAGCCCGGCCCAGGACGGGGCGGCGACGCTGGTGCCGATGTAGCCGCCGAGAGAGCCGTTCACGTAGGCCGCGGTGCCCGCCCCGCCGTTCAGGGCCACGTCCGGAACGCCGCGAAATCCGAGGTTGCTCCCGATGCTGTACACGTTGTTGTACGTGGTCTCCGCCGGCGTCTGCCAAGCGGGGGCTTGGAAGTGGGGGCTGAAGCCGCCGCCGCTGCCGTAGTAGTAAGGTGGGGGGGTGTTCGCGCCGCAGTAGCCCAAGCCCTCTTGGCAATTCCACACCGTCTCCCCGCCGTAGGCCCCGTCGGCCGTGGGGTTCAGGACGGTGGCCCCCACGCCCGTCACGTAGGGATCGGACGCCGGAAACTGCGGGGTAACCGTCGTGCCCCCGGAACCGTAGGCCCCGTTGTCTCCGGAGGACGCCAGCAGGGTCATGCCCTCGGCCGCCCCTTGGGCGAAGAGGGCGTCCATGGTGGACCGATAAGCCTGGGGCAAGTTCGCATCGGTAGCGCCCCAACTCATGCTCAGCACGTTGGCCGCGTGCTGCACGACGGCCTCGTTGACGGCCTCCTCCAGGTATGCCGAGGAGTTGTTGACGGCCTCGTAAACGTTGACCGCGGCGCCGGGAGCCAGGGAGTGGACCATCTCCACGTCCAAGGTGGCCTCGCCGGACCCGCCGTTGAAGTCAACCGAGGGCGTGCCCCCCACCCCGATCTGGTCGGGCGTGAAGGATGGCAATCCGTAGGTGGCGTCGAAGCTGTTCACGTCGCTCTGGTTAATGGCGTTCCAGATCACGATGTCGACGGTCTGCCCCGTGCCGTAGACGGAACCGTACACCGGCAGCACGTTGTAGGCCTTCTCGATGCCCAAAGGCGTGAAGCCGTCGGCCCCGTCATACACGCTGTTGGAGACCGCTCGCCCCGCCGGCAACTGCACCGGCTGCAACCCGGTGTGGAAGGCGGGGAAGTTGTCCAAACCGGCGATGGACTGGATGATGCCGGCCAAATCCGAAGGCACCTGAGGCTTCGTCACATTGGCAAAGTAGGTGTTGCCGCCTACGCTGTAGTTCCGGAAGGTCACCCCGAAGGCGCTGGCCGCCTGGCCCAAGGTGCCCTGGGCCACCACGATCAGGCGGTTGGACGGGGTTTGAACCTCAAACCCTTGGTTTTGCAACCAACCCACTACCAAGTGGTAATCGGTGGCACTCGGCGCATACTGCGCCACAAACTGCGCCGGAGTCAGGGGCGGGGCGCCTCCCGCGTGGACCGCGGCGGCCGCCGCCTGCAGGCCGCTCGGGTTGGGGAGCCTCAGCCCGATCACCAAAGTCACCGACTGGTTGAGATCAGGGGCCTGTCCCGTACTTGGAACGGTCCCCGCCGCCACCGCCGGCAACCGGTTGCCCGCCAAGGGCACGGCCCCGCTCTCTGGGCTCGGCTGGTAAGTTTGCGCCATCGCCGCCCCCACCGCCAATTGCAGCAGGGCTCCGGCGGCAACCAAAGCCAGCAGCGTTCTCCCCGTCCTGCCTCTCCAACGGATCAATTACCTCACTCCTTCCTCGTACTCCCGCCCGGCTGCTACCCTCGCCTTCCCTTCTATGGGATTGCCCTTCCTTTTCCCGAGACGATTCGACAAGAGTCTTCCGCTGTAGCCATTCAATGCCTCCGCCATTATACCTCCATCTTCCAACTCCCCGTCAACCACCCCCAGACCCTTCCTGCGTCCCTCCCAGGCGTTGCTCCTTGCTCTACAGTATCCGTTCTTCTCCTAGCTCCATCTGCCACCGTTTCCCACCCTTTTCCTTCCTTCGCGCCCCGCCCGACAAAAAACCACCGGTCCGCGCACCCCGGTGGCCCCTCCCGCTCCCCTCCCTCAGGCCCTCCCGCCCCGCCCCAGCCGGCGCACGGCCGAGCGCACCTCCCCCACCCCCAAAAGCCACGCCGCCGCGAAGAAGCTCCCCAAGGCCGCCAGCAGGAACAGCCCCACCTGCGCCGCCCAGCCCCAAAGCCCCCCGGGCAGGCCCAGGATCTCCGGGCGCACCGCCCACACCACGCCAGCGCACACCCCGGTGGCCAGGGCCAATCGCCACAGGGAGACGCCGAAGCCTCCCCCCGCCCCCAGGGACACCCGGCGGTACAACAGCCCGGCCAGCACCAGGCTGCCCGCCCAGGCCGCCCCCGCCGTGCCCAGGGCCAGCCCCCCCTGGGCCAGGGGGTGGATCAGCAGGAAGTCCAGGAGGATGTTCACCCCCACCCCCGCCGCCCCCACCCAGGCGGGGGTGGCCGTATCCCCCAGGGCATAGAAGGCGCGGGCGAACAGGTCCCGCAGGGCCATGGGCAAAAGCCCCAGGGCGAAGAAGGTCAGGGCGAAGGCGGTCACCCGGGTGTCGTGGGCCAGGAAGGCCCCCCGCTGGAAAAGCACCGCCACCACCGGCCCCCCCGCCAAGAGCAGGAACACGCTCAGGGGCAAAAGCACCGCCGCCAGATACACCCCGAAGCGCTCCACCTCCCGGCGCAGGGCCGGGACGTCCCCCGCCAGCTCCGACAGGCGCGGCAACAGCGGCACCGTCACCGCCCCCACGAACAGCCCCAGGGGCAGCTCCAGCACCCGCCCGGCATAGTTCAGGGCCGAGACGCTGCCGGGGGGAAGCCCCGAGGCGAAGATCCGGTCCACGAACAGGCCCAGTTGCCCCACCGAGGCCCCCGCCGCCATGGGCCACAACAGCCGGCCGACTTGGCGCAGCGCCGGGTCACGCGTCGAGAAACTCAGCGCGGGCGCCACCCCCCGGAACAAGAGGGCCGCCAGCACCGCCAGCCCCTGCAGGGTGTACCCCGCCGCCACCCCCAGGGGGATGCACCAAAAGCCCAGCGGGCCGTGCAGAAACACCACCGCCCCGATCACGCCCAGGCTGGCCAGCCCCGGCCCGATGCTTGGCGCCAGGAAGTGCCCCTGGGCGTTCAGCACGCTGCCGGCCACCCCCAGGAAGGCCACCCAGACGAGCACCGGAGTGACGATCCGGAACATGGGCACCGCGATCCGATCGGTGGCCGCGGGGAAGGCCGGCGCCAGAAGGTGCAGGATCGCCGGCGCCGCCGCCACCCCCACCACCGCCGCCAACAAGGCCGCCGGCAGGCTCCAGCCCAAAAGCAGCCCGAACAGCCGGCGCGTGCCCGCCCGATCCCCGCGCAGCCGGGTCAATAGCGGCACCGCCGCCGCGTTGAAGGCCCCCGGCACCACCGCCATCAGCACCGTGGGCAGGGTGGTGGCCACCACGTAGGAGTCGGTGACCGCCGACATGCCGAAGACCTGGGCGATCAGAAGCTCCCGGAGAAAGCCCAGCACCCGCCCCACCAGGGTGGTCCAAAAGACCGTCCCCACCGCCCGGGAAAGCCTAGTGCCCACTGCCGTCCTGCGCCAGGGCGGCAGTAATCCGCCCCAGCCGCTCCTCCCAACTGTTGGCCCGGGCCGCCGCCGCCAGCGCCGCCGGGTCGTGAACGCCCCTACCGGCCAGAAGCTCCCCCACCGCCCGGCAGAAGGCGTCCGCGTCGGGGCTCACGTGCACCACCCCCGCCAAGGGGGCCAGCTCCGGCAGGGCGGTGGCCACCACCTCCCGCCCCGCCGCCAGGTACTCATAGACCTTGATAGGGTTCACCCCCCGGGTGAGCGGCGTGTTCCGGAAGGGAGCCAGGCAAAGGGCGAAGCCCTGCACGTAGCCGGGCAGCTCAGCGTAGGGCACCGGCCCCAGGAAGTGCACCCCCCGCATCCCGGCCAGCTCCCCCGGGTCGGCCAGCACCGGCCCCGCCAGCACCAGGCTTACCCCGGGGTGCTCCCGCACCACCCGGGCCAAAAGGCCGGTGTCGATCCACTCCCCCAAGGCCCCCACGAAGCCCAGCCGTGGGGGGAGCACGTCCACCAGCGCCGCGGGCAGCGGCCGGGGCGCGGCGAAATGGTCCACGTCCCCCCCGTTGGGAACGAGTAGCACCCGCCGGCCGCTCTCCCGCCCCAGGCGCTCGGCCAGGGTGCCGGCGGAGGCGAAGACGAAGTCGGCGCGCACCGCCAGCTCCCGCTCCAGGCGGCGCACCAGCCCCGGGTCCAAAAGCCCCCGGAAGGCGGCGTGGTCGTCCGCGCAATCGTAGATCACCCGCCCCGGGGCCAGCGTCTCCACCAGGTCCACCGCCCCCGGCAGCCAGCTCCAAAGGTAAAAATCCTTCCAGCCCAGGACCGCCAGGCTCCCCGTCAGCTCCCCCGCCAGGCGCCCCATGTTCAGCCGGTTCACCCGCCGGAAGACGTTGCCCAAGGGCTGGGCCAGCCGGGGCCGATGCACCCAGATCCCCGCCGAGACCGCCCGGGGGTTTGCCCCCGGCGCCGCCCCCGGCGGTCGGCGCAAGGCCCCCAGCCAGGTCACCGACGGGTCCACGTAGAGCACCTGGGTGCCCAGGGCCGCCAGCCGGGACAAAAGCTGCTGCGGGCGCGCCCACACCCCCTCCCAGGGGGTGGGTCCCAGGGCCAACAGCCGCGCCGGGGTCATTCCCCTTCCTCCAGCACCGCGTCGTAGACCGCCTCGGTGCCCCGGGCGAAGCTCTCCAAGGCGAAATCCCGGCGGTAGCGCTCCCGGCCGGCCTCCCCCAGGCGCCGGGCCAAATCAGGATCCCCCAGGAGCCGCATAAGGGCGTCGGCCAGGCTTTGCGGGTCGGCGGGCGGCACCAGCAGGCCCGTCTCCCCCTCCGCCACCAGCTCCCGCACCCCGCCCACCCGGCTGGCCACCACCGGCAGCCCCGCCAGCATGGCCTCCAGCACCGCCAGGCCCATCCCCTCCATCAGGGAGGGCAGCACGAAGACGTCCAAGGCCGGCAAGAGCTCCACCGGCCGCTCCCGAAAGCCCAGGAAGCGCGCGGGAGGGGCAAGCCCCAGCTCCCGGCCCTCCCGCTCCAGCGCGCCCCGCTCGGGTCCGTCCCCCACCACCACCACCTGGCAGGCCACCCCCCGGCGCTGCAGGATGGCTGCCGCCTGCAACAGATAGCGCACCCCCTTCACCGCGTGCAGACGGGCCACCGTGCCCACCGTAGGCCCCGGGGCCAGCCCCAGGTCCCGGCGCGCCGCCGCGGGCTCCGGCAGGCGGGAGGGCTCGGCCACCCCGTTGTACACCACGTGGATCTTGCGCCGGGGCACCCCCCGGCGGATCAGGTCCGCCGCCACGCTCTCGGACACGGCGATGAAGTGGTCGGACAGGGACAGGGACAAATTGTCCACCCCCACGGCCACGGTCCGGCGCACCGAGCTGTCGTAGTCGTAGGCGATCAGGGAGTGCACCGTGGTCAGCACCGGCCGGCGGGTGGCCCTGCCCGCCAGCCGTCCGATCAGGTTCGCCCGCACCCCGTGGGTGTGCACAAAGCGCGCCCCGGTCTCGCGCACCAGGGCCGCCAGCTCCCGCACCCCCCGGGAGCGGCGGCAGGGCACGCCGTCCCCCAGGCGGCTCGCCAGGTCGTCCCGCCCCAGGGACACGTAGGTGGGAGCGAAGCGGGACCGGTCCAGCACCCTGAGCAGCGTGGCCAGGTACTCGGCCCCCCCGCCCTGGTCGCCGCCGCCGTACACCACGAGGAAGGGCACGGGATTGCCGCTCAAGTCTCAGCCTCCCGTCGGCTCAAGGCAAAAGGTTCGCCCGGGGCAGCTTCCGCGGCGCCCTGACGGCCGGTCCCTCGTAGCTGAGGTTGATCCGGCTGGCCTGCCACAGCCCCGGCCTTCCGGCCACCGGCACCGTCACGTAGGTCTGGAGCTGATACAGCCGGCCGTTGCCCGCCGCGTAGCGGCCGGCGTTGCCGTGGCCGATCCACAGGATCACCCGGGCCGGGGCCGCCGCCGCCTGGCCGGCCAGGACCTTGCCCCCCGGCCCCAGCAGCGAGCTCAGCTTCCCCGCCGTGGTGTCCAGGGCGTACACCCGGCACAGCACCGGTCCCACGTGGCTGTCGGGGAGGCGCCGGGCCGTCCCCGCCAGGGAGTTCAGCCCCGCCAGTCGGCCCAGGGGATCGGGCGAGGCCTGACGCCCCGGCACCAGGTGCCAACCCTTCCTGCCCTCCCGATACAGGCGATGGCGGGCGTAGTAGAAGCGCTGGGAATAAAGGGGGGTGAACAGCTGGCCCAGGTAGCGGCCGTGATCGGCCTGCACGCTGAAGGTGGTCTCGGAGTAGCAGTACTGGCAGGTGTGGGAGTTATAGTTGCCGTTCTCGGTGACCGCGAAACCGCTCCAGCCCCAGCGCCCGTGGGGCAGATGAGCCAGGGAGCGGGCCAGGCGCGCCGCAAAGGCCGCCGACACGGGGACGCCCGGCACGTCCTGCAGGGTGATGGGCGGTGCCGGGGGCGGCGGCGCACACCCCGCGGCCAAAAGCGCCAGCAGGCTCAGGGCCGCTCCCAGGCGACCCCATTTCCTAAGCATGCCGCACCGCCCCCTTCCTCCGGGAGAGCCGCCAGGCCAGGGCGCCCAGCACCAGCAAGACGGTCACGCCCTGGGTGGCGGGCTCCAGGGGCAGGGTCTGCGGCCGGAACACCCCCACGGCGTTCCCGTACAGGGTGGCGAAGACCAGGTCCTGGGAGTGCGCCCCCTGCAGGGGTGCCAGCTTGGCGAACAGGACCTGGGGCAGGTACACGTGCCACAGGGGAGTGAAACCCTCGCCGTTCCATCGCAGGGCCTCCAGATAGGGGGCCTTGATCAGGGTGGGCACCGGGGTCTTGTCCAGGGCCAGCACCACCGGAGCGCTGCCCTGCCCGAAGGGACCCGCCGCCTGGAAGCGGAAGGTGTGGTCCGGGGCGCGCCACAGGAGCCGGTAGCCCCGTCCCGGGGCGTACCCCACCACCGCCGCGCGGGTCTCCAGGTCGTTCACCAGCAGCACCTGGGGTCCGGGTCCGATGCGGGCCACCTGCACCTGGACCCGCGGCACGTCCGGCAGCCGGGCCGAGCTTGGCACCCGGAACAACAGCCGGGGCTGGGCGCCCAACCGGACCACGGTCAGATCCAGCCCCTGCAGCACCAGGTCCGGGCGCCCCCCGGGCCCCAGGGTGCCCACCCCCACGATGCGCTGGGCGCGGGTGGGAAAGCGGAACGATCGGCCCCGGTAGCGTCCGGTGAGCGCCCCGTGGGCGAGCACCACCCCGGACAGCCCGTAGGGCTGGCCCTGCCAGGAGGGCAACAGGTCCGCCGCGTGGGATCCGGTCGGCAGGTTGCCCACCTTGGCCTGCAGCCGGTCCCAGCCGCCCCGGGCCGCCTGGGCTGACCCCACCGCCTGGTCCAAGAAGGCCCCCGACCACGCCCCGGGATTCAGGGCCAAACCGGCCGCCGCCGCCGGCTGCAGGCGCTGTTTGAGGGTGTAGCCCACGCCGGCGGAGTACAGCCGGAAATGGGGCCGCGCCACCGGCAGGTAGGTGAAGTCGGGCCGCACCGCCGCGGCTATCCCGGCGGCGTGACCGGTCACCGACCGAAAGCCGCCGCCCTGCCAGGACCAGGTCTCAAACACGCGGGGGGCGGTGCGCGGATCC
This sequence comes from Bacillota bacterium, assembly GCA_021810565.1. Lineage (GTDB taxonomy): Bacteria > Bacillota > Sulfobacillia > JAJZIM01 > JAJZIM01 > JAJZIM01. The sequence continues at coordinate 13,337 of JAJZIM010000015.1, forward strand.
ACCGTCTTGCCGCGGCGCCAGGGCGCCTGGGCCGCCACCGCCAGGTCCATGCCGCCGCGGCCGGACGGCACGAAGGCCACCTGGGGGATATTGTCGGTGCGCTTGGACTGCAGGGGCGGGGTGGCCCACACCCGGTTGAGATGCGGCACCTCGTGCAGCCAGGAGCTGGGCAGTTGCGCCGCCGCCAGGGAGAGCACCAGGATCAGGGCGTAGCGCCCCGGGGACACCCGCACCGTCCAGCGCCCCAGGAAGAACAAGAGCACCACCATTCCCACCGCCTCCACCGCCCCCAGGGCCTTGCCGATGACCGGCGGGGAGGCGAAGACGGCGAAGAACAGGCTGTGCCAGCCCTTGAACAGGAAGATGAACAAAAGGGCCTGCACCACCAGGCGCAGCCGCCACCGCGGCGGCAGCGCCCAGATCCCCAGGGCCGTCACTCCCGCCGCCAGGATCACCCCGGGATAGGCGTAGCCGATGGTCAGGGGCAGCACTCCCCAGTAGTACCAGGGAACCAGAAAGGCCAGGCCCAAGGCCACCCAGAGGGTGCGCATCAGTCCGCCTCCCCGGCCAGGCGCGGCCACAACAGGCTCATGGCCACCATGGACCAGAAATAGGTGTTGAGGAAGGGGGTGGCGAAGATGTTCTCCACCCCGTTGTGCAGCACCACCACCAGCACCCCCGCGAACAGCCCGGCCCCCAGGGCGTAGCCCGGGCGGCCCTTGAGGTGTCGCCAGGAGCGGAAGGCGGCCCGGGCCGCCAGGAACATCAGGACCACCAGGGCGATGAGCCCGGGCAGCCCCTCCTCCCCCATGGTCTTGGCATAGTAGTTGTCGGCGTAGGGGGATCCCAGGTAGTTGGCCGCCACCGCCCCGCCGTAGTGGCCGGTGCCCGCCCCGGTCAGCGGCGCCACCGCCAGGTGGTAGAAGGCCAGGCTCCAGCGGTAAAGCCGCCCGTTCTGCTCACTGGCCCGGAGATAGGGCCAGGAGACGATCTGCTCCAGATGGTGCAGCACCGGCGGCAGCAGGACTCCGGCCAGCCCCAGGACCAGGACGCCGGCGAAGAGGCGCCGGTCCAGGAAATAGGAGGTCACCAAGGCGGACAGCCCGATGGACAGCCACGCCCCCCGGGAGAAGGTCACCAGCAGGGCGGCCACCAGGATCAGGGCTGCCGCCACCAAAACGGCCCGGGCCAGGCGACGCCGCTCCTGCCAGGCCAGGGCCGCCGTGATGGGCAGCATCATCGCCATGTAGTCCCCCAACACGTTGGGGCTTTGCACGATGGAGAAGGCCCGGGTGGTCAGGGTGGAGTGCACCCCCAGCCACTGATAGGGCACCGAGGCTCCCGTCTTGTACTGGTACAGGCCGTACAGCCCGACCAGGGCCGCCACCACCACCGCCTCCCAGATCAGGGTCAGAAACAACCGGCGGCCGCTGACCAGGTTGGCCACCAGGAACAGGGCCAGCATGTACTCGCAGATCCCGCGCCAGCCCTGGATCCCCACGATGATGTCGCCCATGTTCACGAAGATCCCGGCGGCGATCAGGGCCATGAACAGACCCACCATGCGGCCGAAGGGGATCCGCACCGGTTCGGTGCCGTCCAGGTAGCGCACCAGCCACACCAGGGCCAACAGCCCGAACACGGCGTTGATCCAAAGCGGTCCCAAGATGGCCAGGAAATGCGCGTGTCGGGGCAGCACGTCCCGCAAGAACCAGTCCACGATGGGAAAGGCGAAGATCAGGGCCAAGAGCGCGTTCCCCACCGCCTTGTGACGCAGGAGGTTCACCCCTCCCACAAAGAGGTTATCCATCCGACCGCCTCCCCGTTGATATGTCCCTTAAGGTTTCCGCACGACGCCCCGCGGCTCCTGCCTCAAACCAGGCCGCGATGGGGACGAAATCCTTCCCCCAACACCTCGTGGACATCCCCCACCACCATGAAGGCCCCGGGGTCCGTCCGCCGCACCAGTTCCTTCAGCCGGGCCATCTCGGAGCGCGCCACCACCACCAGCAGCACCTCCCGCTGGCGTCCCGTGTACATCCCCCGCGCCGGAAAGGTCGTGGCCCCCCGCCCCAACCCCTCCAACACCCCCCGGGCCAACTCCTCCGAACGCTCGCTGACGATCCACACCGCCCGGGAGTAGTCCAGCCCCTCCTGCAACAGATCTACCACGCGGCTGGAGACGAACAGGGCCAGCAGGGAATACAGGGCCACCCGCAAGGTCAAAGCCGCCCCGGTCAGGGCCATCACCACGAAATCCGCCGCCAAGAGCCCCTGCCCCACGGTCAGGAAGCTGTAGCGGGAGAGCAGCCGCGCCACTATATCCGTCCCTCCCGTGCTGCCCTGCACCCGGAAGACCAGCCCCAGGCCCAGCCCCGACATGGCCCCCCCGTAGACCGCGGCCAGGAGCGGGTCGCCCGTCAGGGCGGGCACCCGCAGGACCTCCACCCAGAAGGACAGGGCCAGGATGCCGTAGAGGGTCTTCACCCCGAAGCGCATCCCCAGCAACCGGCCGCCCAGGAGCACCAGCGGCAGGTTCAGCCCCGCGATCACCGCCCCCACCGGCAGCCCCCACAGGTAGTGGGCCACCACGGCCAAGCCCGTCACCCCGCCGTCGTTCAGGCGGTTGGGAATCAGGAAGAAATTCAGGCCCAGGGCCGTGACCGCCGCGCCCAAGGTCAGCTGCGCGTAAGCCCAAAGCGCCCTCACCTCCCCTTCCCCCGCTCCCGCAGCACCGCCCAGACAAAGGCCGGCAGCACCAGGGAGCGCCGCCAGCGCCGGGGCTGGACCGCCAGCCGGAACAGCCACTCCAGGCCGACGCGGCCCATCCACGCCGGCGCCCGGGGCACCCGCCCGGCGAACACGTCCAGGGCGCCCCCCACGCCCATGGCCAGGGGCACCCCCAAGGCCTCCCGATGGGCGGCCAGCCACCGCTCCTGGCGGGGGGATCCCAGGCCGACCAACAAAAGCGCGGGCGCGGCGCGGCGCACGGCATCCAGCACCGCCGACTCCTCGGCCCTCGTGAAATACCCCTGGGCGGTGCCCACCACCCGCACGGCCCGATGGCGCTCGACCAGGTGCTCGGCCGCCGCCGCGGCCACCCCCGGTCGGCCCCCCAAGAGGAAGGTCGGATGCCCCTCGGCCAAGAGCGCCTCCGCCAGCTCCACCCCCGGCAAGCGGGGGAAGCGCCCGTAGCCCAAAAGCCTCCCCGCCAGCACCACCCCCGCGCCGTCGGGCAGCACCAGATCCGCCGCCGCCAGGGCCGCGGCAAGCTTCGGATCCCGCGCGGCCCGAAAGAGCATCTCGGCGTTGGCGGTGGCCACCAGGTGCGTCCCCCCCGCCAGGAAGGCGTGCAAGCGCTCTTCCGCCTGCTCGGCGTCCAGAAAGTCCACGCCCACCCCCAGGACCTGCCGCCTCACGGGCGCCTCCCGGCGGCCAGCGCCAGGGTCGCGGTCTTCAGGGCCAGCTGGCGCAGCTCCCCGCGCCGCGCCCCCAGTTCCGCCCCGATCTCCTCCCGCCGCCCCAGGACCTCCCGGGCGGCCGCCTCCAAGGCTGCCGCGTCGGCGTCGGCCAGGGGCGACACCGCCCGGCGCCCCACGGAGCGCAGGAAACGGTCCACCTTGGGGTCGTAGGACAGGCCCAAAAACGGTACCGCCCCCATGGCCGCGAAGATCAGGGAGTGCAGGCGCACCCCCACCAGGAGATCCAAGGCGGCCACCACGTCCAAAAGATCGACCGCGCCGCCGGTCACCCCCAGCACCCGTCCGGGACGCTCCTGCAGCGAGGCCACCTCGCGGCAAGCCCACACGTCCCCCGGGTCCTGGAAGGGCAGGTAGACCACCCGCAGGCCCAGGCGTTCCTGCAGGGCGTCGGCGAAGGCGGCCAGCTCCCGCTTCCAACGCTCCCCGCCCGGCCAGGGGCGCAGGGCCAGCCCCGCCCAGGGGCCCTCCCCCAGCCCCTGGCGAAGCAGCAAGGTCCGGCCCCGCCCCGGATCCGGGGGCGCCAGGGCCAGGGCGGCGTCGGCGGTAACCTCCACCGCCACGCCCGCCACTCCCAAAGACAAAAGCTCGGCGCGGGACTCCTCGTCGCGCACCGCGATGCATTGGACCCGGCTCAGGGCCCAGCGGGTGAGCACCCGGTCGGCCGGCTCCTCCAGCGGACCCACCCCCTGGGCATACACCGCCACGGGCACCCGCAGGTAGCGGGCCAGGGCGATGACCCCCAGGTAATACAAAAGGCTGCGGCGGCTGGTGCTGTCCTGCAGCAGGCTGCCGCCCCCGGATAGCACCAGGTCGGCCCCGGCCACCGCCCGCACCACCCCGGCCATGTCCCCCCGGAAGACCGCCTCGATGCCGTGCTCGGCGCGGGTGCGCTGCGGGTCGGCGGAGATGGCCGCGACCTGTACCTCGGGATCCCGGGCGCGCAATCCCCCCACGATGCCCCGCAGGGAGGCCTCGTCCCCGGCGTTGCCGAAGCCGTAGTAGCCCGAGATCACGATGCGCATGGCCGGCCCAGAGGCTTCACCTCCCGCACCTAAAAGCCTTCCCCGCCGGGGGCGGCGCCGATACGGCAAGACAGGGCGCCCCGTGCTGCACGGTCGCCCTGCTCCCCGCCTTCGGCGGGGACCCGCCCCGCCCTACTCCCAGCCGCTGGCGTGGGCCGCGGCGCCGCCGTGCACCCGACGGCTGTGCATCTGCTGCAGGTAGTGGATGTGGTGCGCCACGCTCCAGGCGCGACCGCCCCGCTGGGTCAAGCCCTGCTCCAGGCAACGGCGAAGCTCGGCGGCGCTGGAACCGGCGAAGCAGGTGTAGGACCGGCCCACGTGCTCCAGCAGGTGGGCGTCGCTGCCCACCGCCAGCGGCAGCCCGCAGTGGCGGCGGTTGAGGCGCACGGCCTTGCGCCGGTGCAGCCTGCCGCCGTAGGTGGGACTGAACAGCTCCACCGCGTCCACCTCGGACGCCCAGCGCAACAATGACGCCGCGCTGAAGCCGTCCCAGGGGCTCATGGGATGGGGCACGATGGCCAAGCCGCCCTGACGGCGGATCTCCCGCAGCACCATGGCCACGGGACGGCCCGGCTCGATGGGCTCCCGCAGGAAAAGGGCCAACAGATGCCCCTCGTCGGTGTCCACTTCCTCTCCCGGGATCACCTCCACCCCGTAGTGGCCGGCCAGGTCGACCGCCTCCAGCGCCCCCGCCATGGTGTTGTGGTCCGTCAAGGCCACCACCTGGATCCGCCGCGTCCGGCATGCCGCCAGGATCTGGGGCACGGTGGCGAAGCCATCCGGACTGTGGCACGAGTGCACGTGCAGGTCCGCCCTGCCGGTTAATTCCACTGTCTCGAAAACCCCCCTACGCTAGGCTGTCGGTCGGGACCGCGCCGGCAGACCCCTGCCGGCCATCAAGAGACCCCCCAGGCTCAGGAAAGCCGCCGCCAGGAAAACCATCCCGCCCACCACGGGCAGAAAGGACGCCACCTGCAAAACCCCCATCCCCAGCGCCGTCTTCCCCGCCGGCGAGGTGGGCGCCGCCAGCAACACCCGCTGGGAGCGCTCCCCGATGAGGTGCGCCAGCCCGGTCATCCCCAGGAAGGCGGCCAGGGCGGTTAGCCCCAACACGGCCAGGGCCAGGGGAATCCCCACCAGGCTTACCGCCAGCAGCAGGAACAACAGCAGAGCCAGGAAAACCGTCAGAACCCCCGCCAGGGCCGCCCGCCCGGGGCGGTGCGCCACGCCGGCCCCCACCGTCTGCACGAAGCCCGGGAAGAACAGCCCCACTCCCGCCGCCAAGAGCACCGCCCCCAGGGCCAAGAAGGCCCGCAAAAGATCGTACAAGAAGATGGCCGAGGCCATGTCCCCCAGATCCCCCAGATCCAGCCGGGACAGGTCCATCTGGAAGGTACCACCCCGCACGTAGGCCCCGGGGGCCACGCTCAGCCGCCCTCCCAGCACCCCCACCGATCCCTGCACCCGGGCTCCCGATCCCAAGGTCAGCCGCCCGCCCACCAGGAACACGTCTCCCCGCACCGTCCCCTCCACCACCACCCCGCGCCCCACGGCCAGAATGCCGTGCACCCGGGTGCTCCCCGCGGGCACCACCAGCGGCGCCAAGGGAGGCTTGGCCGCCCAGGCCGTCCCCGCCGTGAGGAGGATCCCCAGGGCCAGGGCCGCCGCGGGGAGCGCCGACCTCAACTCGGATCCGACAGGGTGCGGCCCAGGAGCACCCCGGACCCCACCACTCCGACGGCCAAAAGGGCCATGACGATGCCCTGCAACAGCGGCAACTGGGACATCAACCTGCCGGCAACCCAAACGAAATCGAAGGAAACGCGACTCAGGAAGGCGGGCAGCCACAAAGGATCCAACTCCCCCTGGGCCGCCCCGTAGAGGATCACCAGCCCTGCCAGCAGCGCCACGCGCCGGAGCCGCTGCCGGCGGCGCACCCAGCGCACCCGCCGCAGCATGCCCTCCACCAAATCGGCCGGGGCCGGCGGCTCGGGCAAGCCCGCCAGGATCCGGCGCAGGGCCGCCGCCTCGGCCTGGCGCCGACGGCACCGGCCGCATTCAGCCAGATGTGAGCGCACTCCGGTGGCCGCCTCCTCCGGCAGGCCGCTGCGGGCCAGCTCCTCCAAGTCCTCGGCCTCGGGACAGCTCACCACGTCCCCCCCTCTCCGTCCAACCGCTCCCGCAACCCCCGCCGCGCCCGGTGGATCCGGGATTTCACCGTGCCCAGGTTCAGATCCAGGATGGCGGCGATCTCCTGGTAGCTGCGGTCCTCCAGGTCCCGCAACACCAGCACCACCCGCTCCTCCCTGGGCAGGGCGTTCAGGGCCCGGCGCACCATGGCCGCCGTCTCGCGCCGCTCGGCCTCCTCCTGGGGATCGGTGCCGCCGGGCAGGGCCGCCCCGTCCAGCTCCACCTCCACCGGGGTGCGCCGCCGCAGGCGATCCACGGCCAGGTTGGTGACCAGCCGGTACAGCCAACTGCGCACGGTGACCTCGCCCCGGAATCGCCCCAGGGACTGGTAGAACCGGACCGCCGCCTCCTGGGCCAACTCCTCCGCGTCGGCAGCGTTTCCCAACAGCCGATAGCTCAGGTTGAAGATGAAGCGGCTGTGACGGGTCAGCAGCACTTCGAAGGCCTGCTCATCCCCCGCCCGGCAAAGCGCCAGAAGATCCGCGTCCTCTTCCAAGGCCCAGGCTCCCCTCCGGCTGCTCCCGTTACCATATGACGAGAGACAACACGCAAAAGTTCCCTAGCGGTGCCGCTCCAGGAAGGCCTTGATGAAAGGATCCAGGGCGCCGTCCAGCACCCCCTGGACGTTGCCCACCTCCACCCCGGTGCGGTGGTCCTTCACCAGGGAGTAAGGCTGCAGCACGTAGGAGCGGATCTGGTTACCCCAGGCGATTTCCCCTCGCTCCCCACGAATCTCCCCGATCTCCCGCTCCTTCTCCTCCAGCTTCAGCTCCAACAGCTTGCCCAAAAGGATCTTCATGGCCGTCTCCCGGTTGGCATGCTGGGAACGCTCGTTCTGGCAGGACACCGCGATCCCCGTGGGCAGGTGCGTGATGCGCACCGCCGACTCCGTCTTGTTCACGTGCTGCCCCCCGGCGCCGCCGGAACGGAAGGTGTCGATGCGCAGCTCCTCGGGCCGCACGTCCACCTCCAGGGCATCCTCGATCTCCGGCAGCACGTCCACGGAGGCGAAGGAGGTGTGCCGCCGCCCCGAGGCGTCGAAGGGGGAGATGCGCACCAGCCGGTGCACGCCCCGCTCGGCCCGCAGGATGCCGTAGGCGTTCTCGCCCCGCACCAGGAAGGTGGCGCTCTTCAGGCCCGCCTCCTCCCCCGCCAACAGGTCCAGCACCTCCACTCGGAAGCCGCGCCCCTCGGCCCAGCGCGTGTACATGCGCACCAGCATCTCCACCCAATCCTGGGCGTCGGTGCCCCCCGCCCCGGCGTGCAGGGAGAGGATGCAGTTGCGCCGGTCGTAGCGGCCGGAGAAGAGCTGGGCCAGCTCCATGGCCTCCACCCGCTGCACCAGTTGGGCGAACTCCGCGCGCACCTCCTGGAGCACGGCGGCGTCCCCCTCCGCCAGGTCCGCCAGCTCCGTCAGGTCGGCCGCCCCCCGCTCCAAGGCGGAAAGCTCGTCCAGCGGCGAGCGCAGCGTCGCCAATTCCTGGGACAGCCGCTGCGCTTGGGGCGGGTCGTCCCAGACTCCCGGGCGGGCCAGGGCCTCCTCCAACTGCGCTATCCGTGCCGCCCTGCCGGCCGGGTCAAAGAGACCTCCTAAGGCCCTGGATCCGCTCACCTGCCGCGGCCAATTCCTGCTTCAACTCTTCATTCATGCGCATCCACTCCTTCGATCTTCCTTCCCGCCCCCACCCGCCGGCCTCACTTGCCCTTGCCGCAGCACTTCTTGTACTTCTTGCCGCTGCCGCAGGGGCACGGGTCGTTGCGCCCCACCTTGGCGCCGGGGGCCGCCGGGGCAGGGGCGGCGGCCTCGGGGCCCTGATTCACCACCATCACCCGCTCCTCGGGCTCGGTGACCACGTTCACGTGGTAGATGTACCGGGCCACATCCTCCTGGATCCCCTGCACCATCTCCTGGAACGTGTCGAAGGCCTCGTGCTTGTATTCGACCAGCGGGTCCCGCTGCCCGTAGGCCCTAAGGCCGATGCCCTCCCGCAACTCGTCCATGTTGTCCAGGTGCTCGTTCCACTTGGTGTCCACCACCCGCAGCAGGATCACCCGCTCCAGCTCCCGCATGGTCTCCTCGCCCACGGTGCGCTCCTTGGCCTGGTAGGCGCCCCGGGCCGCCTCCCGCAGGAAGGTGGACAGGGCCTCCAGGTCCAGACCCGCCAAGTCCTCCGGCCGCACGCGCCCCGGCTCCAGAAAGATCCCCTCCGCGTACTCCACCAGGCCGGCCAGGTTCCACTCCTCGGGGTGCTGGTCCTCGCAGAACAGGCCCAGCATGCGGTCGATACAGGCGTCCACCATCCCCAGGACCGCCTCCTGGAGGTTCTCCCCCCGCACCACCTGGCGGCGCTGCCGGTAGATGATTTCCCGCTGGGTGTTGATCACGTCGTCATATTGCAGCACCTGCTTGCGGATGTCGAAGTTGCGGTTCTCCACCCGCCGCTGGGCGTTCTCCAGGGCCCGGGTTAAGAGGGCGTGCTCGATGGGCTGGTCCTCCTCCATCCCCAGGCGGTCCATCAGCCCCTTGATGTTGTCCGAGCCGAAGATGCGCAACAGGTCGTCCTCCAGGGAGAGGTAGAAGCGGCTCTCCCCCGGGTCACCCTGGCGGCCGGAACGGCCTCGCAACTGGTTGTCGATGCGCCGGGACTCGTGGCGCTCCGTGCCCAGGATGAACAGGCCGCCCCGCCCGGCCACGCCCTCCCCCAGGACGATGTCCGTGCCGCGTCCGGCCATGTTGGTGGCGATGGTCACCGCGGCCGGCTGGCCGGCCTTGGCCACGATGTGGGCCTCCTGCTCGTGGTATTTGGCGTTCAAGACCTGGTGCGGGATGCCGCGGCGCTTCAAGAGCTCGGACAGCCGCTCGGACTTCTCGATGGACACCGTGCCCACCAACACCGGCTGCCCCGCCTCGTGACGACGGACGATCTCCTCCACCACGGCCCGGAATTTGGCCGCCTCCGTCTTGTACACCAAGTCCGGCAGGTCGCGACGGATCATGTTCTTGTAGGTAGGCACCACGATCACGTCTATGCCGTAGATCTTGCGGAACTCCTCCTCCTCCGTGGCCGCGGTGCCGGTCATGCCCGCCAGCTTGTCGTACATCCGGAAGAAGTTCTGGAAGGTGATGGTGGCCAGGGTCTGGCTCTCCTGCTCGATCTTGACCCCTTCCTTGGCCTCGATGGCCTGGTGCAGCCCGTCGGAGTACCGCCGGCCGAACATCAGCCGCCCGGTGAACTCGTCGACGATGATGACCTCGCCGTCCTTCACCACGTAGTCCCGATCCCGCTTCATCAGGGCGTGGGCCTTCAGGGCCTGCATCAGGTAGTGGGACAGGTCCATGTTGCGGTCGTCGTAGAGGTTGCCGACGCCCAGCAGGCGCTCCACCTTGGCGATGCCCTGCTCCGTGGGGGCCGCGGTGTGGGCCTTCTCGTCCACGGTGTAGTCATCAGTCTCCTTGAGGCGCGGCACCACCCGAGCAAAGCGGTAATAAAGCTCGGTGGACTCTTCGGCCGGCCCGGAGATGATCAGGGGGGTGCGGGCCTCGTCGATGAGGATGGAGTCCACCTCGTCCACGATGGCGTAGTTGAGCTCCCGCTGCACCATCTCGTCGGGGTGCAGGACCATGTTGTCCCGCAGGTAGTCGAAGCCCAGCTCGTTGTTGGTGCCGTAGGTGACGTCCGCCGCATAGGCCGCGCGCCGCTCGGCGTAGTCCATGCCCGGCACCACCACCCCCACGGACAGGCCCAGGAAATCGTACACCTTGCCCATCCACTCGGCGTCCCGCCGGGCCAGGTAGTCGTTGACCGTCACCACGTGCACGCCCCTACCCGTCAGGGCGTTCAGGTACACCGGCAGCACCGCCACCAGGGTCTTGCCCTCCCCGGTCTTCATCTCGGCGATGCGTCCCTGGTGCAGCACCATGCCGCCGACGAGTTGCACGTCGAAGGGCCGCATCCCCAAGGCGCGCCGCGCCGCCTCCCGCGCCACGGCGAAGGCCTCGACCAGTAAATCCTCCAGGGTCTGCCCCGCCTCCAGGCGCCGCCGGAACTCGTCGGTGCACGCCTTGAGCGCCGCGTCGGACCGCGCTTGCATCTCGGGCTCCAAAGCGTTGATCTGCTCCGCGACGCGGCGCATGCGCCGGATCTCCCGCTCGTTGTAGTTGCCCAGAACCAGGCTGCCGATGCTCTTGGCGATGCCCAACAGATCACCTCCCCGCGCGCACAAAAGAGGAACCGCAAAGGTTCCTTGTTACCGCTGCCGAGCCTATTTTATCACTTCGTCCTAAGGGTGGCAACTCGCCTGGGACGGCGCGCCGCTCACGGCAGAACGTAGGTGGCCAGCCGCCGGTTCACCGCCGCCAGCACCGCCCTGGCCGCCGCCTCCGCCAGGTCCTCCTGCCGCCACGACGCGCCTATCAACAGCGCCCCGTCCTGTACCGCGGCCAGCGCCGCCAGCACCACCCCGTGCCCGCCCACCGTCGCCAGACCCACGTCCCGCAAGGCGAAAAGGTCGGAGCCCAGGCAGCGGTTGAGTCCCTCCACCGCGGCCGCCGCCCCGGCCTCCGCCAGATCCTCCCCCGTCCCGGATCCCCGGGCGACCAAGCCGTGGAAGGACATGGCCACCTTCACCGACGACCCGCCGCGGTCCCGCCGCACAGCCACCAGATCCAGGCGCAGCCTTCCGCGCTCCTCCTCCCCCAGTTGGGTGAGGCTGACGGTGGAGGGAGCCACCTCCCGGTCGCAATGCTCGCGCAGGAAGTCCCGCACCGCGGTGATGACCGCGGCAGGGTCGTCCCCGCCGCGGTCCACCACGTACACCCCCGCCACCTCGCCTCGCTCGTCCAGGGCGACCCTGGCCGCGAGGAAGCCGAAGGTTTCCCGCAGCCCCCGCTCGCACCGGCGGTGGTCCTCCTCCATCCCGCCCCGCCTAGTGCTCGGGCTCGATCAGGCCGTAGTCGCCCGAGCGGCGCCGGTACACCACGTTCACCTGCTCCGTCATGGCGTTGGTGAACACGAAGAAATCGTGCCCCAACAGGTTCATCTGCAAGATGGCCTCGTCCACGTCCATGGGTTTCAGGGGAAAGCGCTTGTGCCGCAGCAGCGGCTCGCCGCCCCCCTCCTCCGCCACCCCCTCCGACCAGTAGGAGGTGACCTTGGATCCGGCCTGGCGGAAACGCCGGGCCAGCTTGGCCCGATATTTCTCGATCTGCCGCTCCAGCTTGTCCAGCACCAGGTCCATCGAGGCGTACATATCGTCGGTCCGCTCCACACCCCGCAGCAGGAATCCGTCCAGGGGAACCGTGACCTCCACCTGGTGGCGCCCCCGCTCCACCTCCAAAGTCACCTGCGCCTGGAATCCCGGCCCGACGTAGCGGTCCAGCTTCCCCAGCTTTTTGTGGACGTAGTCCCGCAAGGCGGGCGTGACGTCCAGGTTCTTGCCGCGCACAGTGACTTCCATGGCTGCCAACCCCTTTCCCGTGGTGTGGTTCTGAAGCTATATTTCGGCGCCCCGCTCCGGTATACCTGCCGGGGTTGCCGCCGGGCGCCGAAATCCTCCTTCAGGAGGCGCCGCGCCTGGCCGCTAGGCGCTCCCGGACGGATGGAAAGCGGCCTTCGTCGGTGTGGGGCAGGAAGAGGGCGGCGGAGAACAGCTCCATGAACCCGGCCTCGGCGTTCAGCTCCAGGTAGGACACCCGGCCGCGGATGTCCGCTAGCTCCCGCCGCGCCCGACGGGAGACCAGGGCCAGACGCGCCCCCTCCAGGGAGGCGTTGCCCAAGGGCACGAAGCGCCCAGGCGGCAGGTCGGGCAAGAGCCCGATGTTCACCGCCTGTGCTACGTCCACATAGTTGGCGATGGCCCCGGCCAAGTAGACGTGGGCCAGGTCGGCGGCGGCCAGACCCACCCGGGCCAGGGCCAGCTCCACGGCGGCATGCATCCCCGCCTTGGTCCGCAGGAAGTTGCGCAGGTCCGTCTCGTCCAAGGTGATGGCCCTGCCGTCGGCCGTCTGGTCCGCGTTTACCAGCACGAACTCCTCCCCCTCCCGGAAGCGCCCCGTGCGGTCCACCACCCCGCTCAGGAACAGCTCCGCCACCGCGTCGATCAGCCCCGAGCCGCAAAGCCCCCGGGCCGGCTCGCCGCCCAAGGTGCGGTAGGATACACGGCGGGTGGCCGGGTCGATGGTGAGGTGCTCCACCGCCCCGGGCGCCGCCCGCATGCCGTGTTTGACCACCCCTCCCTCGAAGGCCGGGCCCGCCGCCCCGGCCGCCGCCACCAGCCAGTCGGCCCCCCCCAGCACCAATTCCCCGTTGGTGCCCACGTCCACGAAAAGGGACACCGCCTCCTCGCGGTGCATCCCGGAGGAGAGCACCCCCGCCAGCACGTCCCCCCCTACGAAGCTGCCCACGTTGGGCAGGCACCACACCGGCGCCCGGGGGAAAAGCCCCAGCCTAAGCTCCGCGGCGGCCACCGGCTCGGGGGCGTTGGCCGCGGGCAGGTAGGGCTCCCGGGAGATGGCCGCCGGGTCCAGCCCCAGGAGCAATTGGGTCATCACCGTGTTCCCCGCCACCACCGCGGCGCAGATGTCCGCGGGGGTTCCCCCCGCCGTCGTCGCCAGCCGGTTTGCCAGGTTCCCGATGCTGCACGCGGCCCGCCGGGAGAGGTCCTCCAGCCCCCCCTCCCGATCCGCCCAGGCGATGCGGGTCAACAGGTCGTCCCCCCGCGCGATCTGCTCGTTCAGGGACGAGGCGCGCCCCAGCACCTTCCCGTCCGTCAGGTCCACCAGCTGGGCCGCCACGGTGGTGGTGCCCAGATCCACCGCCAGGCCCCACACCCGCTGCGGCCCCGGCGGCCGCACGTCCAGCACCAGGCCCGAGTCGCGGTGCACCAGGGCCACCGCCCGCCAGTCCTGGGCGCGCAAAAGACCGCCCAGACGGCGCAGCACCGCCAGGGGCAGCCGCCACCGCCCCGGCAGGGCGCGGTCCAGGGCGTCGAGAAAACGCTCCCGGTCCCCCCGGTTGTCGGACAGGCTCGGTCGGTCCAGCTCCAGGGTCACGGCGCACACCAAGGGTTCCAGCGGCAACGCGCCGGCGGAGCGGCCCTCGCTCAAAATGGGATCCTCGGACAATGCTTCTCCCTCCCCCGCGAGATACGGGAAAACTTCGCCTTGGCACGGGCGGGAACCTGCCCCGCCGCCGGTCAATTTGCGCACGGCCAGCGACCCCGGCCGTTGGGATGGGCCGGAGCACCGAGGTGATGCGCCGATACCGAGGCGTACGGAAAGGAGCCTTGCACCCCGATGGCCCTTGCGGTATCATGAATTAGCGAGGGAGAAAAAAGAAATCAGCGGGTCCCCGGAGATCCAACGGGTTTGTGAGGCGAGGACGATGGAATTGCGAAGCTTTCCACGTCCACGCAGGCCGAGCAAAAAGCGTTATTGGAACACGGCAGCGGTAGAAATCGGCGGACAAAAGGTATTAGTGCAGTCTTTAGAAAATGATTTCGACCTGGATTCTTGGTTGGAACGCAATCCTTCCGCTATCCGTCGATTACCAGCGGGCATCTAAGCGATGGCGGCTGACGACATGATGCATCACCCCGATGTGCTAGAAGCCATCCGACACCATAAAGCATGAACAACCGCCTACGATGGCCCCGGGAAGCCAGGGATTTTCTGCTGTTCCCAGTCAGGTCTTCGCACCCGCGGGCGGCCTTGTTCCGGACTGTTTCGCTGTCTTCCGGGTATCCGAAGCTGTACCCGCCCGCTAGATCCCAACCTTTATCTGGATACCGGGTCATGGCTGTGACCTATCCGTTCTTGGTCCCATGCCGCTCGGGACCAGGCTCCGGGGACATCATCGCTGCCCTGGATGGCCGAAGGCCCCGTTGAATGACGCTCGTGGTTTGTCTCAACAGGGGGTTTTGTCATCGTGGAGGACCAGAACAAGTACCTGCCCGGCCTGCGCCAAGCCGCCCAAGCCTTCGCCGCCGGCGATCCCTCGGGCATGGCCTGGGCCAGCGGCGTGCCCTACGACCCGGCCGCGGGCGCCTTCACCCTCACCTATTTCGGCACGCGCTACATCATCCGCCATCCCTCCGGGGCGGTGGAGGGGCCGGCCGATCCCGACGAGGGGGAGGGGCGCGCCACCCGGCGCAAGATCTGCTTCCTGCACTACCTGACCCAGGCCACCGGCGGGGAGGTCGCAGGCCGCTGGCTCTCCTATCGCCAGATGAAGGGCGGCCAGTTCCACTTCAACGTGTTCCGCACCGAGGCCCTGGCCCCCCTGGCCCGGCGCTTCGGCGAAGACCTGGCGGCCCTGCGCCGCGCCGGGGCCGCCCTGGGCGGCGAGCCCCTGGACTCGGGCGACGCCGCCTACTTCTTCCTACCGCTGCCCCAGGTGCGGCTGGGCTTCATCCTCTACGCCGGCGACGCCGAGGAGGAGGCCGCGGCCAACATCGTCTTCGACGCCGCGGCCGGGGAGCATCTGCCCACCGACGACCTCGCCTTCCTGGCCGAGGACATCACCCGCCGCCTCATCGCCGCCGCCTGACTACTCCCGCACCTGCCCCTGGCCCAGCACCACGTACTTGGTGCTGCAGATCTCCCGCAGTCCCATGGGGCCCCGGGCGTGCAGCTTCTGGGTGCTGATGCCGATCTCCGCCCCCAGGCCGAACTCGTAGCCGTCGGTGAAGCGCGTGGAGGCGTTGTGATAGACCGCGGCGGCGTCCACCTCGGTCAGAAAGCGCCGCGCCCGCTCGGTGTCCTCGGTGACGATGGCCTCCGAGTGCCGGGTGCCGTGGCGGTTGATGTGGGCGATGGCCTCGTCCAGGCTGTCCACCACCCGCACGGCGTAGACCAGATCCAGAAACTCCGTGTCCCAGTCCGCCTCGCTGGCCGGCAGCGCCTCGGGCAGGATGGCCCGGGTGTCCGCACAGCCCCGCAGCTCCACGCGATAGGGGGCCACGGCGGCGGCCAGCCGCGGCAGAAAGGCATCCGCCACCGCCCGGTGCACCAGGAGCGTCTCCGCCGCGTTGCACACGGCCGGGTTGGAGACCTTGGCGTTGACGGCAATGCGCACCGCCTGGTCCAGATCCGCCGCGCGATCCACAAAGACGTGGCAGTTGCCCACCCCCGTCTCGATCACGGGCACCCTGGCCTCCTCCAGCACCCGGCCGATGAGGCCGGCGCCGCCGCGGGGGATCAAGAGGTCCACCAGTCCCCGCAGGCGCATCAGCTCCACCGCGGCCTCCCGGCTGGTGTCCTCCACCATCTGCACGGCGTCCGCCGGCAGTCCGGCCTGGGTCAGGGCCTCCCGCATGGCCTCCACCAGGACGCGGTTGGTCTCCACCGCCTCGGATCCCCCCCGCAGCAGCACGGCGCTGCCCGCCTTCAGGCACAATGCGGCGGCGTCCACGGTCACGTTGGGCCGCGCCTCGTAGATCATGGCGATGACCCCCATGGGCACCCGCACCTTGCGGATCACCAGACCGTCGGGCCGCACATGCTCCTCCACCACCTCGCCCACGGGATCCGGCAGGGCCCGCACGTCCGCGATGCCCGCCACCACCCGCTCCAGCCGCCGCCGGTCGAAGGAGAGCCGGGCCAGCATGGGCCCCGTCAGGCCCTCCTCCCGAGCGCGCTCCTCGTCCTCCTGGTTGGCCCGCTCCACCTCGGCGGCACGCCGCAAAAGGGCCTGGGCCATCAGCTCCAGGGCCCGGTCCTTGTCCTCCCGCCGGACCGTCCCCAGCACCCGGGCCGCCGCCTGGGCCCGCACCGCCTGGGCGGCCACCCGTGAACCGCTCATCTCAAAGACTCCTTTCCCTGCGTCTTGCGCTCGGCCGGGAGAAACAGCGTCCCCGCCTCCCCCGCCAGCGCCGCGCGCAGCACGCCGTTTTCGCCGCCGTCGGCGATGACCACGGCGCTACCCCGGCTGGTGGCCAATCGGGCCGCCGCCAGTTTGGTGCGCATCCCTCCCGTACCCCGGGAGCTTCCCGCACCGCCGGCCCACTCCTCCATCTGGGGGGTAACCTCCCGCACCCGGCGGATCAGCTGCGCCGTGGCGTCCCGGCGCGGGTCGCCGGTGAACAGACCGGCCACGTCGGAGAGCAGCACCAGGAGCTCGGCCTCCACCAGGTCGGTCACCAGGGCGGAGAGGGTGTCGTTGCCCCCGGCACGGTCCTCCTCCCGGATCTCCTCCACCGCCACCGAGTCGTTCTCGTTGACCACCGGCACCACCCCCCACTCCATCAGGCGCAGCAGGGTGCGCCGCAGGTTCTGGCGGCGATGCGGGTCGCGCAGGTCCTCCCGGGTCAAAAGCACCTGCCCCACGGTCTGGCCGTACTCCGCGAAACAGCGCTCGTAGGCGTGCATCAGCACCCCCTGCCCCACCGCCGCCAGGGCCTGCTTGTCCACGATGCCCCGCCCGCCCTGGGACAGCCGTCCCCGGCCGGCGGCGATGGCGCCCGAGGTTACCAGGAGCACCTGCCGCCCCTCTCCCCTGAGGTCCGCCAGCTGGCGCGCCAGCCGCTCCAAATTGGCGTGGTGGATGCCCCCCGTGGGGTGGGTGACCGTGGAGCTGCCCACCTTCACCACCAGGCGGCGCACCCCGCTCAAGGCGCCCTCAGACATCGTACTCCCGACCCATTTCCCGGGAGCGCGCCGTAGCCCGGAGCACCGCCTCCCGAACCGCCTGGACCAGGCCGCGCTCCTCCAGGACCGCCAACCCGACCACGGTGGTCCCCCCGGGGGAGGAGACCGCCCGTCGGAGCGCCGCCGGATCCTCCCCCGTGCCGGAGAGCATGCACCCCGCGCCGTAGACGGTCTGGACCGCCAGCTCCCGGGACAAGGCGGGATCCAGCCCTGCCGCGCGTCCCGCCGCGATCAAGGCCTCGGTGAACAGATAGACGTAGGCGGGGCCTGAGCCGGACAACCCCGTCACCGCGTCCAGGTCGGCCTCGCGCACCCGATAGGTCCGGCCCACGGCGCCGAATATCTTTTCCGCCCTGCCCAACTCCTCCGGGCCCGCCCAGCGTCCCCCCGCCAGGGCCGTGACCGCCGCCCCCACCCGGCAGGAGGTGTTGGGCATGGCCCGGACCACGGCCACCTGGGGCGCCAGGCGACGCTCCAGACCGGCCAGGGAGATTCCCGCCGCCACGCAGATCAAAAGCTGTCCGGGACCAAAAAGGCCCCCTATCTCCGCCAGCACCGGGGCCACGTCCTTGGGCTTTACCGCCAGCACCACCGTGGCGCAGGAGGTGGCCACCTCCCCCTTTTCGGCCGGGCGCACCCCGAACTCCTGCCGGTAACCCTCCAGGCGCGAGCGGTCGCTCCGGTTGGCCAGCCACACCTCCTCCGGACGATACACCCCCGCCGCCAGCACTCCCGGCAACAGCGCCGCCACCAAGGACCCCGCCCCGATGAAACCCAAAGTACCCTCCACCCCGCCCACCTCCCCGCCAGCAAAAAACCCGTCCCAAAGGACGGGCCTGAACCCGCGGTGCCACCTTTCTTGGCCCTCCGGGCCGGAGAGCCCCCTCGCGCCGGTTAACGGCCGACCGCCGGGTGGCTCCTCGCCACCGGCTCCGGGGTGGGTTCGGCGCACGTGTCCGACCGGGCTTTGCAGCCGGGAGCCCGGCTCTCTGGGCGGCGGCGACACGCCTACTGGTCCCCCTCGACGCCTTTACCGCTTCATTATACCGGCAAAAGGTTGCCAGGGAAAGGGGGATTGCCGGGAATGCTCGACGATTCCCGGCAATTTCGCGCCATGGCGGCCGCATTCCGCCCCAAGACTCGGCCTTGCTCCCCCTGGCATCCCGCCATTAGCCCACGAGTCCGAGCCTCTAACCGGCCTCGCCTGGAGTCAGCCGATCCTCCTCCACCGCCCGCGCCGCCTGCTGCGGATCGGCGAAGTAGCCCCAGGCCGCCGGCACCGGCGCCATCTTGTGCGCGGACACCCCCTGGGGCACCGCCGCCACCTCGTAGGCCCCGTCCGGCAGGCGCCCCACGTAGACCTGCTCCCCCGGCGCGGGCCGCAGGCTGCGCAGCGCCCGCACCGCCCGCTCCCGGTGGTCCGGCCGCGGCACACCCCCCCGCTCCAGGGCGTCCAGGGCCAGGGAGATCACCTGGGTCATGGGCACCCCCAGCCGATCGGCCGCCTCCCGCAACCGCGCGGCGTCCGCCGTGCGCACCCGGATCTGGGTCGGGCAGCCCGCCTGATCCCATCCGCCCCGCTGCCGGCCGCAGCCGGCGCGCGGTCCGCCCATCATCATCGCCATCATCATGATCCCACCTCCGGGGGTAGTGTATCATGTAACTAGTAACCTGTCAACATCGCTTGGGGGCTGGCCCTCGGGGTCGGTGGAAGATATGGCTCGTATTGGCGCAAACCGCTTGCCTTCGGCCCCGCCTCCTGCTATATTGAGAAGGAATGGTGGTGCACGCCGTGGCGGTGAACTGGGAAGAGCGGTACCTGTCCCAAATCGAGGCCGGCATCGAGGATCTGCGGGACCGCT
The DNA here is from genome assembly GCA_021810565.1 of Bacillota bacterium. Lineage (GTDB taxonomy): Bacteria > Bacillota > Sulfobacillia > JAJZIM01 > JAJZIM01 > JAJZIM01. The sequence goes on from JAJZIM010000015.1 coordinate 32,538, forward strand.
ACGGCGAGCTGGACGCCAAGCTGGACCGTTTTCGCACCGAGATCAAGGAGGACATCGGCAACCTGCGCACCGAGCTCAAGCAGGACATCGCCGAGCTCGGGGGAGGCCAGACCAGCCTGCGCACCGAGCTCAAGCAGGACATCGCCGAGCTCGGGGGAGGCCAGACCAGCCTGCGCACCGAGCTCAAGCAGGACATCGCCGAGCTCGGGAGAGGCCAGACGAGCCTGCGCACCGAGCTCAAGCAGGACATCGCCGAGCTCGGGAGAGGCCAGACCAGCCTGCGCACCGAGCTCAAGCAGGACATCGCCGAGCTCGGGAGAGGCCAGACCAGCCTGCGCACCGAGCTCAAGCAGGACATCGCCGAGCTCGGGAGAGGCCAGACGAGCCTGCGCACCGAGCTCAAGCAGGACATCGCCGAGCTCGGGGGAGGCCAGACGAGCCTGCGCACCGAGCTCAAGCAGGACATCGCCGAGCTCGGGGGAGGCCAGACCAGCCTGCGCACCGATCTCAAGCAGGACATCGGCAACCTGCGCACCGAGCTCAAGCAGGACATCGCCGAGCTGCGCGGTGACTTCAAAAGCCTGCAAAGAAGTCTGCTCTTCGGCTTCGTGGCGGTGATCGCCGTCTCGCTGCTCGTGCATTTCCTGCGCTAGCCGACCGGATCCGATCCGGGGGGCCGCCTGCGGGCGGCTCCCCTTTTTCCCCTTCCCCCGCCCTACAGCAGGCTCACCTCGTTGATCTGCAGGTGGAACTTGCAGTTCAGGAAGGCGGCCGCCCGGCGGCACATCACCATGCGGCTCAGGAAGATCTCGAAGTAGTCCATCACCGGGGAGATCTGGGTGTCCACCGACAGCTCCAACACGATGCGTTCTCCCGGCGCGTCCACCCGCAGGAAGGAATGCTTCACCGCGAAGTTCACCCGGTCGTGGATATCGAACTCGGCGGGCTTCGGGTTTTGCACCCGGCTGGCGTGCACGTCGGACTTGTCCGCCAGGATCACCGCCGCCGAGACGTCGCTCAGCGGCTGGCCGTACTCCTCCTCGTGGTTGCCCACCGCGGCGGCCACCACCGCCAACTCCTCGGGCTCCATCCCCATGCCCCGCAGGATGCTCCAGGACAAAAGGGCCGAGGCTTGGCCGTGCTCGTGCCGTCCCAGCATGTTCCCGATGTCGTGCAAATAGCCGGCGATGGCGGCCAGTTCCGCCAGCCGTTGCGGCCGTTCCAGGCGGGCCAGGATGTTGTTGGCGATGTGGGACACCAGGCCCGCGTGGCGGAAGCCGTGCTCGGTGTAGCCCAGGGCCGCCATGTGCTCATTGGCCTTGCGGATGTACAGCTCCACCTCGGGGTTGTTCTTGACGTCCTCCAGGGTCACCGCCTGCAGCGCATCAGCCATGTCCGCCCCACTCCTCTCGCTGTCATCGGAAACGTGTGCAAACATACTCATCGCACGCCGCCACTTTTTCCCGATGTTTTACCTGGCCGTCATTGGCCGCAGCCTCCTGCCTTCCTGCTTCCTCCAGCCGGCTCGCGAAGCGTTTCCGCCCCGTGGAGGCCCGCTGTCCGCAGGCGTCACTTTCCGTGGGACCCACGGTAGTCTTCGCCATCCGAAGTCCCTCCCGAAGAACTTTCCGGGAGGCGTGAAGATCTCGGTCCTCCGGGTGGTTGCACGCCGGACAGACGAACACCCGGTCGGCCAGGGTGAGCGTCTCGTGTTTTGCGCCGCACTTGCGGCATTCCCGGGAGGAGGGGAAGAAGCGGTCCACGGCGATCACCCGGCCGCCCATCCTGGCCGCCTTGTACTCCAGTTGGCGGCGGATCTCGCCCCAGCCGACGTCCGCGATGGCCCTGGCAAGACTGTGGTTTTGCATCAGGCTCATTACGCCCAGGTCCTCGACGGCGATCAGGCCGTACTTGCAGGTGATGCCGGTGGTCAGCTTGTGCGTCCAGTCCCGCCGGAGGTTGGCGATCCTGCGGTGCAGCCGCGCCAGGCGCAGCTTGGCCTTTTCCCGGTTGCTCCCGCCCTTCTTCTTGCGGGAAAGCTGCCGGGACAGCCGCCGCAGCTTTTTGAGGTTTTTCGCCAGAGCCTTGGGAGGAGCGTAGGTTTTCCCCGTGGACAGGACGGCGGCGGCCCTCAGCCCGAGGTCGATCCCCACCGGCGCTTGGCTTTCGCGCCGGACGGGAGCCTCCGCGACTTCCACCTGCACCGCCACGAACCACCTGTCCGCCTCCCGGGAAACGGTGGCCCCGAGAATTTTGCCCTGGAACCGAAGCTCCTCCGTGAGCCTCACCCAGCCGACGTGCGGCAGCCGGATGCGCTTCCCGTCAATCACGAACTGGTCGTTGAACACGTAGAACTTGTCACGGCATCGCCCCTTCCGCTTGAACTTGGGCCGCATGGCCCTGCGGGTGCCCTTCCGCTTGAGATCCCGGAAGTAGTTGGCCCATGCAGTTCCCAGGTCGGCCAAGGCCGCCTCCGGGGCGCACTTCGTCACCTCGTACATCCAGGGGAACTGTTCCCGCTTGATCCGGTTGAGTTCCGCCTTGAGGCGATAGTGATCCACCTTCTCCCCGGCGGCGTAAAGCTCGCTCCATCGGGCCAGCCCCCAGTTGTAGGCGAACCGCGCCGTGCCGCAGGCCTTGCGGAAATACGTCTCCTGGGCCTGGGCGGGCCGCATCTCGATCTTGTGCGCCAGGATCACGGCACGGTCGCCTCCTCATCCTTAATCATGGCGACGATGCTTTTCTTATAACGTCGCAGTCCGTACAATCGGGAGGAGAAGCAATGGACTATAGACAAGAGATCCTTGACCATTTCCTGCTCGGGCGAGAGGCTTTGTGCATTCATCACAATAATTTCTGTCCCATGACTGCGGCAAAAAGCCTCAAACCATTCATAACCAAAACGAACCAACCGATCTTTGTGGGCAATGACGATTTCCTTGATCTCTCCGGCCTCCACCCGCCGCATTAATTCGACAAACCGCTTGCGTTGATAGTTAAGACCGCTGCCCACATCTTCCAAGCGCAAATCCACCTGACGTCCAGATGCTATACAGAACTGCTCCACGGCCTCTCGTTGGCTTTGCAAGTCGTTCTTCTGACCACCGCTGGAAACGCGGCAATAGGTGGCGCTCAAGCGGCGGGTAGGCTTGCGGCCTGTGGTCTGGAGATAATCCTCCCAGGTGTAGTAGCGCCGATTGGTGGGGGTGCGCTTGGCCTTGAGAATTCCCTTGCGATCCCACCGTTGCAGCGTTCCGGTGGTTCGCCCTACGAGTTGCCCAAACTCCTTTGGAGAAAACACGTCTTTCATGCCTACATTTTATCATGAATAATTATCTTGTCAATGATTAGTTCGATCCTCCCCCGTCCGCTCGAGGTGCCCTCGCACCCGCCGACAGACCTCGTCGGGGCTCAACCCATCGGTGATCACGTAAAGATCGGCAGCCTCGCGCACCCGGCGCAGACGCTCCCGCTGGCGCCGGTGGCGCTCGGGATCCCAGCCCGCCTTGCCCCGCGCCAAGGTGGTGCGCCAGTCGCAGTCCAGAAATACCAGCCGGCGTCTGCCGGGTCCGGGCCACCCCTCGGCCCGACGGCTGTGCTCCAGGGCCAGGGCCCGGGCCGGAAAGCCCGCCTGGGTCAAAAGCCGAGCCAGGGTGCTCTTGCCCGACCCGCAGACCCCGGCGACCAGCACGCGGACCTCCCGGCGGCTCACCGCAGGAGCTGGGCCACCGCCAGGTCGGGCAGCCGGTTCCACGCCGCCCCCAGCTCATACAGCCGGGGGAGGGCATAGTCCCCGGGAACCCCTTGCGGTGAGCACCGGTCCAGATCCGCCGCCACCTCGGCCAGGAACTCCACCAGCACCTCCCGCAGCGGCCGGCGCCCGTCGGCGTCGAAGCGGCGCAGGATGTCCGCCACGGCGCGAGTCTGGCCCGGTTCCACCAACTGGTCCAGAAAGGACAGATCCACCTCCTCCCGCCCGTAGCGTATGCGGTCCGGCCCGAGGGCCGAAACCCTGCGGCCGGGATCGTCCCCGCGGCGACAGGGCACCCGCGCCACCGGCGCCGGAAAGCCCGACGCCTCCGACCGGCGGGCCGGTCCCGCCGCGGCCGCCGCCCGGGCCTCCTGCGTGGCGTCCCGCGGCCGGTATTCCTCCAGGAGCACCACCCGATCCGCCACGGCGAAATAGTCGCCGCAGCCGCCCAGGGCCAGCACCGTGGACACCCCCCGCTCCTCCCACAGGGGCCGCACCCGGTCCACGAGGGGAGTGATGGGCTCCTGGTCCTTGGCCACCACCCGCTGCATGAGGGCGTCGCGCACCAGGAAGTTGCCGGCGCTCTTGTCCTCGTCCAAAAGCAGCACCCTCGCTCCCAGCTCCAAGGCCTCCAGGATGTTGGCCGCCTGGGAGGTGCTGCCGCTGGCCGATTCGGTGGCGAAATCCGCCGTTTCCACGCCTCCCGGCAGCTGCGCGAGGAAGGCCGACAAGTCCACCCGGGTCACCCGCCGCCCGTCCTCCGCGCGCACCTTCACCGCGTCGCGATCGGTGAGCAAAAGCTCCCGGCCGTCGTCCGGCACGTGGTCGTAGACGCCGCGCTCCAGGGCGGAAAGCAGGGTGCTCTTGCCGTGGAAGCCGCCGCCGATGAGCAGCGTGACTCCCCGGGGCAGGGCCATCCCCCGCACCGGACCGGCCCGGGGCAGGCGCACCGTGGCGGCCAGCTCCGGCGGGGGAAAAAAGGCCACCGCCCCGGCCATGGGACGCTGGCTGCGCCCGCTCTCCCGGGGGAGCACCGCGCCGCCGGGCACGAAGGCCACCCAGCCCCGCCGCTCCAGCTCCCCGCGCAGGAAGTCCCGGTCGTCGGCCAGGTACACCCAGCGCGCCAGCTCCTCCCTAGGAAGGGCGGCGTAGCGCAGGGAGCCCGCCACCCGTCCCCTCAGGTCCTCTTCCAACAGGCGCAGGGCCCGGCGTCCCAGCACCGTGCGCCCCTTGGCCGGCAACTCCACGGCGCAGCGCAGCCGCACGGCGCCGTCGGCCTCCACGCGCAGGCTGTTGCGGGGCAGCACCTCCTGGCCCCCGCAATCCACCACCACGCGACCCCGGCCCTCCCGCCCCAGGCTTTGCGCCGCCCGGGCCGCGCGCCGCGCCAGGTAGTCCGCCAGGGCCACCCGGCGGGAGGCGGTGGCGAAAAGCTCCGCCGGGAAGCCGGCCTGGTTTGCCGCCAGCCGAAAGCACACCCGCGAGGGCGGCGCGAAGGGGTCGGCCTGCACCCGCTCCACCACCAACTCCCCCTCGGGGTAGGCAAAGCGGCCGGCCAGCTCCCGGTAGGCGGCGTAGCTGCGGCCGTCGATGCGCGCCAACACCTCGGATAGGTGCATCAGCGCACCAGGGCCGGCAGCACCATGGCCACCGAGGTCAAGAGGAAGGCGATCAGCACCAGGTAGACCACCCACACGTAGAGCCGCCGGAACTTGCGCAAATGCCTCAACTCCTCTTGCGGCGCACCCGCTCCAGGTAATACTCCCGCTCCCCCAGGCCCAGCTCCCGGGCATACTCCAGGACCAGCTCCGGCCGCTTGCCGTGCAGCCGCCCCAGGAGGTTCCCCGGCTCGGCGATGCCCCGGTCGGCGGCGCGGGACAGGGGCAGGGGAACCGCCGCGTCGATCAGGTCGAGGGAGGCCTGGTCCACCGCCACCGGATCGTCGCCCACCAGGATCCCCTGGTCCTGGACCACCGGCGTGTCCGCCGAGGGCATGCAATCGCACTCCGGCTGCACCTCGAGCACGAAGTTCACGTACAGCACCTTGCCCGGCCCGAAGGTGGACAGCACCGCCCGGGCCGCCTCGGCCATTCCCCGGGCGAACAGCTCCTCGGACAGGGGCAGGGACAAGGCGCCGTCCTCGCAGGAGCGCACGCAGCGCCCGCACCGGTCGCAGCGCGCCTCCTCCAGCTCCCAGCGCTCCCGCACCTCGATGCGGATGGCCCCCACCGGGCAGATCTTGGCGCAGGTGAGGCACCAGGTGCACCGCTCCCGCTCCCAGGCCGGGGGGCGGTTCTCCAGGGTGTGCAAATGCCCGCGGTTGGTCTGGTTGGCGCGGTTCCGGGTGCCCAGGCCGCCCATGGCGATGTTCTTCAGGGCGCCTCCGAAGCCGGGCCCCATGTGGCCCTTGGCGTGGGTCAGCACCACCATGGCCGGAGCGTCGTGGACCGCCGAGGCCACCCCCACCTCCTGCACCAACCGGCCGCCCTCCACCCGCACCGGCACCGAGTCCCGGCCGAAGATGCCGTCGGCCAGGATCACCGGCGCCCCGCAGGTGTGGTGGGTGTAGCCGTTGGCCGCCGCCACCTCCAGATATTCCAGGCCGGGGATGCGGGTGGTCTCGGCCACGAAGGGCTTGCCGCCCGCCTGGCGCACCGCCTCCACCACCTTGCGCACGAACACCGGCCGCACCGTGCGGAAGGCGCCCTGGGAGCCCAGGTGCAGCTTGACCGCCACATAGTCCCCCGGCGCCACGCAGCGTTCCAGGCCGGCTCGGGACAGGAGCTCCTCCAGCTTGGCCGGCAGACTCCCCTCATATTCCGGATCGTGGGCCCGGGCGTCGGCGAAGAGGACCCGCTTCAAGCCTCTCCCCCCGCCCGGCCGTAGCGGTCCTCCAGGCGCACCACATCCTCCACCTCGGGCGTGGACACCTCGAACAGGGTCAGGTCCGACAGGGCCGTCAGGCGGTGGCGGGTGCCGGGAGGGATGGTTACCGCGTCGCCCGGGCCCACCCGCCGCGTCTCGTCCCCCAGGACCAGCTCGGCCTCCCCGCTTTGGAAGTACATGGTCTCCAGCTTCACCCGGTGGTACTGCAGGCTGAGGGACTCTCCGCGGCGCACCTCGATGATCTTGCCCACGTAGCGATCCGTCTGAGCCCACCAGACCTCCCGCCCCCAGGGTTTGGGCACCACGCGCATGAACGCTCTCCCCCTTTCCCTCTCCCCACCTATCGTATCCGTCACCGCTCCCCGACGCAAGGGCGGCTAGCGCCGGAAGGGCACCCGGTAGTCTCCCTCCCGGCGGGTCAGCTTGATGCCGTCGAAATATTCCAGCAAGGGCACGGCATACTTGCGGCTGGTGCCCAAGAGATTGCGAAAGTCCGCCGCGGTGATGCGCCCGTGCTGGGCCAGCACCTCCTGCAGCCGCCGGGTGGCCTCGGCCAGGTTCTCCCGGTGCCAGAAGGCGTCCCCCACCTTCACCAGCTCACCCTCCTCCACCAGGTGCTGCAAGAGATCCTCCCCTTGGCGGGGGCTCACCGGCAGATCCGCGGTGGCCTGCGCCGCGTCCGGCGGCGCGAAGCCGGCCTCTCGGAAACGCTGCCGCAGCAGTTCCCGCGCCCTCTCCTGGGCCGGGCTTAGCTGGGGTGCCCGGCCGGGCAGTCCCACCCGCTCCCGCTCCAGCTCCACCAACCCCGCATTCTGCAGCAAAGACAACAGCTGGGCGAACACCTTGGGATCCAGACCCGGCAGCAGGCGCTGGTGCACCTCCCCCCGCCCCATGCCCCGCTTCAGGGGGTTGGACCGGGCAAACTCCTCCAAGAGCGAGCGCAGGCGCTCTCCCAGCGCCCCCAGGCCCTCCCGGGAGAGGTAGTAGCCGCCCTCCAGGGCCAGTACCGCACCCTCCGCCGCCAGGGAGGCCAGGATCCGATCGCGCTGCGCCGCCTCCAGGCCCAGGGTGCGGGTCAGCTCCGCCACCGCCACGGGACGGATCCCGCCGCCGACGATGCGGGCCAGGGCCAACTGGCGGGGATCTCCGGCCTCCCGCAGGGCCAATTCCGCCAGGTCCCGCGCCGCGAAGCGCCGCCGGCGCACCCCCGCCTCCAGCAGCCGCCCGCCGCCGATGGTGACGGTTGGCGAGTAGGAGCGCAGGATGTATTGGTCGCCCGAACCGGCCACCAGGGGCGTCTCGGTCTTCAACCGGGCGAAGGCCTCCTCCCCGGGAGCCAGTTCCTCCCGGTCGAGCAGCAGCACCCGGGCCAGCACCTCGCTGGTGCCGGTGTGCAGGTGCACCCGGGTGTTGTTGGCCAGGCGGCGAGCGCCGGGCAACAGGCGCAGCCGGGCGGAGAAAAGGGAGGCCGGGGACAGGCACCCCGGCGGCGCCAGGACGTGGCCGCGGGACACCTCTTCCCGGTCCACCCCCGCCAGGTTCACCGCCACCCGCTGCCCGGCGCCGGCCTCCTCCACCGGGGCGCCGTGGACCTGCAGCCCGCGCACCCGCACCGCTCGCCGACCGGGCAACAGCTCCAGGCGGTCCTCCACCCGTATCCGACCGGAGCGCAGGGTGCCCGTGACCACGGTGCCGAAGCCGGGCACGGTGAACACCCGGTCGATGGGCAGGCGCGGAAAGGAGGACAGGTCCCGGGGCGGCACCGCGGGCAGCACCCGATCCAAGGCCTGGGCCAGTTCCGGGATGCCCTGGCCGGTGACCGCAGACACCCGCACCATCGGCGCCCCCTCCAGGAAGGTGCCGGAAAGGGCGCCCCGGACCTCCTCCTCCATCAGGTCCAGCCACTCCGGCTCCACCAGGTCCACCTTGGTCAGGGCCACCACTCCGCAGGACAGCTCCAGGAGCCCCAGGATGTCCAGGTGCTCCCGCGTCTGCGGCATCACCCCCTCGTCGGCGGCCACCACCAGCAGCACCAGGTCTATGCCCGTGGCCCCCGCCAGCATGTTGCGGATGAACCGCTCGTGCCCGGGAACGTCCACCACCGACGCCATCCGGCCCCCGGGCAGCCGGAAGTGGGCGAAGCCCAGGTCGATGGAGATGCCCCGGGACCGCTCCTCGGGCAGGCGATCCGTGTCCTGCCCGGTGAGGGCCCGCACCAGGGCGGTCTTGCCGTGGTCGATGTGCCCCGCGGTACCGATGACCACGGGGGCGTCGCTCAGGACCGCTCCTCCAGCCAATGTTCCGCCAGGACGGCCGCCATGGCCCCGTCCCCCACCGCCGTGGCCACCTGCCTGAGCGGCGTGGCCCGCACGTCGCCGGCGGCGAACACGCCGGGACGGGAGGTCCGAAGCTCGGCGTCGGTCACCACATAGCCGGAGGCGTCCAAGTCCACGAAGCCGTGCAGGAAGGTGGTGTTGGGAAGGATGCCCACGAAGACGAAGACCCCCTCCCCCGGCAGGGCCCGGGTCTCGCCGGTCTTGACGTTCCTGACCCGCACCCCGTTGACCACCTGATCCCCCAGGACCTCCTCCACCACGCTGTCCCAGACGAAGTCCACCTTGGGATTGGCGAAGGCCTTCTCCTGCAGCACCTTGGTGGCCCGAAGCTGGTCCCGGCGATGGATCACGGTCACCCGGCTGGCGAAGCGGGTCAGGAAGGTGCCCTCCTGGACCGCCGTGTCGCCGCCTCCCACCACGAAGACATGCTGGTCGCGGAAGAAGGCCCCGTCACAGGTGGCGCAGTAGGAGACGCCGCGCCCCTGCAAATGGTCCTCCCCCGGCACCCCCAGCTTGCGGTGGGTGGCCCCGGAGGCGATGATGACGGTGCGGGAGCGCCGCTCCCCGCCGGTGGTGGCCAGGACGAACTCGTCCCCCTCCTGGGCCACCCGCTCCACCTCGGAAAGCTCCAACTCGGCCCCGAACTCCTCGGCCTGCCGTCGCATCAGGTCCGACAGCTCGGCCCCGCTCACCGCGTCGGGAAAGCCGGGATAGTTGGCCACCTCGTCGGTGGTGGCCATCTGCCCCCCCGGCAGCCCCTGCTCCAACACCAGGGTGGAGAGCCTGGCCCTGGCCGCATACAGGGCCGCCGTCAATCCCGCCGGTCCCCCGCCGATGATGGTCAAATCCTTCACGTCCGCCATGTCTATGTACCTCCTTCAACGTCTGCCGCCCGGGCGGTGCAGCAAGGCCCGGTGGGCCCGCTCCTCCGCCGCGTCGTCCAGGGGTGAAAGCTCCACCGGCCGGCCAGCCCGGTGCTCCATGGCCCGCCGCAGCAGGTAGTCGGCCAGGGCCGGATTCTTGGGCAGCACCGCCCCGTGCAGGTAGGTGCCCACCACCCCCCGCCACACCGCTCCCTCGGTGCCGTCCTCCCCGTTGTTGCCGAACCCCGCGCGCACCCGGGCCAGGGGGGTAACCCCCTCGCCCAGGAAGGTCCGTCCGGAGTGGTTCTCGAAACCCACCAGCGTGGCCCCCCCCAGGGGTGGGCTCTCGGCCACCACGTCGCCGATGAGACGGCGCTCCCCCGCCTCGGTGTGGGCGTCCAGGAGGCCGAGCCCCGGAATCTCGTCCCCCTGGGCCGGACGGTAGTGGCGCCCCAACAGCTGATATCCGCCGCAGATGGCCAGCACCGCCGCCCCCTGCTCCACCGCCCGCCGCAGGGAGGCGGCCTTCTCCTCCAAGAGGTCCCGGAAGATCAGCTGCTGGGAGCGGTCCTCCCCACCCCCCAGGAAGATCAGGTCGGCCTCTCCCAGGTCGAAGGGATCCCCTAGGCCCACCCGGCGCATCTCCACCTCCCAGCCGCGCCACGCGGCGCGCCGCTCCAGGGCGATCACGTTGCCCCGGTCGCCGTACAGGTTCATCAGCTCCGGGTACAGGTGCGCGATGCAAACCTGCATCCTCAAACCCTCCAGAAGCGGCGGGCCCAGCCCCGCCGCGCCATGTCCGCGCGCAGCTCCAGCAGGGCGGTGTAGGTGGGCAGCACCCAGACCACGCCCCCGGCGCCGATGCCGGCCAGGGCGCGCTCCAGCGCCGTGATGGGCCGCTCGATCACCGAGACGCGCTGGGGCGGCACCCCGGCGTACTTCAGCCGCAAGGCCATGTCCGCGGCGCGAATGCCGGAGGCGATGATGCGGGAGGACGCCCCGGCCAGGGGCTCGAAATCCACGTCCCACAGCCAGGACACGTCGGTGCCGTCGGCATAGCGGTCGTTGATGGCCAGGACCAACACCTGCTCCCCCCGCTCCTGGCCCAGGGTGCGCAGCACCTGGTTGAAGCCGACGGGGTTCTTCACCAGGGCCAAGCGCACCTCCCGGCCGCGCACCCGCAGCCGCTCCATCCGGCCGAAGACGGTGCTGTATTCGGCCAGGTCCCGCCCCAGGGCCGGCACGTCCTCTCCCATGGCCCAGGCTGCCGCCAGGGCTCCCAGGACGTTGTACACATTGTACAACCCGGGCAGGGGGAAGGTGAACTCCAGCTCCCCCCGGGGCGTCGCCACCGTCAGCCGGGCCCCCTCCGCCCGGGGCCGCAGGCGGCGCAGGCTGATCGCCGGCTCCGGGCGGGCCAGGCCGCACTCGGAACAGGCCCAATGGCCCAGGTGGGCATAGAAATATCGCCGGTAGCCGAGCGGCTGCCCGCACCGGCAGGTGCGCGCCTCCGCCGCGTGCTCCCGCCGGGAGGTGCCCAGGGAGGCATCGTCGACCCCGAAGTACACCGCCCGCAGATCGGTACCCTCCGCCAGTCCGGCCACCAGCGGATCGTCCGCGTTCAGGGCCAGGAAGCCCCCGGGCCGAAAGTGCGCCAAGCCCCGGCGCACCAGCTCCACGGAATGCTCCAGCTCGCCGTAGCGGTCCAACTGGTCGCGGAAGAAGTTGGTCACCACCCCGCCGACGGGTGAGAGCTCGGCCGCCGCCCGCGGCATGGTGGCCTCGTCCACCTCCAGGACGGCCAGTTCCGCTCGCAGACGGCCCCAGGGGTCGCACTCGGTCAGGAAGGCCGTGGTCAACCCCACCAGCAGGTTGGCCCCGGCAGCGTTGTGGCACACCCGGTGCCCTCGGCGCAGCATCCCCGCCAGCAGGTTGGCGGTGGTGGTCTTGCCGTTGGTGCCGGTCACCAAAAGGCTGCCCGTCCCGACCTGGGCGGCCATCCGCCGCAGAAAATCCGGCTCCAGGGCGAGCACCACCCGGCCCGGCAGGGTCGACCCGCCGCGCCCCGACCAGCGGCTCAGCTGCCGGGTGAGCTTGCCGGCTCCCACGGCTACCGTCTGGCGCATCCTTTTCCCCCTTCACCCGCTTAATTTTAACCGAAGGGATGCCCTCCTGGCAAACCCACCGGCGATGCCGTTTCGGGCCCGCCGGCGACCGATCCGGTTTGGTTTCCCCCGGGATGTGCGCCTCGCCGATGCACCCCCGGGTCGCGCGGGGCATAAGCTGCCGGAAGGAAGACCGGAAGGGAGGTGTTTATGGAGATGCTGCCTTCTTTGCCGACCGGCAGGCTGGCGCCGTTGGGGTGGGCCCTGCTGGGGCTCGGCACCCTGCTCCTGGTGTTCACCGGTCCCTGGGGCAAGAAGTTCGCCCCCGGCGAGTGATGGTGCCGGGGATTCCGGGCGAACCATCCTCGGAGAGGAGCGTACACAGAGCATGACCGACAGCATGCCGCTGACCCTGGCCCAACAGCGCCTGGGCATCCACCGTTTGGGCCGGCCGGAGCACCCCAAGGCGGCGGTCCCCGCCGCCGATCCCGGCGTCGCCGCCGCCAGCGCAGCCGCCCTGCTGCCGGTGGACCTCGCCGAGCTTGCCCCCGATCCCGCCCCCCCTCCCGACGCCTTCCCGGATCCCGATCCGGCCCCCGCGGCGGTAGCCGATCCGCCGCCGGAACCCGAGGCCGCCGCCTTGACCGCGCCATCGCGCCCGCCCACGGCGGATCCCCCCCTGGCCGCCATCCGGGAGCTGTCCGCCGGGATCTACGACCTGGGGCGCAGGATCCAGGCCACCGCCTTGCACCTGGAATCCCTCTACGACCTATGGGCCCTGCCCGCGGAGGAGTACGAGGCAGCCCATCCCGCCGCCGCGGGGCCGCGACCCGCCGCGCCCCTCCCCGACCACCGGGGTATGGACCTGAAGACCCTGTTGGAGTTCCTCGGCTCCTCGGACATCCTGCGGCTGATGGCGGACAAGGTGCTGGCCGCGACTCGGGAATCGTCCCCCCGCTAGGGGCGGGGGGAGACGGCATGGACGCCCCGGTGGACGCGGATCTGGAACGGCTGCTGGCGCTGCTCGCCCGCCCCCTGCCCTACCTCCCCGCCCCCGTGGGCCGGCTGCTGACCCGCTGGCGGTTGGCGCTCACCCGGGTGCCGGTGGTGGTGCAATTGCGGCCAGGATGCGCTCCCGAGCGCCTAATCCGCTGGGTGCGGCACCGCCACGGTCGGCCGGGTCCCGCCTTGGAACTGGCCGACGCCTTCGCCGCACAACTGCCGGTCGCCGCCTTGGAAGAACTGCGGCGGGATCCGGAGGTGACCCTGGTTGTCCTGGACCGAACCGGGCACGCCCTGTGAACCGCGGCCCCCCGCCCACCCCCTGCGGCTGGCCCTGGTAGGAGCGCTGGGCTTCGTCACCTGGCAAGTGGGCATCGACACCGCCAACCGGCGCCTGTCGCCGCCGCGGGTGTACCTGGAGAACACCATGGCCGGCGTCCTCTTCGGCCTGTTGAGCGGCATGTACTGGCCGGGTCTCGGCTACGCCCAGTTCATCGCGCTGACGGCCTTCCTGGCCGGCCTGGTCAGCACCCTGCTCTTCAAGCTGCTGCGCATTTGAGGGGGAGCCGCCCGCGAGGCGGCTCCCCCTCATCCGGCGGCCGCGGCGCGCCCTCCCGCGGCCGCCTGAGCGTCCAGATAGCCGCTCCCCTGCACGTCAGGGGGGTAGCCGCGGTCCTGGGCCGTACCGAGGAGGCGCTCCTTGAGGGCGTCGGGAGACAAGGTGGGCTCGAGGCACAGCATTTGAGCCGCCACCCCCGCCGCCAGGGGCGTGGCCATGGAGGTGCCCGACAGTTCGAAGTAGTGCTGGCCCACCCGGGCCGCCGCCAGCTTCTTGTCCAGATAGGAGCCGGGCGCCCGCAGGGAGATCACCCGCACCCCCGGGGAGAGCAAATCCGGCTTGGTGACGCCGTCCGTCGTGGGACCGCGGCTGGAGAAGGGAGCCACCACGTCGTCGGGGCGCGGTACGGTGCGCCGGTCGTCAGAAGGTCCAACATGTGATCCGTCTGCCGGATGGACCCGGCCCTCCAAGACCACCTTGCCCGTACGGTCCACGGTGATGCGAGTGACGAGCCGCAGCAGGACGTTCCGCCGCTCGTCCAAGGACATGGCCGATCCGGCGTCCTGCCGCAGGACAGCTAGCCATTCCAAGACCGGGCCTAAGTCCATGGGTACACGGGAGGCGTGTTTTGCCGCCCGGTCCTGGGCTTCGAGTATAGCCAGTTGGGCATCTATCCGCCGCAGGTTCTCCCGCACCTCGTCCAGCTTGGCCATGCCCTCTGCCACCAAAACCAATAGATTGCGCCGCCCACTTTGGAGCTTGTCCATTTGGCTCCTCAGCCGCTTCAAATCTGACCCCCGGCCTATGTCCTCCGATCGCACGGCCAAGAGCGAGCGCCAGAAGTCCTCCGGCCTGCCAAGGTAATCCTGGACGGTGGTCCAAACCGTAGCGTCCAGGTTGTCCATCCGGTGGTACCCGTTGGGGCACCGCCCCCCATCGCCGCGCTCCATCTGGCCCTGGCGATTTAGGCAGACGTAATAGGAGGCGAGACCCGGCACCGGTCGCTTGCGAAAGGCCCGCAGGGAAGCCCCGCATTCCCCACACTGCAGGATTCCCGACAGAAGCGCCGGGTTATTGGTGCCAGACCTGCAGCGGCGAGAATTTTCCATCAGTAGTGCGTTTGCAGCCGCGAAGGTCTCTGGGACCACGATGCGCGGGCAGGCCACGAAAATCCGCCGGCCCTCATTGTCCGTCCCTTGGGACAACATCCCGGCGTAGGCCGTTATCCTAAGGATGCGCAGCACCTCGCCGCGATCCCAGTCCCCTCCCTTGGGCGCGGCAATGCCGTCCCGATTCAGTCCCCGGGCCACACTGGGACTGCCCATGCCCGAGATGTATTCCTGAAAGATCCTGCGTACCACCTCGGCTTGGTCCTCCCGAACCCGGACCTCTTTGACGACCTTGTCGTATGCGTATCCGTACATGTTGCTCGGTGGACAGGCCACCCCTCCCAAGGATGCCTTTCGGCGCTTCCCCCTTATCGTCCGCTGCCGGATCTTCTCCCGCTCCATCTGAGCCATAGCTCCGCGAATGGATAGGAAGAACCGCCCCTCGGAGGTATTCTCCCAAGTCATGTCCACGAAGACGATGCGCACCCCGTTGTGGGTGATTTCATCGGTAACGACCAAGAGGTCCACGGTGTCCCGTGATAGACGGTCTGGATCCATGACCACCAGACCGCACAGATCCGCGGCGTTCCTCAGCCGCTGCATCGCCGGCCTTTTGAGGGTGGAGCCGGAGTGGCCCTCGTCAATGAACTCGATTATATCAGCCCCCGGGAATTCCTCCAGCGCCCTGCGGCGGCATCTATCCAGCTGGTCTCCCAAGGAGTAGCCATGCTTCGCCTGTTCATCCGTGGACACCCTCACGTAAATGCCCACTTTCACCAAGTACCGGCACCTCCCTTTCCGCCTTTGAAAGCGCCTGCCGTACGATCTCCCTCCGGGCATCTTCCGCCGCTTCCGGCTCTGGATATGCACCCCATGTCACCACGTATTCGACAAGCACCTGCATACTCTTCTTTTCCATGGGGTGCCCCACCTCCTTTTCAAAGCTATGCTCGATCTCACCCAGGACGGCCCTGTTCCCCTGCCTCCCGGTCCTCCAGAACCTGACACACGGCACACGTTCCATGCCTGGGAGCTAGTCCAGCGCCTCCCACGAAAAGGCCCCGGGGATTTCCCCAGGGCCTCAGGCCGTCTTATGGACATACTTATCGGGCGACGCTAGAGTGACATGTGCAAATTTTCAGTTTAATTCCTCATATTCCTTTTTTCGGCCGCATTATATCCTGGTGGGGGCCTACCTGTCAATAGGCTCCGAACAATTTTTCTGGGAAACTTGCTGCGGCCGCCCTGTAGGTTCGTGGTACCAGGTTGTGGTCGGTGTAGTTCCCCTGGCTGTCACCGTAGGCTCCTTGCATCGCGGTAGACGTAGGCCCGCGCGGGAGGCCGCCTTGCGAATGGCTGCGGCGCTTACCTGAAGTTCGGCGGCGATCCTTTTTGCGGGCCAGCCCCGCCTTATCAGACGGAGGATTTGTTCCTGGGGAATGTTCATGGGAGACCCTCCTCCCGTTCTCTGGCAGGATTCCGGCGCGCTGTGCCGAAAGGAACAAGACAGGCAGACCTTGCCACGGCTATGTTCGTTGTGCACACCCATTATAATGTTCGCTATACATACAGTCAAGAGGTAAGGGGCGGTTCGCTTGCCCTCCCTTGGACAACGGATCAAGGAACTTCGGACGGCACGGCGCTTCTCTCAGGAGCGGCTAGCAGCCATGGTGAACGTGCCCCGTTCGGCCATCGCCAATTACGAACGCGGCGCCTACCGCCCAAGCCTGGACGTGCTGGTGCGGCTCGCGGATTGCCTCGGCGTGTCACTCGACTACCTGGTCGGCCGGGAGGACGCCATTGTCGCGGCCGAGGCGACCGCCAGGTACAACGTGGGTCCTGACCCCGAGCACGTAGCTGAGGTGCTGGCCGAAATGGAGACCCTGCTGAAGCGGCTTGAAAACCTGCGGAGCAAACTGTTGCGGATGCTGCGCTGATTCTGGCCCCCACCATTTACGACGCACGACTTCCTCGTCGCGTCACACCTCCGGGCAAAACTTCCTGGGCGAGGTGACTTGCTTGGAGCCGCACGAGGCCCTGGAGGCCCTGGTCAACTCCCACCAGTCCCGGGTGCAGGCGATTGCCTTCCGCATCCTGGGCTCCAGGCACGAGGCGGAGGACGTGGCCCAGGAAGCGTTTCTGAGGGCCTACGAACTGCTCAAGAGGGGGGAAGCGATAAAGAACCCGGGCGCATGGCTGGCCCGGGTAACGACGAACCTTGCTATAGGCAGGACCCGATTGGCGGAGCACCGGCTTGCGACAAACTTTGATCCCACGGCGGAGGACGGGGCCGTCTGGAGCAAGGCGGCCGACGACGCTGATCCTGGGGAGACCGCCGCCCGGCGGGCGGTGGCGGACTTGGTTTGGCGGCTGTCAGCCAAGCTCCCCGCGAGGTACCGCGCGGTGCTGGCCCTACGGACCATTGAGCAGATGGACTACCCCGAGATAGCAGAGGCCCTGGCCATCGGCCATGGCAACGCCAGGATGCTCTTCTCCCGCGCCAGGGAGGCCCTGCGCCGGGAGGTCATCCGCAACCTCGACCGGCGGGCCGTGGTCACCCCAGAGTGCAAGCCCGTCCTGGCCGACCTTCCCCGGTTCCTTGACAACCAGTTGCCCACAGAGCGCATGCGGGAGGTGGCCGAGCACCTGTCGGCCTGCCGGGCGTGCGCCCTGACGGAGCAGACCTGCCGCGACAGCTTGTTCGGGGTGGATTTGTGGCCGCTGCTTCTATCTAACCTGGCGGGGAACCTGCCTCAAGAGAAACCGTCCGTTCCGATTACAGGCGGGAAGTCGCGGCTGCATTCACTCGCCAAAAGGTGGGCGCGGGAGGGACCCGTCAGACTTGCGGCGGTGGCGCTCCTATCAGTATTGGTTGGAGGAGGCCTGGTTGCCGCGATGATGCACCCGCACAGTCCTTCTCCAAAACCGAGGCAGCCGGTCGGCGCGAAGGCGACCGTGGTGCCTACCAAGCATTCTCCGGTGCACTCTCCTGTGCCGCAGACGAATACCGCACCCCAGCCGTCTTCCTCCGGCACCTTGAGGCCAACCCAGCCAGCCCCTCCCACGACGACCACTAGCCTGTATCCCTCTCTCGTGCTGCCAAGCACCAGCTTTTCTGTCGGGGGGACGTACTTCACGCTGGTGGCCGTTAGCATGACGGCTGGGGAAACGGTGAACGGGATCACCTGTCTGGCCTACACGCCGGTAGTCAACATCCTTGCCGATCCGTCATCTTCGGCCCCTTTCCCCTATCCCTTCAGTGTTCAACTCGAAGGAATGACGTTCAAGGGGCCTGCAGTTACGGGGCAGCTTCCCAACGATGCAGAGACGTGTGGCTCCTCCTACTTTGCCGACATGGGTACCCAGAGCAAAACCTATCCAGGCCCTGTAGGAGGAACCACCTGGTCCACACCTGACCTGACGGGTGCGCTGGTTTTGGATGCGAATCTCCCGGTGCAAGTGTCTGCCGGAGTTAGCAGCGTGATTGTTGTTGTTAGTGCAAACGGCAGCGGGAAGACGGCTAGCGTTCCAGTGAAGTGGAATAGCGCTACATAGGCCATAGAAGATACTCCAATCCGAAAGAAGGATCTGTCCTTGCCGCCCATGCCGCACATCCTCCCGTCCTCCGTCTTGTGTCAAACGAAATATGGCCCTTACGGGAGCCGTAGGGCACGAAAAAGTCGGCCGGATGGCCAGTTTATTTTACACAAGGGGCATTGTGGAAAGTGGACGTCGGACCATTTCCCGCGGAAACCGCTCCCTCTTGACCCAGTTAAGTTCCGCACATAAAAAATCTACCTAAGTCAACTGTTGCTGAGATTTAATTTAACTGCTTCTTCCCCCCAAGCACGAATAGTGCCGCCTCAAACACGGCCCAGGCAGACTGGCGCAACGCAGCGGCTTCATCGCGCTTTGCTTTAGCCGCCTGCGTACGGGCGTTCAGGTCAATCAGCAGCGTCTGCTGACGATCTACCCCAATCTCTGGAATAAGCAGGCCAGACACTTCCTTACTGTTGATGGATGCCAAATTTGTAGTTCGTTTGGCTTTGCTGAGAAAGTACGCTTGCCCATAACTGCTGTTAATTACCGCCAGCGCATACTCAGGCAACAGTCGATTCCGATCCACCCGGATGCGCAGAACGTGGTTCTGATGAACGCAATCCGCGATCTCGCCTCCCCAGATAGCGCCGCGCCCGACCAAGTCCGGGCTGTTGCCTTCGCATAGGAGCACGTCACCAACCTCCAAGCGTAGTTTCGGCATGTCCGCATCGGGTACGTTGATGTACTTGATCTCACGCAGATCAAGTACGCCCCGCTGCACATTGGCCACTCGCAAATACGGACGAGCATGCATCCCCGGCCTGTTGGCTGGGGATTTCTGGATTCCATAGCTGACCTTGGCCAACTGGCCTAGTGGAGTCAGCGCGCCTCTGCCAACTATAACCGACTCCTGCTTCTGTGTCTGTGCACGCAGGATCCCGTCGTGGCTCCAACGCTCCACTTCCTTAAACCGCGCCACGAACACCGACCGATCCGGCAGCGGTGATGGTGACGCCACGCCGAGCGCCGCTTCGAACACCCGCCAGCCAGCACGCTCGATGGCTTCGGCTTCTTCCTCCAGGGCCGCGGCGCGCGCCAGGGCATCGACATAGGCGGTAACCAAGGTATCCTGTTCATCCAGAGCGGGCACCGGGACTTCGAGCGTCAGGAACCCGTCCGGCGTAACACGCTTGCGCCCGCTGGTGCCAGATGCCTTGCGCTTCAGGTCGGCCTGAAAGTGCTCAGCTCGCAACAGATAGTGCAGGTAGTCGGCACGCAGCTTGTCAGCCTTGGGCGTGAAGACCGGGTACTCGCTGGTCACGACCGCCTTCGGGATGCTGGCCGGGATCAATCCAACGGCGCCATTGCGCGCGTCGATCTTCGAGAACACCAGGTCACCTGGATAGGCAGCGAACATTGCACCCTTGAAGGCATCGGCACGCGCGCGCGGTAGCACCTCACCCGAGAATTTGATGGTGATGGCCTGCCAATCACCAAAAGAGCCGTTCATCCGCACTAGCTCACGCCGCTTGGTTAGCAGTTTCCGCAATGGTAACATCGGGTATGGACTGATGCGGCTTGTCGATCTGTCGTTCTCGATCCAGCGTTCGATCGCCCTCCACCGTTGGATCACGCAGTGGAGGGCTCCGGAAAATTTGGCATGGTCTCCGCTTGCGCGCCAGTGGCAATCCAAGCCTCAAATTCGCGGTAGGCCTTGAGCAGCCCAGGTAGTTCGTTGGGCACACCTTCGCCAGTCTCGCCGGTAGAGGTGATGCCCACGACCTTTGGTGCAGCCATGAATACAGGATAGTCGAACAACTCGCGCACGCGTGCCCATAGGGCTGCGGTATGGGCCTCATCGATGGCTTTGTACGTCGCTTTTAATTCCGACAGCAGTACATTACAACGCTCCTGCACCGCGGCCAGTGCTGCGATGGCCTTCTTTTTCAGTTCGATGGTGGCCTTGCTGTATTTCGTGGCAGCCTTACTCTGCCAGATCGGCTTGCCTTGCAGAGTGGGCCTGACCTGGCGTGGGTAAGCCGGCGCTTCGCCACGCTGCCAGGGTGGTAGCACACGATTGATGCCCAACGCGCTCAGCTCGGTCAACAAACATTGCAGATCGGAGTCTTCCCCGTTGACAATTCGCGGAGCATAGGCGGCATGGGCGTCGCTGCGCTGTTGGTCGAATCCAGCATCCAACTCGGCGTGGGCCTGCGTCCAGGCAGACTCCCACTGCGCCGTTTCCTCATCTGTAAACTTGCGCAGAAACACCAGCGAGGCCTTGACCGTAGTCTTGCTGGAATGGAAGGTTTTCTCTGGCAGGCCAACTACGGCTAACAGTTTGGCTTTGCCTTCTGCCCAACGGCGCAGCCAAGCCAACGAGGGATTATTGAGGTTGCCATCAGGCAGAACGATACCCATTCGGCCACCAGGCTTGAGCAGGTTCAAGCAGCGCTCGACGAAGATAAGCTCGGTGGGGCGATTGTTTTTGCCCTTGCCAATCTCAAACAAATCGAGGATGGGCGTCTTGGCGGCGGCGGCTTGCAACAGACGACGGTGGCTTTGCTCCCACGCGTCTCCGTAGCCGCGAACACGACACCGTTGTAGGTAGGCAACATCTTCCGGCACACGGGTCTCGTCACTGCCACCAACCTTCTGATCAGCTCCGACATTGGAGCCGAAGGGCGGATTAGTAAGCACGACATCAAACCGCCCGTTGAAGATGCCGTTTATGTCGAGCAGACCATCGTGGTAATGGATGCCGCCGTGCCCGTCGCCATGCATGATCATGTTCATCTTGGCAGTACGAGCAGCGCGCGGTTCGGCATCGGTACCGTAAATACATTGCCAAGCCAGGCGGCCGACGCGGGTGTCGATAGGCTGATTATCGTTGCCGCTAGGCAACAATTGTTGGTTAAGTCGGGCAAAGGCTTCTTCGATTCGCTGCTCTTCTTCTTCCTCAGGCAGGCCCAAAGCTTCGATGCGAGCCCGCTCCTCATCTTTCTGCTGCTGGATGTCAGCCACAATCTGAGCGCGCACGTGTTCGAAGGCGCGGATCAAAAACCCGCCGGAACCGGCTGCCGGATCACATATGAGCTCACCCTCCTTGGGATTGAGCAGCTCGACCATGAACTCCACCAAAGGGCGCGGAGTGAAGAACTGGCCCAACTCACCACGAAAGGTGGTGCCAAGGAACTTTTCGAAAGCCAGCCCCTTAACGTCATCACCGGTTTTAGAAAGGTCGAAACGTTCAAGATGCTTGACAATACGACGGAAGGTTTCCTCTGAGATGTCAAGCTTGTCTGTAGGGGAGAATAGATCATCAGCCCGATAGTAGGTCTTCGTCTGCTCGAACAGGCTGTCGTGCACTGCAGCATCGGTGGGCAAACGCACCTGAGCTCGCCGGTCGAGGTACTCAGTGGTAAAGGTGCCATATAAGCCAGAACGTTCTATGTACATCTTGATAAATAATATTTTCGATATGGTGTCAAAGGCTCGCCCGGGATCCATCTTGTGAACATCGCGCAAGATATTATGGCACTCTAACAGCAGATCTTGAAACTCCTTGCGGTTGAAGGCCCGCAGAGATTCACGGATTTCATTCAAACGCCTGGCGTCACCCCAATCTGTAGCCCTAGGGATCTCGTTAATAGCGACAAACTCCCCAGGCACGCCAGGCACCACTTTGAACACCGCGGTGTGGCGGGCATTGGTGGCGATAAAGAATTCGCAGCCTGTGGCCCGGCTATAGGACTCTCCCTGATAGTAATCGCGCTCCTGAATTTCAATGGTGTCAGTTTTACATTCGACTACTAGCACAGGTGTTCGGTTAGCAATTCTATCAGTTGGTGATTGCCAAACCACGATGTCGGCACGAGGGCTTTTGCGACCGTGTTGTGTGCGCCGTTCTTGGTCCATCTGATCTAACGAATATCCGTAGTGCTCAACCAGCGTGCGGACAAAACGCTGGCGAACAAGTTCCTCCGGCTTGCTCGTAATGTCGCGCCATTCGTTGCGCAACGGAATCCACAGCCAACTGCCTTCCTGATGCAATGTGCCGTGTTGAATGGGGAGCTTTGCTCAAAATTAAATTTTCCGCCCCGGTTAACTGGCAATATCAGTCATAAAGGGTGGTCAATAACCAGCGGGAAGGCCGGCATAATTTCCAGTCCGGGACGATATGGTGCTTAATACCATTCATGGCACTGATACTAAGGAGCCGGAAAACATTAACCTGACTTTTGCTTGTGGGGTAGAACCGAATAATTCCAGTCGCCGTGGAAGGCATCCCGCCGGAGGTTGACGGTAGCCAACTCGTCGTCCAAAACGCGAGTGCCG